>NZ_FPAR01000004.1:0-45886 GCF_900116475.1 Pseudoalteromonas sp. DSM 26666 | reverse complement strand
CTGCGGAGTGGTAGTTCAGTTGGTTAGAATACCGGCCTGTCACGCCGGGGGTCGCGGGTTCGAGTCCCGTCCACTCCGCCACTTGTTATTTCCTCAATAACAAGCAATAAATAATTTACTTATTAATAAATCCAAACATCATTTTTATCAGCTATCAGCTATCAGCTATCAGCTATCAGCTATCAGCTATCAGCTATCAGCTATCAGCTATCAGCTATCAGCTCGACTCTTATATACTAACCTGCTAATATTCTTGTCTATTCTTCAATATTCAGCTTCTTATCTCTGCATGAATTACCAAGAATCTAATCTCACTTTAAAAAAGGAAGCATTAAGATGAGTACATTAGGTCAGCAATTAAAGCAGCTAAGAAATAATAAAAAATTGAGCCAACCTGAATTTGCCCAGCAAGCGGGTATAGAGCAAAGTTATTTATCAAAACTTGAAAACGATAAATCAATTCCCTCGAATGAAATATTTAGAGCTTTATTGATAGCATTAGACCTTTCAATTGATGAGTTTATGAAGCCCCTTACCTACAGCCATGACAAAACAAGACTCATGCAAATACCCGATTTAGAGCTGTGGTTTAAAAGTAAAGCAGTAAAAAGCTCAGTCGCACAGCGTAAAATTATATACCTCGCTATGTTTCTGATTTCTTTTGGCTGTGCATTATTTTATGCAGGACATAAAAATTATCTGTTCAATGAACGCTTTTACGAATACAAATCACTGGGTGTGATCAAAACAGATGAACCCCTGAATGTTTTTACTCATTGGAGCAATTATATTATTGATTCAAACCGAGAGAAAAGAGAGGAAAAAACGCGTGAAATGCTGGCCAGAAGGGTACCCAGTTTTAAGTTAATGGATGAATACATCGGTGAATCATTTGTTGAAGAAGTCGAGGGAGGTAAACGACTTTATAACGTAGATGAACTCTCGCGAACAATACCACATGCAGGCAATAGTTGGTTTGAGTTTTTAGGTATTTTGGCTGCTGTATTTGGTTTGGCGTTCGCTTTACTGGAACCCAGATTAACCAAGCAATAAAAAAGTAATAAAAAGCCTGCGTACATGAAAACGCAGCAGGCTTTAATATAAATTGGCTTGCAATTATCCTTGTGGGCCAAATAACTCTTTTAAGTAAGTATCTAAAAAGTTGAGGTAGGCGTTTGAGGCGCTGATACGGTTTTCTTTTTTGCTAAAACCGTGTCCTTCATCATCAAATAATACATATTCTACTGGCACACCATTAGCTTTAACCGCAGTAACCAACTCATCGCTTTCAACTTGTAATACGCGTGGATCATTAGCACCTTGTATTACCATTAAAGGCTTAGTGATGTTATCGGCATGAAACAGCGGTGAAATAGCACGGTGACGTTCACCATCGGTGGCAGGATCGCCCATTTCATCGTAAAGCGCCTTTTTAAAGCTTTCCCACCATGGTGGAATTGAGTTCAGTGTGCGTACCCAGTTAGTCACACCAAAAATATTGATACCTACTTTGAACTCTTCCGGTTTAAAGGCAAGCGCGGCTGCGGTCATAAAACCGCCGTAGCTACCACCCATGATGCCGATTTTATCTGCATCGACCCAATCTAGGCTTTGTAAGTGTTTTTTACCGTAGATAATATCTTGTAGATCATCGGTGCCATGTTTTTTATCGTCTAAATGGAAAAATGTTTTACCATAGCCTGAGCTACCGCGGTTATTGACGGCAAAAATAGCATAGCCATGATTAACTAAATGTTGCTGCATTGCGCTATAACCAGTTCGGCTTTGCCCACCTGGGCCGCCATGCACCCAAATAAGTGCAGGTACTTTATTGGTGCTGCTGGCTTGTTTTGGTTTGTATAATACGCCCGGTATTTCTAAACCATCAAAACTTTTAAAGCGCACAATGGTGCTCTCTACTAAGTCGTTTTGATCTATATCTTCACTTAATGTGTTGGTAAGTTGCTTGGCTTCATTACTGCTAACTTGCCAAACAAATAAGTTGCTTGGTGAGGTATCTGAATTTAAATAAAACGCCATGGTTTTCTCATCGCTTGAGAAATTCACACCACGAAGATTTCCCGCAGGTAATTTAGGCATGGCAATTTCATCCCCTGTTTGCGTGTCTTTTACTGTGACCTTTGTGCTGGCATCAGCATTTACACCGCTTACTTGGTATCGCCCAGATTTAGAAAAATCAATAAAGCTAACGTCCCAATCATCTTTTAATGCTGGACTGTGCTTGCCTGTGGCGAGCTCATATTGCCACACCTCTGAAAACTCTCCTTTAGCGTCTGTTGAGTAGTATAAATATTTGCTGTCTACAGAGAAGGTCTCAGGCGTATATTGTGCTGGTGTATCGTGTTTTGAAATTAATTGCGGCTTGAGGGTTTTCTTATAGGTATCAAGAATAAACGTATCGCTGTCTTTATTGGTATTATTTTTAGACAGCGCAATGTAGCGTCCATCGGGGCTAATTGCGCCCACATCTAGTCCTTGTGTGTTTTGATAAACGGGCGTGACTTTATAGGTTTTGCTATCTACGCGATACAAGTCCATAAACTTGGCATCGCGTTGATTACTGGTAATAAAAAACTGACTGCCATCTTTAGTAAAGCCTGCAAAACTCGCGCGGGTTTCTTCCCCTGGGGTTAAATCTTTGATTGAACCATCAACTTCACGCACATAAACATGGTAGCGCTCATTACCGCCTGAGTCCTTGGTAAATAGTACACGCTCATCATTTGGGAAATAGCGAATAGGGTAGGTGCTGTCTTCAAAATTGGTTAGGCGCGTTTTGCTACCTGTTTTTACGTCAACTTCATACAAGCTGTAAATACCGCTTTCATCGCTACTAACTAGAACTTTATCGCCAGTCGGGGAAAAGCTACTGCCCATGATAGATGTTGTATCAAAAAAGGTTTTAGCGTTATAGGTTTTTACTTGTCGTGTTTGCTCAGTTGCCACAGGGGTAGAGGCTGAATTATTAGATTGACTGCAACCTGTTAATGCAATTGATACTGCACAGGTAATACAGGCAAATTTGAGGGCTTTTTTCATAGATACATTCCTTGGATTATAATTATGGACTTTTAGTGTTAACCGAAGGTTTTTTAAACGCAAGTAATTAGCCTATTCGAACTGCAATAAAGTGTTACAAACCATGTAGCCCACGAAAATAGAAAACCAGTTATAATTCACTTTCAAAATCAGGGAGTATTTATGATAGAAGTCATTGGGTTACATAAACAGTTTGCTGAAAACGTATTGTACAGTGGTTATAGTGTGCAGTTTTGTGCACCTAAAATATGCATTGAAGCGCCTAATGGCCAAGGTAAAACAACGTTGTTGATGATGTTGGCAGAGCTCGAAACGCGCCAAAGTGGGCAGATTTTATTTTCTAAAAAAGCATTAACCGAACCGCATAAACAAGTTGCTATAGCCTCAGACTGTATTGCTTTACCTGACTTTCTTACGGCAAAGCAAATTATTAACTTGTCCGTGAATACGCTGGGTTGTGATTGGCCAACGACAATAATAGATGGGTTTAATTTCAATGAATTTTTAAATACTCGTTTTGATGCCCTGTCGTCAGGTAATCAAAAGAAATGCCAGTTAATTTTAGCGCTTATGCGTGATGCACCTTATTTACTTCTAGACGAACCCAGCGCAGCACTTGATCAAGCCAGTATTCAGTATTTATTAGTACTGCTTGATGAATATCTAATAGGTAAGCCAAATGGGCAAATAGTCATCACCTGCCATGAACCAGCGCCATTTATTGAGCGTGGCTTTGAGTGTATACCGTTATGATTGCAAATTTAAAACAATCAATCGGGCAATATCGCTCTTTTATGGGTTATCGTTATCAGGCTTACAAAACTGAACTCACGCAATTATTGTTACAACTAAAAAGCTTTGGGTTGTTATTTTTAGTGGTGTTAGGCTCGTCAGTGTTGGGTTTGATATTGCTACTTTTTTTAGGCCTTGGAAAAATTATAGACAGCAGCGCAGCACCCCAATACGGTGCACAAATGGCTTTATTTTATTTGTTACTACAAAGTGTGATGCTCAGCGCAATGAAGTCAGCAATTAAAAATAGTAAGCAGCGGTTATTTCAGCAAACTATTGCACGATCAGTTTGGTTATATTTAGTCGATATTAAACTATTAACGCTCAGTAATGCATGGCTTATAGCCAGTGTATTAATTGCGCTAGATTTAACGCTATCACAATGGGTTAAAGTACCGCATTTTATTGTATTTATGTTGCTGCAGTTTAGCTTGGGCGTTTTGTGTTTATACAAAACCAGCGCACTGGTATATGGCTTTTTGTTTAGCACGATATTAGTGCTGGTTCCTATTCATATGCAGCCGCTCACTTATCATATGGGCTTTGCTTTATTGTTTGCGCTGAGCCTTTTTGTCCCCGTGGTTAATGTTAACGGGCGTATTGCAGTAAGTTCATTATTGGGCTTTTGGTTTTGTTATTTATTAAACCATTGTTGGACACTTGTTTGGCGCGTGTCGTTACTTTTATGTGTATTCATGGCATCAGCTGCGCTAATAAACGAACGTGCTGATTTAGTACCTATACTTGTGATATTAGCCATGGCTTTTATTGTACTCTTTAGTAGTTCATTGCAATTTGATTGCGGTAGGGTGTATGAGCAGTATCGATTATTTTTTAAAACATGCGAGCAAGAACGCGCCTTTTATATTAGCCAGTTTTTACCTAGCATATTGCTGTTTTTATTAGCCACAATAAGTTATAGCGTTATTTTTGGTTACACTCATATTGTATTATTTGTCATTGGAAATATGTGGTGTGTATTACAGGTTTACCTTGCACAAAAAAAACCAGCGCATTATGCGCTGGTTTGGCTAATTTCAACAGGGTTGCTGCTAGCTTTACTAAACTAGTTAAGCGGCATCTGCCTTTTTAGATTTAGCTTTGCTATTACGCGCTGCTTTGCCGGCAAGTAAATCTGCAGGGTCAAAGTCGTCAACGTTAATAACGTCTAAGCGAGCTTGTTCAACAGCTGCTAACTTATCAGCTTCAGCTTGGCTTAAAATGCCAGCTTCTAAGCCCATTTGCGCCACTTTATCAAGTTGGAAGAATGGCAATTTAACGCCTTTCTCTTTACATACGCGTTCAAATAAAGGCTCTACCTCTAGCACATCTTTAAGCGTTTGCTCTTGACGACCTACAAGGTTAAGCGGCTCGTTTGTAAGGTATACATAACTTGCTAAACGATTACGCGTTTCGCTAGGCACTTGCAGTAATTGCGCTAGTTTATGCTCAAGTTTGTCAGTAGGTTTACGAACCGGGCGACCAAACGGGAATAACAATACTTTTAATACGCCACGAAGTGGTGCAGATGGCATATTGTTGATTAAATCAGCAAGCGCACGTTGACAGTGGTAAAGGTGATCCTGACAGCTCCACTGAATCAGTGCAAAATCTTCTTTTTTACGGCCTTCGTCGTTATAACGTTTAAGCGTTGCAGACACTAAGTAAAGGTAGCTTAATAAGTCACCTAAGCGTGCTGAAATACGTTCTTTACGTTTAAGTGAACCACCAAATACTGCCATACTAATATCAGACATAAGTGCAAGCGATGCACTAAAGCGTGAAGCTATACGATAAAACTCTGCCGTTTCGTCTTTGTACGGCACACTAGTAAAGCGAGCGCCAGTAAGTGCAAGCCACTTAGTGCGTACTAGGTTAGACATGGTAAAGCCAATGTGGCCCATTAGCGCTTTATCAAATACGTTAAGCGCTTCTTCGCGGTCTTCAATTTCACACGCACCTAGCTCGGTAAGTACAAATGGATGACAACGAATAGCACCTTGACCATAAATAATCATATTACGGGTCAAGATGTTTGCACCTTCAACGGTAATGGCAATAGGTGCACCTTGATAGCCACGACCTAAATAGTTATTTGGCCCAAGCATGATCCCTTTACCGCCTAGCACATCCATTGCATGAATGGTGGCATCGCGCATTTGCTCGGTAAGGTGGTATTTAATAATAGCCGAAATAACAGATGGTTTTTCGCCTAAATCAACCGCGCCAGTAGACATACTTACTGCAGCGTCTGAGCTGTAAGCATAACCGGCAAGTTTCGCCATTGACTCTTCAACCCCTTCCATTTTACCAATTGGTAAGCGGAATTGACGACGAATACGGCTGTAAGCACCGGTTGCTACAGCAATCATTTTAATGCCACCGGCTGAATTTGACGGCAATGTAATTGCACGACCAACCGATAAACACTCAACCAGCATACGCCAGCCTTGACCAGCCATTTCTGGGCCACCAATAATGTAATCAAGTGGTACAAAAATATCTTTACCGCGAGTAGGGCCATTTTGGAACGGCACATTAAGCGGGAAGTGACGACGACCAATTTCTACCCCTGGGGTATCTGTTGGGATAAGTGCACAGGTAATACCAGGCTCTTTAACGTCACTTAATAATCCATCTGGATCTTGTAATTTAAATGCTAGACCAAGAACCGTAGCTACAGGTGCAAGTGTAATGTAACGCTTGTTCCATGTAAGGCTTACACCGACTACTTCTTCGCCATTCCATTGCCCTTTACATACTACACCATAGTCTGGAATTGAGCTTGCATCAGAACCTGCCTCTGGCGAAGTAAGAGCAAAACATGGAATTTCTTGACCGCTTGCTAAACGCGGTAAGTAATGATTTTTTTGATCTTCAGTACCGTAGTGCTGTAATAACTCACCCGGGCCTAACGAGTTAGGTACACCAACAATTGACGAAAGCAATGTTGATTTACTGGTTAGTTTTTGCAGTACACACGATTGTGCAAATGCAGAGAATTCTAAGCCGCCGTATTCCTTTTTAATGATCATGGCAAAGAATTTGTTATCTTTCAGATATTGCCATACATCCTGAGGTAAATCAGTTAGCTCATGCGTAGCTTCCCAATCGTCCAGCATACTACATACAACTTCAACAGGGCCGTCGATAAATGCCTGCTCTTCAATAGTAAGTTTTGGAACTGGATACTGGTGAAGCTTTTTCCAATCTGGGTTACCACAAAATAAATCAGCTTCCCACCAAGTTGTACCGGCATCAATAGCTGACTTTTCGGTGTCAGACATGCTCGGTGTAACTTTTTTGAAGACCTTGAAAATAGGCTTGATAATATATTGCTGACGAATGCCAGTAACAGAAAGAGGCACTGCGATGATTAAAAAGATCACCCAGCTAATTAAACCAAAAGCACCAGCAAAGGTACCAATTAATAATGTTGCGGCAGAAACACCAAGTGCTGTGTTCCAACTCGCTCTGTGGTAAAGCGCAATGCTGAGCAGTGCGATTAAACCGAGTGTAAATATGAGTGTCATTGCTAATTCCTTAATAGAGGTCAGACCACCTCGTTTAGAGTAGCGCTAGTAACGCTAAGTTTCAAGTACATTACTTAGATTAAAGTGTAGTTATCGGTACGATTATTACAATGCGTTGTATGTTATACGAACAGTTTAACTGTAATGGTTTATTTTGGCTTATCATAAAAAATATAAGCATTAAAAAAATCAATTAATCTAGTAGTAATATAAGTTTAATTAAGTAAATATACTTATGATTTTCAGTGTACGCTTATTAAAAATAGAACGATATTCTATGTTTAGCTTTCTAAAGGTTTATTTATTTTATGTGTGAATTACTTGGCATGTCAGCCAATGTACCAACGGATATTTGTTTTAGTTTTTCAGGGCTGTTGGAGCGCGGTGGCAATACGGGGCCGCATAAAGATGGCTGGGGCATTACTTTTTATGAAGGCAAAGGTTGTAGAACCTTTAAAGATCCCGAGCCAAGTTACCAGTCAGAAATAGCTAAATTAGTTAAAGCTTATCCGATTAAAAGCGTATCGGTGATAAGTCATATTCGTCAAGGCAACCGCGGGCGAGTGTGTCTAGAAAACACCCACCCGTTTACTCGTGAGTTGTGGGGGCGTGAAATAACCTATGCTCATAACGGGCAGCTTTCAAATTATCATGATTTAAAACCTGAATATTATCGACCTGTGGGTAATACCGATAGCGAGTTGGCATTTTGCTGGTTGCTTGACAAAATTCGTGAAAAGTACCCGCAGCGACCAGGTAATATGGCGTCGGTTTTTAGATATGCGGCTAAGCTTTCGCATACGCTACGTGAAAAAGGCGTGTTTAATATGTTATTGACCGATGGTGTATTTGTTTTAGCGTATTGTACTAATAATTTACATTACATAACGCGCCGTGCACCGTTTGGTAAAGCAACACTTATTGATGCCGACATGGTGGTCGACTTTCAACAAGAAACCACGCCAAACGATGTGGTAACGGTTATAGCAACAAGGCCGCTAACCAACGATGAACGCTGGCAAAAAATGCAGCCAGGAGAGTTTGCGTTATTTAAAATGGGTGAATTAATGTAGATTGGTAGAGTAAAACGAAACCCAACTTAAAGTTTCAAATTTAAGTATTGAAATGAAAAGCCCAAGTTATGGTTATCACACTTGGGCGTTTCGTATTGCATCTTGTAAGTAATTTATTCGGGGGTTATTTCGTTTTTAACTTGTGCAGGTAAAGCCGGTGGATTGATCACGGTAAACGATTTCATCTGCACTTCAAACTGTTCCACACCTTTTTCACCTTTCCACATGCGCACTAGCATATAATCCATTTCTGGGGCAAACCATGCTAAGGCTTGGCGTTTGTCATTGTCGTATAAACGTTTTACTTTAATGGCTTCTACGTTACCAATCGGTAAGGAAATCATTTCGGTTTCTACCACTTCAAAGTCGTAGTCACGGCAATTACCTTTTTTATCAACTAACGGAAACGAGAAACTAGTTTTTCCTTTTTTAAGTCCTTCTCGAACTTGCACTTGATAAGAAATACCATCTTGGAAGTTATCATGCCATTGGCATTTTAACGGGTAGTCGCTGGTGTTACTGGTGACAGTTTGTGTTTGACGATCAAAGTTAATTTCATACTTTTTGTCAGGCCCAGTCCCCGTGCGGATCATAGAGTACTGAATAGGCTCTACTTTATCGTTAGCAAAGCTAAAAGTTGATGACTCTTGACGTGAGTCAGAGAAAATCATCCATTCAATATCGCTATGGTAAGTGACTTGGTAGTTATTATTATCGAGTTTTTTAAGCGTCCGCTCGGCTATACCATGATTTGCGCCTTTGCGCAAAATATCGTAGCTGGCTTGATACTGGGTTAACTCACCTGCAATCAGGCTGGTAGGAAGTAATAAAGTGCCCGCACATAATAGCCAGGCACTTAATTTTTTATTTTGGGTAGTGCGCGCCGTGTGCAGGAAGTTGTTTTTCGTCAAGAACTGCATAATCTGCTTCCATCGTAAGTCGTTGTTCACTGAACCACTTGACCACCAAAGGATAAATTATGTGCTCTTGCGCATGCACACGCTTAGCGAGCGTGTCTGCTGTATCGTCTGCTAATACAGGCACTTTGGCTTGAAGAATAACGGGTCCGCCGTCTAATTCTTCAGTAACAAAGTGAACACTAACGCCGTGAACGTCGTCTTTTGCATCAATTGCTCTTTGGTGGGTATTCAGCCCCTGGTACTTAGGCAACAAAGATGGATGAATGTTCAACATTTTTCCAACATATTTTTGCACTAAGTTAGGAGTTAGAATACGCATAAACCCAGCTAATACAACTAGATTTGGTTCAAAAGAGTCAATTATATGCATTAACTGGGCATCGTACGCTTCGCGTGAGTCAAACTCTTTATGACTCAGCACGTGTGTGGCAATACCTGCATTTTTTGCACGCTCTAACCCATAAGCGTCTGCTTTGTTACTAATAACAGCCGCTATATGGGCGTTTATCTCGCCGCTTTCACAGGCGTCTATAATGGCTTGTAAATTTGAGCCACTGCCTGAGATCAAAACTACTAGACGAGTGGGTGCCATTACGCAGCACCACCTACAATTTCAACTTGCTCTTCGCCAGCAACGGCATCTTGGATTTCACCAAGGTGCCATGCGTTCTCGCCAAGATCTTTTAAGATATTTAAGCTATTTTCAAGCTCATCCGCAGGTACAACTAACACCATGCCTACACCACAGTTAAATGTGCGGTACATTTCATGTGTTGTAATGT
Organism: Pseudoalteromonas sp. DSM 26666; assembly: GCF_900116475.1. NCBI lineage: Bacteria > Pseudomonadati > Pseudomonadota > Gammaproteobacteria > Alteromonadales > Pseudoalteromonadaceae > Pseudoalteromonas > Pseudoalteromonas sp. DSM 26666. The sequence continues at coordinate 35,726 of NZ_FPAR01000004.1, read as the reverse complement.
TGCCGTTTTCTTGCAACCAGCTAAACACACTTGGCCACTGCCAGCTATCACCTTTAACAACCGCTTTAGCAGATTCAGGTAATACGCGTGGGATATTTTCCCAAAAACCGCCACCAGTAATATGCGAAAGGGCATGCACGTCTACTTGCTTGAACAACTCAAGTAATGGTTTAACGTAAATACGTGTTGGTTCTAAAAGGTGCTCACCTAAGGTTTTGCCATCAATCACTTGATTAGTATCAGCGTTAGAGACTTCTAAAACTTTGCGAATTAAAGAGAAACCATTTGAGTGAGGACCGCTAGAAGCAAGGGCAATAAGTTGATCGCCTGCAGCTACTTTAGTGCCATCAATAATTTTTGATTTTTCTACCACACCGGTACAAAAGCCTGCCATGTCGTAGTCTTCACCATCATACATACCTGGCATTTCAGCTGTTTCGCCACCAATTAGGGCACAACCTGAAATTTCACAACCTTTACCAATACCGGTTACTACGTCGGCTGCTGTGTCTACATCTAGTTTACCCGTTGCATAGTAATCTAGAAAAAACAGGGGTTCAGCGCCTTGTACTATTAAATCATTTACACACATCGCAACTAAGTCGATACCTACAGTATCGTGCTTTTTAAGGTCAATTGCTAAGCGTAACTTAGTGCCAACACCGTCAGTGCCTGCTACAAGTACGGGTTGCTTATAACCTTCAGGAATTTCGCAAAGTGCGCCAAAACCACCAATTCCGCCCATCACTTCAGGACGACGAGTTTTTTTAACTACGCCTTTAATACGCTCAACAAGTGCATTACCAGCGTCGATATCTACGCCCGCGTCTTTATAGCTTAGAGACTGTTTTTGTTCGCTCACAGGTTTTCCTCAAAATAGTTGTTTTGATGCTTACTTAGAAACGCGCGTATTTTACAACAATTGCAAGGGCGCGGCTAGTTGAAATCTGGATTTGATTTTAAAGACAAGGACACTTGTCCGCTAGTTGCTGTATTAGTAAACAAAAAAAGCGCCCAATGGCGCTTTTTAATATGGAAATAAAAATTAATACTACAAATTAGGCTTTAGCTGTAAGTATCGCTCTAAGTGGTGCAGGGTAGCCTTCAATGGTTTTACTGGTGTCAGCGGGGTCTAAAAAGTCAACTAAAGATTCGTTTTCCATCCAGTCAGTTTTACGCTGCTCGTCGAGCGTTGTAATAGCACAATCTTTAATTTGCACATCTTTAAAGCCAACACGTTCCATCCACAATTTTAATGCCGCAGTGCTTGGAATAAACCATACATTACGCATTTTCGCGTAGCGGTCGGTCGGTACTAATACGGTGTTTTCATCGCCTTCAATAACTAATGTTTCAAGCACCAGCTCACCACCTGGGCGAAGCTGTGCTTTTAATTGCGCTAAAAAGTCGATAGGGGAACGACGATGATAAAGCACCCCCATTGAAAATACTGTATCAAACGCTTTGAGCTCTGGCAGGGCTTCTACACCTAATGGTAACAAATGCACGTTTTCATCTGGGTTAAAGTGTTTAATTGCCTGAAACTGGCACAAAAATAAGTCAGATGGGTCAATACCCACTACAAATTGAGCACCTTCACCGCGCATACGCCATAGGTGATACCCCGAGCCACAACCAATATCTAATACAGTACGGCCTTTTAATGGCTCAATATGCGGCAGGAGTCGATCCCATTTCCAGTCGCTGCGCCATTCGGTATTTATTTCAATACCGTGAACGTTAAACGGGCCTTTACGCCAAGGCATCATCCGCTTTAATAGATGCGTGGTTTGCTTTTTTTCGCCTTCAGACATTTCGCCAGGCGCACCTATTGCTACTTTGCTGACAATATCAACTTGGTTTGTTGATACCTCGGGTAAGTTTTTCAGCACTTTTTGCCATTGTGGCAAATCGCCATGACTTGCCTCTTGTTGCCAATGCTTTAATTGCGCAGGCAAGGTTTCTAGCCAGTGGCTAAGTGGGCTTTGTGCAATCGCAGCGTAAAATTGGTTAAACCATGCAGACATGTGTCACTCTCTAAATTATTTAATTGCTACCATTGAGCAAAAATTAAAACATTGATACCACACTTGCGTTTGGCTAAAACCAATGTCGCTTAAACGTTGTGTATGTGTACTAAGTGTATCGGGGCGCATTACGTTTTCAATGGCAGTACGCTTTTGGCTTATTTCAAGCTCAGAGTAGCCATTATGGCGTTTAAAGTCGTGGTGCAAGTCAATCAGTAAGTTATCGCACTGCTCGTTTTCGGCTTTAATTTTTTCACTTAATAACAAAACGCCACCGGGCTTTAAATTAGCGTATATTTTTTCAAGTACCGCTTTGCGCTGCGCAGGTGGTATAAATTGCAGGGTAAAATTCATTGCCACAACCGATGCGTTTTGAATATCAAGCTCGTTAATATCACCTAAAGTAACCGTTACAGGAACGTCCGATCTAAATCCTTGTAAATGGACCTTACAACGTTCAACCATGGCTTGTGAGTTATCTACGGCGATAATGTGGCAGCTATCGGTTTTAATATTACGACGCATACTTAAGGTTACTGCCCCTAATGAGCAGCCCAAGTCGTACAGGTTAGAATTAGGCTGAGCATACTCACCCGCTAATTTTCCCATAGTACTTACAATAGTGGCATAACCGGGTACCGAGCGTTGGATCATGTCGGGAAATACTTCAACCACGTTTTGATCAAAACTAAAGTCTTTTACTTGTTGCTCAGAGGCATAAATACTGTCTTTTATACTCACGAAGGCAGTCTCTTTGAAAATAATAGTGCTATTTTAACATTTTATGCTGGATAGTCAGTGATAAATTCAGTAGCTTGACTAGAATTATGAAGAATAAGTATAAAAGAGATTATTAAATGAGCAAAAGTAAGGTTATTAGTACCGACGATATATTAGCAACATTATGCCACTCAGTAACGGGTGTACTTTCATCAGCCAGCGGCAACGAGATCAGCTATTCAGCCATGGTACAAAAAATAACGCGTACTTGTATGCGACCAGACATAGGCTGTTTTGTTTTATTTGACGGGGGCTTTACCGGCTTAGTTGTTACCAACTTTACAGCGCAAGCGGCCATGGAAATTTACGGCGATTATATGCGTAACATGGGTATGCCAGAAGACGAAATCGCACACAGCCACTTATCTGATGACGTTTCAAACGTGATGGGTGAGTTGATGAACCAAATAGTGGGCGACTTCACGTCAAAAGTGCGTGAACAATTGCATACCTCTATTACCCAAAATCAGCCAAAAATGATGGCTATTAATAAACAAGTGCAAATATCGGTTGATACCACTATGGATCGTCCGCAAGCACGTCGCGTAACGTTTACGACTCGCAACCAAAATATCTTCTATTTAGAATTAGCGATGGATAAAACAGAGTTTATTAAACTTCACGACTTTGACATTGTAGAAGCGATAGACCCAGACGATATTATCGAAAATGAAGCTAAGCAAAAAGCGGATAAAGAAAAAGCGAAACAGCCAAAGCAAGATGATAGCGATGACGACTTTATGGCCGAATTAGGGCTTTAACGTTTTTACGTAGGCTGGGTTAAGTGAAACGAAACCTAACACGCTTTTAAGCTCTTAGCTGTCAGATTAGAAAGTGACAATAATAAAAACGCGATGTATATCGCGTTTTTTGTTAACGAGGGCTTTCATTGTGAACTCGTGTGTCATTATTTTGGCTGACCGCTGACCGCTGACCGCTGACCGCTGACCGCTGACCGCTGACCGCTGACCGCTGACCGCTGACCGCTCAATTATACGGATTCTCACCCATCGCAATAGCCACACAAAAAATCCGTAAATCTAGCTCTAGCTGATGGTACTGTCGCTCCATATGGCAGCACAGTTTATAAAAGCCTTTATTGTGGTCTTTTTCTTTAAAATGCGCGAGTTCGTGCACCACTAATGCTTTTAATAATGGCTCTGGCGCGCGCAGTAAATCGCTGTTTATTGCTAAATCGTGCTTGCGGGTTTTACCTTGCATACGGTACGTGTGGGTACCGAGCGCATTGGTAACCATATCACCTTGTTTTTTAAACGCAGCGCGTCCAAATGGCGGGGCGTTTTTTAAATACTGCTTTTTAAGCTCAGTGGCGTAGCTATACAGTAACTTATCACTGGTAATACGATGCGCCTGCGGGTATTTTTTAAGTAAATACTCACTTACTTTCCCTGCTTTTATTAGTCCTAATGCTTGCTCAACGATATTGGCAGGGTAGCCGGTAAAGTAACGTGCGTATTCACTCATTATTGTCTCTGTATTTTGAATTTATTTTTAAAAAAGTGCTTGCTGGTGGGCTTCTTTTTCGCCACTAAATGGATTGAGTACATTGTGATTATACCCCAAATCTTGGCAAAACTGACGAGCCAGCAGCGGCGCTTGGCGGTTATCAGCGGTATGAAAAAACACATAAGGACTTTTGCCCTCATCAAGCCACTGAGTTACTTTGCTAAGCCAAGGCTGATAAAAGGTCTTATAATCGTTTTCTAAGCTAGCAATAACGAAGCGCGCCATAGGCTGCGAGCCCGTAGCAATAGCGTGAACTGGTAAATGCGGTTTTTTCTGTTGTGCGTCTATTAGCGCTTCGGTGGTTGGCTTTACTGCAAAGAGCGCCCGAGTATCCATAGCAATACGGTTTATATTATTTGCCATTAAAAGCTGATTAAGTGCGATTTCGGCCACACCTTTTTTGAAAAAATCAGGGTGGCGTACCTCAACCCCATAGTTCAGCTCTTTAGGAAGTAATTCAATAAAAGCGGCAAGCTTAGCTAAATGTTGTGGCGCAAACGCTTTAGGTAATTGCAGCATTATTTGCCCTGTTTTTTCAAATAGAGGGGCGAATAAATTAAGCCAATTAGTTAGCTCATGTTGCACGTTAGTAAGTTGGAGTTCGTGACTAAAGCGCCGATGAAATTTAAAGGTAAATTTAAACTCATCAGGTACACTGGCAGCCCATCGTAATACAGTGTCAGGCGAGGGATCGGCGTAAAAGCTAGTATTACCTTCTACCGAATTAAAATGCTGCGCATATTCGCTAAGCATATCGGCATTTTTACACTGGCGTGAAAATAAATTTCCTTTCCATGCGCTGCTCGACCACTGCGGGCATCCAATATATAGCATACAAACAAAAGCCTTGTTATAAAGTGCCTGTAGTGTAACAAATAACAAAACAGTGCGCTGTAAATTCAACCTCGAAAGGTAAACACGCCCTAGCATCTTCAACCTACTTGGGTATAATGCAGGGCTTAATTTGATTATTTTGAATTGCTAGCGGTTTTATTTTCATTTTGGTGTTTATAAAAACTTTTAAAACAACAGTGTTTAACCGCTATATGCCTTTTATCTGACAGGAAAACTATGCGCTCTATATACTGCGGACAGCTAAATAAAACTCACGTAGATCAGGAAGTTGAACTATGTGGCTGGATCAACAAACGACGTGACCTTGGTGGACTTATCTTTGTCGATTTACGCGATAGAGAAGGTTTAGTACAAGTTGTATTCGATCCGGAAGTTGAAGGATTAATGGAAACAGCTAACAAACTTCGTCAAGAATTTTGTGTTCAGTTAAAAGGGATTGTACGCGCTCGCCCAGACAGCCAAGTAAATAAAGACATGGCTACCGGTGAAGTAGAAATTTTAGGCACGGGTTTAACGATTATTAACCGCTCTGAGCCTATGCCACTTGATTTTAACCAAGTGAACTCAGAAGAGCGTCGTTTAAAATACCGTTACTTAGATTTACGTCGTTTAGAAATGAGCGACCGTATTAAATTACGTGCTAAAGCAAGCAGCTTTGTACGTCGCTTTTTAGATGAAAATGGCTTTTTAGATATCGAAACGCCAGTATTAACTAAAGCAACGCCAGAAGGTGCGCGTGATTATTTAGTACCAAGTCGTGTACACAAAGGTAGCTTTTACGCATTACCGCAGTCGCCACAGTTATTTAAGCAATTGTTGATGATGTCGGGTTTTGACCGTTACTACCAAATTGTTAAATGTTTCCGTGATGAAGACTTACGTGCTGACCGTCAACCTGAATTTACTCAAATAGATTTAGAAACCTCGTTCATGAGCTCTGATCAAGTACGTGGCATGACAGAGAAAATGATCCGTGAAATGTGGCAGTCATTACTAAATGTTGATTTAGGTGATTTCCCAATTATGCCTTACTCTGAGGCAATGAGCCTATATGGTTCTGATAAGCCAGACTTACGTAACCCAATGAAGCTAATTGATGTAGCCGATTTAGTAAAAGACGTAGAGTTTAAAGTATTCTCGGGTCCAGCAAATGATGAAAAAGGCCGTGTTGCAGTACTAACGGTACCAGGTGGTGCATCACTTTCTCGTAAGCAACTAGATGACTACACTAAGTTTATCGGTATTTACGGTGCTAAAGGTTTAGCATGGATGAAAGTAAATGACCGCGATGCAGGCGTTGAGGGCGTGCAATCGCCAATCGCTAAATTCTTAAATGAAGATGTGATCACGCAGTTACTTGAACGTACTAATGCACAAACAGGCGATATCATTTTATTTGGTGCGGATAAACGCAACACCGTAAATGAAGCCATGGGCGCACTTCGTTTAAAAATTGGTATTGATTTAGAAATCACTAATTTAGATAGCTGGGCACCACTTTGGGTTGTTGACTTCCCAATGTTTGAAGAAGATGACGAAGGCACATTACACGCTGTACACCATCCATTTACTGCACCAAAAGATATTAGTGCCAGTGAGCTTGAAGCAAACCCAGCAGCGGCTATTTCAGATGCTTACGATATGGTATTAAACGGCTACGAAGTCGGCGGTGGCTCGGTACGTATTCACAATGCAGATATGCAAGAAGCGGCATTTAGAATTTTAGGTATTGAAGCGCAAGAGCAGCAAGATAAATTTGGTTTCTTACTTGATGCACTTAAATACGGCACACCGCCGCATGCAGGTTTAGCGTTCGGTTTAGACCGTTTAGTTATGTTGTTATGTGGTACTGATAACATTCGTGACGTTATTGCTTTCCCTAAAACCACACAAGCATCGTGTTTATTAACCGATGCACCAAGCAAAGCTAACAGCGATTCGCTGACAGAGCTTGCTATTAGTGTAGTTGAGAAAGAATTACCAAGCGCAGAATAAAGCTAGCTTTTAGTTAGATCAAAACCCCTTAGGCTAAATACCTAAGGGGTTTTTTGTTCGGCAAAACCCAATTTAGGTGCTTTATTTTTATGAGCGAGCTATTTAAAGGTAGTCATTATTTCGATCAGCCATTTTTAAACTTTACAGCAAATGCAAAGCGCTTTAGCGATATTTCTGATGAAGAAATATTCTCTTTTAAGACAATCATCTTTTATTAACATAATGGTGTTAGCACATGCTGTTAAAAAGAAAATTTTCAGGAAGTTATCAGTTCAAGTTTATTACTCATGTTACTAAACCAAGAACAAAAAAATATATTAACTTGAATCGGGGAGCTGCTTTGATCAAAGGCGAAACTAAAAAATAACTATTAAAGCACCTTTATAATATTAGGCTTATTATAAAGGTGCTAGATAGGAGAGTGGAGCAATAGTAATTGCTTAATTTATGCAAGATCTAACAGGATATGTGATCAAAAGAAAGATGCCAGATTAGCTGTTGTTTAAGCTAATTTGCAATTTTATATGTTTTTGTTATGTTCACTTTTTAACAAGGATGTTAGTAATATAAATATGGAGTCTTTCCTGCTTTGTCAGCTAACGGTAACTTGGAGGTTCGCTGATGTCATTTTCTGAAATATTGAGAAAGATCAATAATCATATTGGTACTCATAAAGTCCATTTATGTCCCAAAGTAAAAGGCCGTTTAGTTAATAACGGAACTCCTCTTGCTAATGTAAAAATATCAAGAACACTTAGTTATTCTGATGGTAAATACACAAAAGATGAGTGTTTTACAGATAGCAATGGCGCATTTGAAATGCCAGAAATGAGCTTAAGATCCAGCCAACCTGCTTTGCTATTAGCTGAAAGGTTTACTTCTCAGAGGATATTTGCGCATTATGAAAATGATGTTTTCTTATTATGGTCAAGTGAGAATTCAGGTATAAACACGAAACCTGCATACGCAAAGAAGTTACGGACCTTAAATGGTGATATTTCTGACGAAGAAATCTTATTCTCTTTTAAGGATAATGATCTTTTTCATGAATATAAAGGCATTAGTATATGCCGTTGGAAAGAAAATTTTCAAGAAGTTAACAATGATGATCTATACAAGTTTATTGGTCAGGATAGCTAAACCAGAATAAAAAATATATCAACTTGAATGGGGGCTGTTTTTGTCAAAGGCGAAACTTAAAAGGTAACTATTAAAGAACCTTTATAATATCAAGCAAACTAAAAACTTGTTAGATAGGAGAGTGGAGCAATAGTAGTTGCTTAATTTATGCAAGATCTCACAGGATATGTGATCAAAAGAAAGATGCAAGAGTAGCTGTTATTTTAGCTAATTTGCAATTTTACATTTTTTTGTTATATTGCTTTTTTTACATGGATGTTGGCAATATAAATATGGAATATTTCCTACTTTGTCAGCTAACGGTAACTTTAAGGTTTGCTGATGTCATTTTCTGAAATATTAAGAAAGATCAATAATCATATTGGTACTCACAAAGTACATTTATGTCCCGAAGTGAAAGGCCGTTTAGTTAATAATGGTGCGCCTCTTGCCAATGTAAGAATATTAAGAACACTTAGTTATTCTGATGGTAAATACACAAAAGATGAGTGTTTTACAGATAGCAATGGCGAATTTGAAATGCCAGAAATGAGCTTGAGATCCAGTCAGCCTGCTTTGCTAATAGCAGAGAAAATAAGATGGCAGGAAATTACAGCTCAATACGGTGGCGACAACTTTATATTATGGTCAAGTAACCCTAGTGGAATTTCTGTTATTCAAGAGTATGTCGATAAGTTGAACTCGTTGAATGGCGACATTATTAATGAGGAAGTTTTTTTTTCTTTTAAAGGTACATCGTGTCAGAATTCGTACTGTGCAAAAAGTATCTGTCGATGGGACGACGATTTTGTTTTAATAGATCTTGAAGCCGATTTTGAACGGATGATAAGCGGAATTTTATAATAAGGATATTGGAATGAGTACAAATATGAATGTATTAACACCGGAGTTAGCAGCATTGTTTGCTTCGGTAGCTTATGATGTAAACCGTAACGGCGGAACTCAAAAAAGTCTCTACCATAGTAGGTTGGCAGTAGGGTTTTCTTTTGAAAGTGATAATTTGCAAGCAATTAGTGGCAGTGTTTTAGAAAGAATATTTAAACATACAACTCCTTTCGGCTGTATAGCAAAAGGCAAACGAGGGCCATTTGAAGGTGACTTTGTAATAGCTTTAAGAGGGACGGAAAAGAAGCGTGATGTTATTACTGATTTACACTGTGGTGTGAATACATGCGCTAATGGGCAACCTGTTCATGCTGGATTTAATAACACTTTTAATTCATTAAAGCAGCAGCTTGAAGATTACTTCAAATTAGCCGCTTCGCAATCAAAAACAGGTCTAAATATTCATGTTGTTGGTCATAGCTTAGGAGGTGCGTTAGCTAATCTAGCTACAAACTGGTTAAAGAAACACTTTAACGCTAATGTAAAACTATATACCTTTGGTGCACCTAGAGTGGGGTATCCAAGCTTTGCACTAAAAACCGTTTATGCGACCGATAATGGTATCTATCGTTGTGTCCATGCAGGTGACCCAGTTCCGCTAGTGCCTGTATGGCCTTTTGTGCATACCGAGGATGAATACATATTGCATGGTGCACCGACGATAACACCAAAAGCTCACAGTATGACGGAAGAAACACCAGGGTATTTACATACTGCTAGTTGCTTTAAGAGCTATGCTGCAATCAATAAAGGGAAGGAATCTAGATTAAGACGACAAGTAAAACTTGATTATGATAAGCGCTTGCAGGCTAGGCCCACAACTCGTTGGGCAAGAACAATTGGCGAAGCAATTATAACTCATTTACATGCGTCAGGCAGATTACATGCGATACAAGCTGATATTTCAAATACCCTTACGGTTTACGATAAAATTGCAAAAGTGTTAGCAGACAGTATTGATATATCAAAAGGTAACGCCGAAGATGTAAGAGGTATTTTGGGGCACATTCTCTCATTTTGTGGATTACCCTTTAAGGCCATTGAATTAACTTACAAGTTTATAAGGAGTACTTTAACTCTAATGATAAACACCTTGACCAGTATGGCAAAACTAGCACTCAAAGGTTTATAGCACGGTGCTTGGTGTGGAAGTTAAGTAAGGCAGGTATTGATTGGCAGCTTTAATTGCAAGCAGTTCACACACATCTGCATGTATTACTGTTGCTTCGGTTACGAAGACCAATCAGCACAATAAGCTGTAGTAACTGCAAATTTAACTGCAATTATTATCGATGAAATACAATTGCAGTTTAGCCGCAAGAGCTTACGGCTAATACGTTATTGTATTTACTATTAGCAAGTAGGGCCATTTTTGTTGCGCGCGCTAGCAAGTGCGCGAGCTATGCTCAGTAGCTCAGGCGAAATATCATCCGCGCCATCTTTAATTAGTTTAGTTACATCACCTGATGAATATAAACTATCACGCGGTGATTTAATCCCAAGCTCTCTCACAAAGTCTTTGGTTTTACCTGTACTGCCGGTTTCAATAAACTTAAAAATAATACGTTCGTTGTTACTTTTCGGCTCGGCTTGTAACACTTTAATTTCTTCTTGGTAGGCTTCAATTCTACTTTGTAGAATGTCGATGCGTTGTTCAATGCTGCTGTATGATTTCATGAATGGATTCTTTTGCGATAATAGTAAAACAATAATCGCTATTATCGCACAAATTAGTAAAGGAGCGTGCTAACCTTTATAATAAAAATTAATACTAGTTAAAAATATATAGATAATACAATGAAATGCATGTTAAAAATTATAAAAAAGCGTTTAATATTAAGTGCGCTGACTTTAAGCACTACGTTATTTGCATCATCAAGTTATGCCCAAGACGATGTAGTGATTGATGATAGTCGTAATCGCTCTATACCTGTAAATATTACCCTACCAACTAACCACCTTAAGTGCAGCGCGCAAGTCAAATGCCCAGTGGTATTTGTAAATGCAGGGTATGGCATTAGCCACAATGAATACACTTTTGCGAGTAAGTTATTTAATGCGCAAGACTATTTAAGCATTGCGGTAGCGCATGAGCTTAAAAGTGACCCTGCGCTTAATGGTGCGCAGCCATACCTGACTACCCGTATGGAAAATTGGCACCGGGGTGTTGTAACACTCAAGTTTTTAGTCAACGAGCTAAGTGTTAAATACCCTGAGTATGAGTTTACAAAACTCACTTTATTTGGTCACTCAAATGGTGGAGATATCTCAGCCTTGTATGCAGCTATTTACCCAAATGAAGTAAGCCAATTAATTACGCTCGATCACCGCCGCATGTTATTGCCACGCAATAAAAACATATATGTGCTCACACTTCGAGGTAGTGATTACCCAGCCGATGCGAACGTGCTTTTAACCGACCAAGAGTTAACGGTTTATCCCGTTACGCAAACGTTTATAGCAGAATCACGTCATAACGATATGTACGATGGCGGCCCTAAATGGCTGGTGGATAGAATGAGTAAAGAGGTAGCGGCGTTTTTAGAAAATTAAACGATACAGTCAGCTTTTAAATTAAAATCCTAAAAATAGCGCAGGCCTACTGCGCTATCTTTGTTTTAGTCACTCCACTAATTCACTCACCACCAAAGGGCTATTATGTAGCGTTTTATGCACAGGGCATTTATCGGCTATTTCGAGTAATCGATTTCGCTGAGCGTCAGTTAAATCTCCTTGTAAGGTTATTTTGCGGGTAATGGCCTCTAGATTGCCGGTTTTTTCACAATCATCACAATCTTGGTTGTAATTGCGGGTATGGTTAAGCTCTACTTTTATATGCTCTAGCGGTAACTCTTTGCGACTTGCATACATGCGAAGTGTCATTGCAGTACACGCTCCAAGCCCAGCGAGTAAATGATCATAAGGGTCTGGGCCTAAGTTTTTGCCGCCGACATCGGTAGGCTCATCAGCAAGCCATGTATGGTTTTTAGTACTCACGTGTTGAGTGAATTGATGATCTTTTTCTTCAACTAATACACTGCCGTTAGTTAATTTTGCACTATAGGGTGTTTTCTCGTATTCAACATAGCGATTAGCCCACGTAGCAATGACGTCGGCTGCGTAGTTAGCGTCTTCTTTATTGCTGAGTAAGTGATCGGCATTATCTAAACTTATAAAGCTTTTTGGATGCTTGGCAGCGGCGTAAATTTTTTCGGCTTCACTAATATTCACGGTGGCATCAATAGGAGAGTGCATAACCAACAAAGCACGCTTAAGCTTACCTATATGGCTGTTATCGTATTTGGCGATGTCATCTATAAATTGCTTTTTAATCGTAAACTCACGCCCAGCTAAACACACTTTTGCTTCACCCGATTGGTTTATTTCATCTAAATGAGCAGCAAAGTTATGAGTAACATGCTGGGCATCTGATGGCGCGCCTATAGTCGTAATAGCTGACACTTCGGGTATATGCTCTGCTGCTGCAAGCACCGCAGCACCACCTAAGCTGTGACCTATTAATAACTGAGGTGCTTTAAAGTGTGTTCTTAAGTGATTGGCAGCAGCCACTAAGTCTTGAATGTTTGATGAAAAGTTACTGTTGGCAAAGTCACCGTCGCTATTACCAAGCCCTGTAAAATCAAAGCGTAATACAGCAATGCCTTGCTGAGTGAGTGCGCGGCTTATTCGTGTTGCAGCGGCTACATCTTTAGAGCAGGTAAAACAGTGGGCAAATAAGGCATAAAATTTCACCTCACCAGAGGGCTGTTCAAGTTGTCCAGCAAGTTCTAATTCACCGCTTTTAAAAGAGACTTTTTGTCGCATGAGAATACCTTAACTAATTGATAAAGTGTGTGGTGCTGATAAATAAGAGATTGGTACGATGGGGTGAAAATTCAATACAAGCGTTATTTTGATCTCGATCAAGCTAGAAAGGGCTTGCCAATTGAGTGCGGACATATGTCCTTATAATTTCAAAGGGGTTTGTCTATCCTCGCACAGCATAAAAATGCAGCCTTTATTACTTGAATTAAGTAGTTAAGCTATATTTGAATGTAATACCAGTTTGCATAAACCTGTGATTAATTTAATGTATTAAGTCGTTGTTTATCGGCGTTTAAAAAACCTTATCTAGAACAACTAGATATAATTTTTTTGCGTAGTTAGCATGTAATATTTAGTTAATTTAATGGATCTTTACTCAAGCGAATTGGTAAATGGCTTCTAACAACCTACTTACTGGAATGTACCATGCAATTACCTACAGTTGATTATAAAGCGGACGATGCGGCTGCGCAATTTGTTGAATCGTTGAGAAATACTGGTTTTGGCGTATTAAAAAACCATCCTATTCCGCAATCTTTAGTTGAGTCTATTTATAAAAATTGGCAAGACTTTTTTAACTCAGAGCAGAAGCATGAGTTTTTATTTTCAAAAGAAACGCAAGATGGCTATTTTCCACCGTCGGTATCAGAAGTTGCTAAAGGCCATACAGTAAAAGACATTAAAGAGTACTTTCATGTTTATCCTAAAGGCCGTGTTCCTGCTCAATTAGAAGCTGATGTGCGTGAGTACTACCGTTTAGCTAATGAATTTGCGGCAACATTATTAAGCTGGGTTCAGGCTGAAGCGCCTGAAGAAGTCCGTGCTAAGTTCTCTATCGATTTAAAAGATATGATTGCCCAGTCTGAGCAAACGTTGTTGCGTATTTTACATTACCCGCCAATGACAGGTGATGAAGAACCAGGCGCTATTCGCGCGGCGGCGCACGGTGATATTAACTTATTAACTGTATTACCAGCATCAAACGAGCCGGGTTTACAAGTTCAAAAAACCGATGGTGGTTGGTTAGATGTGCCATGTGATTTTGGTAGTTTAATTATTAATATTGGTGACATGCTACAAGAAGCATCAGGTGGCTACTTCCCATCAACGATTCACCGTGTAATTAATCCATCAGGTAAAGCAACAACCAAATCACGTATTTCATTACCTTTGTTTTTGCATCCTCGTCCAGATGTGGTGTTATCTGAACGCTACACAGCAGATAGCTACTTACAAGAGCGTTTACGTGAGCTAGGTGTAAAATAATCCTTTAGCATATGTAATGCTCAGGTAAATAAAAAGCGGCTGTTTAGCCGCTTTTTTAGTATTTGTGTGTATTGATTTGACACAAAGTAAATAATGGCATGCATTCTGAGCTACTAAAGGTATAATGCGCGCAACTGGCCACTTTGGCCTAATTTGAAATAGAGAGTTTATATGAGTTTTGATGGTTTAGGTTTATCACAGTCTTTAGTTAATGCGGTTTTAGAAAAGGGCTATGAAACGCCAACGCCTATTCAGGCTCAAGCTATCCCAGCAATTATTGCGCGTCGCGATGTAATGGCCGCAGCACAAACAGGTACCGGTAAAACCGCTGGTTTTACTTTGCCACTAATTGAGCGTTTATCGTCGGGCACTAAAGCAAAAAGTAATCATGTACGTGCGCTTATTTTAACGCCAACCCGAGAGCTTGCGTTGCAAGTAAGCGAAAACGTTGAAGAATACGCTAAGCATTCTGATGTGAGTTCGTTTGTGGTTTACGGTGGTGTAAAAATTAACCCACAAATGCAGCGCCTGCGTAAAGGGGTTGATATTTTAGTGGCCACACCTGGGCGTTTAATTGATTTACACAATCAAAACGCGGTTAAATTTGATAGCGTTGAAGTACTGGTTTTAGATGAAGCCGACCGTATGTTAGACATGGGCTTTATCCACGACATTAAACGCTTAATTGCAAAAATGCCTGAAAAACGTCAAAACTTAATGTTCTCAGCAACCTTTTCTGACGACATTCGTGCATTGGCCAAAGGGTTAATTAACGATCCGGTTGAAATTTCAGTCGCTGCCAAAAACACGACTGCTAAAAGCGTGACTCAATGCGTGTACGCTGTCGATAAAGCGCGTAAAACGGCCTTATTAAGCCATTTAATTCGTAGCAACAATTGGCAACAAGTACTGGTATTTAGCCGTACTAAACACGGTGCTAACCGTTTAGTTAAGCAACTGGAACGCGATGATATTGTTGGCGCAGCAATCCATGGTAATAAATCTCAGGGCGCACGTGTTAAAGCATTGGAAGGCTTTAAAAGTGGTGAAGTGCGCGTATTAGTGGCAACCGATATTGTTGCCCGTGGTTTAGATATTGTTGAGCTTCCACACGTAGTTAACTACGACTTACCTAATGTATATGAAGATTATGTTCACCGTATTGGCCGAACTGGTCGTGCGGGTGCATCAGGGCATGCCATTTCGTTTGTAACGGTCGACGATGCAGTGGATTTATACGGTATTGAACGCTTTATTGGCGAGTTAATTCCTCGTGCTGAAGAAGAAGGCTTTGAACCGGCTAACCCTGTTGCTGAGCGCGCCCTCGATGCTCGCCCACTGCCTGCTAAAAAGCCAAAGAAAAAACAACCATTTAATAAGCCTAAATCTGATAGCAGCAAACCTAATAGCAAAAAGCCTAACAATGGTGGCAATGGTACAGGCCCACGTCGTGGTGGCTCTAAAAAGCCAGCAGCAAAAACAGACGAGAATGCACAAAACCCTTGGGCAAAGCGTCAATCGGTAGGGGGCACTGGTCAGCGCCGTCGTCGTCCAGCAAATAACGACTAATTGTCACTGCGTTTAGTTAAACGCAGCTGCAAAAAAAGCGCTAGCTTTAAGGTTAGCGCTTTTTTTGTTTTTAATTTATCAGTAAGTAATTAATGCCTAGGCCAACAAACAGCGTAACGCTAACACTCAGTAACGTGCCTAGCATCACATATTCCGTGAGTTGTTTATCTTTGCTGGCACTTAAGTCGCCAAATCTAAACACGGATTTGGCGGCAATTAAAAACCCAAGCCCAGCAAACTGATCTAATAAAATAAATGTCAGCATAAGTACTCGTTCGAGCATACCAATACTTTGTCCTGCTAAAGGGAGGCTACCATCACTAGAAAAGTGATTAGTTAAACGCTCTAACATCATTCTTATAAATACCGCACTGGGACTTAAAATAATAAGGTAACCAGTTACAACCCACAGCACTTTTTCGTTGAACAATAACGCCATAAAATTGTTAGTAAATTGCTGATTATCAGTGAGCCAAATACTTATCGCAATTATGACAATGATATGTGCAATTTGGTCTAATAAAAAAGGCACTACGCCTTTATTTGAATACGATTTAGCAATATCAATAAAGTAGTGACTGATCATAATAATAGCGGTGGCCAGTAATACGCTGCTTAGTTGTTGCCAGCCAAAGCTATATTCCCAAAGTGCAACAACGACAGCGCTGGTAACTCCGTGAACCAATACATGGTAGTAAAGTTTTTTTGCTTTAAAATGACGGGTGTTTCTGTCGTTTACCCAGCTCATGGGTTGCCAATAAAAATCAGCGAGTAAGTGGCCAATAATCAGTGCAACGAGTAATAGTGAAAATTCCATTAGTCATGTCCTTGCTGTATGCTTTTAAGCTGTTGTTGTGCATGTAAAATAAATCGTTCTATCAGCTGATAGTTAGCAAGATTAAGCAGCTTAGTAACGTTTTCTCGGCTGGTGTTGAGCTCATTAGCTAAGGCTGCATGGTTGTTATTAGTATGGGTTAAATATACATACAAAGCATTTGCTTGTTTTTGGGTTATTTTACACAGTAATACATCGACAAACGCTAGGTTTAGCTTAAAACTCTCATCAACTGGTTGTTTTGCAATAGCAAATGTAAAACGTTGGTTTGTCATTTTATCTAGCTCATGACCAGAGAGAGTAAATGCAGAGCCTGTAGCAGTTTTTATACTCGTACCAGGGTTATCTATGTGTCCCAATGCCATGCTTTGGCGCAATTCATAGCCGGCAGATTTGAGCTGTAGATAGATAAGAATAGCGGTGGTAACTAACCGTTCACTTTTTTCTACTTGCAGCTGAAATGCATCCCCACGGTAAATATCCCAAGATGTTGTTTTATTACAATTTGCACGCAAACTTTGCTCTAGCTGATAAAGCATGGCATCGTATTGTTGTTTAGGTATTTTTTGCGATTTAATTATATCGCCGCTGATCACACCAATCATATAAATCCAGATAGATTATTTATATGTAACTAATTTTGGTTACATCTTAAAATGTAACCGTATTTGGTTACATTGGGTTTGGTAACTAATTTAGGTTACTTAACACGCAATTGCAAGTATTACTCATTAGGACATAATAATGACCTCACAACAAAGCAGTAAACCTCGTGTAGGTATTTTTGTCGATGTACAAAATATTTATTACACCTGTCGCGAAAGCTACGGTAAAAACTTTGATTACAATGCCTTTTGGCGAATGATAGAGCAACAATACGATATTGAATGTGCGTTTGCTTATGCAATATACCGAGGTGATGAAAAGCAAAATCAGTTTCAAAATATTTTGCGCGCTATTGGCTTTGAAGTAAAACTAAAACCCTTTATTCAACGCCGTGACGGCAGTGCCAAAGGCGATTGGGATGTAGGTATAACCATAGATATGCTAGAGCAGGGAAAGCAGCTTGATAAGGTTATTTTACTCTCGGGTGACGGTGACTTTGCGTTATTACTTGGGCACTTAAAAAATCAATACAATGTTCCGTGTGATGTATACGGTGCTGATAAATTAACCGCAGAGGTACTTAAGCAAAGTGCTGAGCAATTTCATTTAATTGACAATCAGTTACTACTTTAAAAAGTATAAGCGCTGCGTTGGTTCGGTGTAATTTTGAGCAGAATGCCCACCTTCAACATGAGTATTTTTAATACAGCGGGTGCATAGATTAATTAAGCCTAATTTAGGCTTTTTTTATGGCGGTAATAAATTGGGTTTAGTGGATGATTATGGTAATTTTAAGAATCAATTAGTATCAAGGAATTACATGCTTAACTACAGTAATATGCCATTAGACAGAGGCTCAAATGCGCGCAAAGACCCTACTTGGGTAGACGCAAAAAAAACAGCAGACAGCTTATGGCTTTTAGTTAAAGGCAATCACACCTTATTTGCTAACAGTAGCCCTGAGGTGGTGTATTTAGCTTACCAACAAGTGGCGCATTTAGATTTAACGCAGGCTATTCTTTTAGGATCAAATAAACAGGATAATGCCGTATTTGCGCTAGACGTAACTGAACTCGAAGAGTCGTTATTAGCAACGATTATTGATGGCGCGCAGTTTGCAGATATTCGCCAGTTTGGTACACAGGTGGCGCTTGAAGATGGCTCAAATGCAGCGCTTGCCCGTGGGTTGTGTTACTGGCATGCCACTCATAGTTTTTGTGGCCGTTGTGGTACCAAAAATCACTTAGTTGAAGCGGGTCACTCTCGATTATGCGACAATCCCGCGTGTTTGCACCAGACTTTTCCGCGTACCGATCCTGCGGTTATTATGGTAGTAACTAGAACATTTTCTGATGGGATTGAACGCTGCTTATTGGGTCGCCAAGCAACTTGGCCAAAAGGATTGTATTCATCGCTTGCAGGCTTTGTTGACCCTGGTGAAACCCTTGAACAAACCGTGATCCGAGAAGTAAAAGAAGAGGCGGGTATTACTGTGGAAAAAGCTGAATATATTGCTTCGCAACCTTGGCCGTTTCCTTCGTCAATTATGCTAGGTTTTATTGCCACAGCAAGCAGTGATGAAATAAGCACAGAGCAAGATGAACTTGAAGATGCAAAGTGGTTTTCTCGCGAAGAACTTGCGCAATTTAAAGATTGGCACCATCAAGGGGAGCATTTAAAGCTACCTAGAGCTGATTCAATTTCGCGTTATTTAATTGAATATTGGCGTACTCAGATAGAAGGATGAATCATGTCGAGCAAAAATAAAAATACTCAGTTAGTCTCATCAGGGCGCAAAAAAGCGTACACCCATGGCGTAGTCAATCCTGTGGTACAGCGCGCTTCAACGATTGTGTTTGATTCTGTGAGTGAGCTTAAAGAAGCGGCTAAAACACGCGGTGATAAAACGTTATTTTATGGCCGTCGTGGCACCACTACGCATTTTGCCCTGCAAGAGGCAATTACTGAACTCGAAGGGGGTGAAGGCTGTGCCTTATACCCATGTGGCGCTGCGGCGATAAGCCAAACATTGTTATCGTTTTTAAAGTCCGGTGATCATATTTTAATAGTGGATACTGTTTACGAGCCAACCCGTGATTTTTGCGACAAGATTTTAGCGGGGCTGGGCATTTCTACAACCTACTATCCGCCCATGATTGGCGCAGATATAAAAGAGTACATTCAAGACAATACCAAAGTGTTGTTTTTAGAATCTCCGGGTTCAATTACCATGGAAATTCAAGATGTTCCCGCTATGGTGCAAGTGGCAAATGATCATAATGTGATGACGGTGCTTGATAACACTTATGGTAATGGTTTGCACTATCGCCCACTTGAACATGGTGTTGATATTAGTATTCAAGCGGCAACCAAATATATTGTAGGTCATTCAGATGTGATGATGGGCGTAGCTGTAGCGAATAAAAAATATTGGCCAACACTTCGTGAACACTCTTATTTACTCGGGCAATGCACCAGTGCAGATGATGCGTATTTAGCACTACGAGGTTTGCGTACCATGGCGGTGCGATTAAATCAGCATGAAAAAGCGGCTATTGAGGTTGCTAAATGGTTAGAGCAGCACGAGTTAGTTGATCATATTCGTCACCCAGCATTTGAAACGTGTCCTGGGCATGAATTTTTCAAACGCGATTTTGACGGTAGTAATGGTTTGTTTTCGTTTGTAATGAAAACCGGTAACCAAAAGGCCATTGATGCTTTTTTAGATAGCTTGCAGCATTTTAAAATGGGCTTTTCTTGGGGAGGCTTTGAGAGCTTAGTAACGGCAAACCTATCAATGAAAGGGCTGCGCTCGCAAACAGGATGGGAGCATGGACCTGTTATTCGTTTGCACATTGGCTTAGAAGATGCTGAAGATTTAATTGCCGACTTACAGCAAGCATTAGCTATTTATGAGCAACATTTATAATTACTAATTGTTTAAATTACATTATTTGTTACAAAGCCTACCTCTGAGTAGGCTTTTTTTTGCTAGCAATTCAACGTGTTTACACTTAGTGTTGTTAAATAACGCTTATTTTAAAGCATGAACAACGTCATTAAGGATAGTCAATGGCAACACCATTACCAATAAACGTAGGGCGCTTAACTCAAATTGCGGGTTTTGAGCTTGTACGTATGTTTTTAACTAAACGAGGACTTATTGCACTGGCGGCTTTCGCGCTAGTGTGGCTTGTTATTTTACGTTACCCCATAGGGCAGGCAGTGGGCATTATCAGCTCCCCCGATTTTGAACAAATAGCCCGTGATATTTCCGGCTCTATTGGATTAAATAAGTTACTTGATTGGCCTGAAGCCGAATTTGCTATGTATTGGCTAATTGCTTTGTATAGTTTTCCTGTTTTTAGCTTATTTATTTGTAGTGATCAAACTGTGGGTGACAGAGAGAGGGGGACTTTAAGGTTTTTATCACTGCGCTCAACCCGCTTTGAAATACTCTTTGGTCGATTTTTAGGGCAGTTAGCGGTACTAACCTGTTTAGTTGGCATTACATTGGTAGCGACATTGGCGGTGCTCGGGTTTCGCGATCCGAGCTTACTTGCTGGTGGCGTTGGCCGTGCAGTTTCAATATTTTTAATTCTCATTGTTACTTTTGCGCCGTTTGTTGCGTTAATGAGTTTGATTAATACTTTTGCGAGCTCATCTCGCTTATCTATTGTGTTAGCCATTTTATATTTTACAGCCGGTGGCATTATTGTTGGATTGCTGGAGTGGCAAATACCCGCATTAAGTGTGCTTGATTATTTATTCCCTGGTGTGCAAATAGAGTTATTAGCGGGACAGAACTTACCGCTATTGAGTGCATTGGCTATTCCGCTTGTGCAAACAGCGGTGCTACTTGTGGTTGCGCAACGTGTTTTTGCAAGGAGCTCACTATGAAATCATTAATCACAGGGCGTAATTTAAGTAAATCGTACGGCTCAAAACTGGCTCTTAATAATGTGAATTTTGAGATTCAAAAAGGTGCTCCCGTTGCGCTTGTTGGCCCTAATGGCGCAGGAAAAACTACTTTATTTAGTTTGCTGTGCGGCTATATAGCCCCTAGCATGGGAGAGCTTGAAATACTCGGCCATAAACCAGGCAGCGCTGCTTTATTTAATAAAGTGAGTGCATTACCGCAAGATGCCCAGCTTGATCCGCGTTTTAATATAGATAAACAACTTAGTTTTTATGCCAAGCTACAAGGCATGAGTACTAAGCAAAGCCACGTAGAGGCACTTCGTGTGCTTGATTTAGTGGGCCTTAGCGAAATTGCAAAAAACCGCGCTGGGGATTTATCCCACGGTATGCGCAAGCGTGTAACCATAGCGCAAGCATTAATTGGCTCACCACAAATTGTAATGTTAGATGAAGCCACGGCAGGGCTTGATCCTATTCATGCCAGAGAAGTGCGCGAGTTGGTATCTCAGTTAAGTGACCAAGCGACGTTTATTTTAAGTTCACATGATTTAACTGAATTAGAACGACTGTGTTCCCAAGTACTCCATTTGGATAAAGGCGTATTAAGCGAGCACCAAACTAAAGCAGTGAACACCGATAAGCACTTTTACACCTTAATGCTTAGCGACGTGTATCAAAATGTGGAGCAACAACTCCAAGCACTTGAGGGGGTGAGTCGTGTTTATATGAGCCAGCACAAAGAGTACGTGATTGAGTATCAACCAACCAGTGATCCGCTCGATATAGCACTATTGCAATTTTGTCGCCAACATAATTGGCAGTATCGGCAGTTAGTAAATGGCCATACATTAGAAAATCAAATATTTAAACAGGAGAAACTATAATGGGACTATTTAGTGGTTTAATGGGTAATGCCAGTGAAGTGGATGACGCTGATTTAGAGAAAGTGTTGGCAAATACCCTTATTGAAGGTGAGCAAGTTGAAAAAGCGTATAAAGTTGTCCGTGATATGTTTATCTTTACTAATAAGCGACTTATTTTAATCGATAAGCAAGGCGTGACAGGGTCTAAAATGGAAATGATCAGTATTGCCTATTCTAAAATTACTAAATTCAGTAAAGAGAGTGCGGGGCACTTTGATTTAGACGCCGAGTTAAAAATATGGGTAGGTTCAGATCCAACGCCTATTAGCAAGGACTTTAAAGCAGGTGATAACATAAATGATGTTTATAGGATAATCAGCCAGTATTCATTATAGAAACAAACAAAAATCGGTGTAAAATTAAAGTAATTGTTTACAGCTTGTTGCGATTACTTTAACATAAATTACTCTAACACTTTCTTACAAATTCCCTAACAAATACAATTGCTTGATTCAGTTTTCGTTCAGTTTCGCGGCGTTAGCATACCCCCACTTTAGCAATGTAGTTAAAGTACAAAAACAATGTACATAGGGATGTTTCATTATGAAAAAGTTAGCAATTATTATTTCAGGTCTTTTATTATCAAGTGCTGCACACGCTGCAGATAGCTATCAATCAATCAGTAACTTAGGCTACACAGATACTGATAACAACGATACTATCAGCGTGGACTCTACTTACTACTTCTCTCCAAAGAGCACACTAGGTCCATACGACCAATTCGAATACATTAACAAGCAAAGCAACGTATTTGGTGGCTACGCTGATGACGATTTTGGCGATGTGACTGCTATTGGTGGTGAATACTTCGTTGAAGATTTTGTTGTTGGTGCGTCTTACCAAAATGCTGATTACAACTCTAACAACGAGTCATACACACTTTCTGCTGGTTACTTCTTCAACCCTGACTTACTTGCAAAAGTAAGATTTGTTGATCAAAAAGATGGTGATAACGTTACATTCTTTTCTTTAGCATACAACCACATGCTAAACGATACAGATTACGTAGGTATCACTGTAGAATCAGATGATGATTTTGATTCTCGTTCAGTAGCTGCTAAATACTTTGTTGATTTACAACAAGGTAACTACTTAACAGTAGAAGGTACATTTGTAAGCCTTGACGAAGCAGATGATCAATGGAACGTAGAAACAAACTACTACTTCTCTAAAGCGACTTCTGTATTTGCAGCTTACGATAAAGAAGACAACTACAGCTTTGGTGCTCAACACTTCATCAATAAAAACATTGGTTTAAAAGTGGGTTACGGCAACAACGCAGATGACTCAGATAACGATGCTTACTTTGCTAACATGCGTTTTCAGTTTTAATTAAATAATTAAAACCAGTTAAGTAGTAAAAAGCCCACATTTTGTGGGCTTTTTGCTGTGTGTAATAAATTAGTGACTTTACTCATCGTTATATTTTAATCGCAATAGAATAACTTCATCATTTAGTGGCACTCGTCTGACAGCCCATTGTATTTAAATTAAGATCGGTCATAATTAAATCAATGTTTTTATAACTGTAAAAGGAATGTGCTCATGTCAGTATTTATTATATTACTGGTTGTGGTGGTCGTGGTGTTTGCGATTAAAGATATCCGCCTTAATTTAATTACTCGACCTACTTTTAAGATGTTTAAAAAGGTGTTGCCGCCATTATCGCAAACAGAGCGAGAAGCCATGGAAGCAGGCGATGTTTGGTGGGATGGCGAGTTATTTAGTGGTGAGCCTGACTGGCAAAAATTACATAATTATCCGCGCCCTAAGTTAAGTGAAAAAGAAACTGCATTTATAGATAATCAAGTTGAAACTTTATTAGCCATGCTTGATGACTATAAAATTGTACAAAAAGACAAAGATTTACCTAAAGAGGTTTGGGACTTTTTAAAAACCGAAGGTTTTTTTGCAATGATCATCCCAGAAAAATTTGGGGGTCTTGAATTCTCTGCTATTGCTAATTCCACCATAGTGTCAAAAATTGCGACTAAAAGCTTAACGGCCGCCGTAACGGTCATGGTGCCAAATAGCTTAGGTCCTGGTGAGTTATTACTGCATTACGGAACAACTGAGCAACAAAATCGTTGGTTACCTAGCCTTGCAAAAGGTGACGATGTACCTTGTTTTGCATTAACGGGCCCAGAGGCTGGCTCTGATGCTGGCAGTATCCCAGATTCAGGCGTGGTGTGCAAAGGCGAGCATGATGGTAAGGAAGTGTTGGGACTGCGTTTAAATTGGTCAAAACGTTACATTACCCTTGCGCCTGTGGCGACTGTGTTAGGTCTTGCATTTAAAATGTACGATCCAGATGGATTGTTAGGCGATGAAAAAGAGCTCGGAATAACGTGTGCACTTATTCCAACTGATCACCCAGGTGTTAAAACAGGCGAGCGTCATTACCCACTTAACATGGCGTTTATGAATGGCACAACGTACGGTAAGGATGTATTTATTCCGCTTGATTGGATTATAGGTGGCCAGCAAGGGGCAGGGCGCGGTTGGCGCATGCTAGTAGAGTGTTTAAGCGCAGGGCGTGGTATTTCATTACCGGCATTAAGCACTGCAACAGGGCACTTGGCAGCTAAGATGACTTCGGCTTATACGGTTGTACGCCAACAGTTTGGCGTGTCAATTGGGCAATTTGAAGGCGTACAAGAAGGGTTGGCACGTATTGGCGGGTTAACTTATGCATTGGAATCATGCCGATTAATGACCGCAGGTGCAATTGATTTAAAACTTAGCCCGTCAGTAGTGACTGCTATTGCAAAGTACCACATGACCGAAATGGGTCGAACGGTAATGAATGATGCAATGGACATTCATGCAGGTAAAGGGATTCAGGTTGGGCCTAATAACTATTTAGCACACGGTTATATGGGTATTCCTGTCTCTATTACCGTAGAGGGCGCCAATATTCTTACCCGTAACCTTATGATATTTGGCCAAGGTGCAACCCGTTGTCATCCTTTTGTGTTAAAAGAAATGGAAGTTGCAGCAATGGATGACGATGATGCTGCACTTGAGCAATTTGATGGCTTGTTAATGAAGCACATTGTATTTGCACTGAGTAATGCAAGTATGGCCTTGGTGCATGGTTTGACTCGCAGCTACTTTGCCAAAGCGCCTGTGTGTGGAGAGACGGCCGTCTATTATAAACAATTAGGTAGAATGAGCCGAGGATTGGCGTTTACAACGGATGTTGCAATGTTGATGTTAGGTGGTGAACTTAAACGTAAAGAAATGATATCGGCACGTTTAGGCGATGTGTTAAGTCATTTATATATTGCATCAACGGTATTAAAGCGTTTTGAAGATGAAGGGCGTCAACAAGCTGATTTGCCTTTTGTAAAATATGCTATAGAGACATCGTTATATGCAATAGGCCAAGCATTTGATGGCTTCTTTAAAAACTTTTCTAATCCAGTGATTAACTTTGCACTTAAGCGTATTGTTTTTCCATTAGGTAACCATTATCACAAACCAAGTGATGCTATTGCCCAGCGTATTTGCGAGCACATGACTCAACCAGGGGTATTTAGAAATAGACTTACCCATTTGTGTTATGTGGATGAAAATGCCGGAACGGGTGTTATGGAAAATGCTTTCTTAGCAATGCACGATATGCACAATCAATTTAAGCAGTTGAAACAGTGGCAACGAAAAGGCAAGGTGCCTGCCACCTATGATATTGAACAAGCGATTGATTACGCACTTGAACACGAGCTCGTAACGAAGGTTGATGGTGAGGCAATGCATCATGCTAATAAGCTAAGAATGCAGGCTATTGCGGTTGATAACTTTAATCCAGAAGACATCTAACGCTGAGTTATAATAATAAAGAAGATAATAAAAAAAGCCTTAAATTTATGATTTAAGGCTTTTTTTATGTTGTGTATTTTTTAAGCTCGAATATACGGTTATCTTTACTAAGGCTCTGAATGACTGATCAGCGCCCGTAAGGATCGGCGATGATTTTATCTACGTACCACTTACCTTTTATTTTAAGCATTTCAATGCTGCGGAAATCATCGATTTTTTTACCATTAAAATAACCGGTAAACACGATGTTTATTTTAGCTTGATTGCCATACTGTTCTCGCAGGCTTGAATTTGACATATCAATTTCAATCACAACTTCATCGTACTGTAAATTAATAAGACTACGCGCAAACTGTTTGGCCGTCCCATACGATTTCATTATGCGGGCTAATTTAGGCGTTGCGAAATCGCTGGCTTTTTGCAAGTTATGCTGGTTATAAAGCGCATCAAAATACACAGTAGCAGTGTCGCCTGGACGATCATTGTCAATGTACTGCTCTTTAGGTTTAGTATTTTCATTACAGCCAACGATCAAAATACTAAAAATGAGCACAAAAATGGTTAAAATTGTTTTCATATTTGGTCAGGTTGATTACTTATACATAAAGTGTGTGATGGAATGGAGAAGATGTAAAGAGGAGTGAACTAAATAGATAGTAACTTATTAAAAAAGGATGTTAAAAAACATCCTTGTTTAATCAGAACGCTTGATTATTGCACAAGCTCTTGTTCGCTAAACTCTTCGTCAAACATCGGGCTTGATAAGTAACGCTCTGTTGCACTTGGCAAAATAACCACAATATTTTTATCTGCATTTTCAGGACGTTCAGCAATACGTTTCGCTGCAACCACAGCTGCACCTGATGAAATACCAACTAAAATCCCTTCTTTTTTCATTAGCTCGTGACACATTGCTATACATTCTTCATTAGAGACTTGCTCTACACCATCAATTATTGATAGGTCTAAATTCCCAGGAATAAAGCCTGCACCAATACCTTGAATCTTATGTGGCCCAGGTTTTACTTCTTCACCAGCAAGTGTTTGGCTAATTACCGGAGAGTGGCTTGGCTCTACAGCGATTGATTTTACATTTAAGCCTTTTTCTTTTTTAAGATAACGGCTTACACCTGTGATAGTTCCACCAGTACCAACGCCTGCAACAAAGAAATCGATTTTGCCATCAAGTGCATCAAAGATTTCTGGGCCAGTTGTTTCAAAGTGAATTTTAGGGTTTGCAGGGTTTTCAAATTGTTGTAATAAAATAAACTTTTCAGGGGCTGATGCTTGAATTTCTTTGGCCTTAGCAATAGCACCGTTCATACCTTTAGCACCGTCTGTTAGTACAAGATTAGCACCGAGTGCTTTTAATAGCTTACGACGTTCTAAGCTCATGGTGTTTGGCATTGTAAGCGTTAATTTGTAGCCGCGTGAGGCTGCTACGAATGCCAGTGCAATGCCCGTGTTACCTGATGTTGGCTCTATAAGCTCTTTATCTTTGGTAAGTTGACCTGATTTTTCAGCTTCCCAAATCATCGATGCACCAATGCGGCATTTAATACTAAAGCTTGGGTTACGCGACTCAACTTTAGCGTATACATTCCCACCTGTAACACGGTTAAGTTTTACCAACGGTGTGTTACCGATGCTTAGTGAGTTATCTTCAAAAATAGTAGACATAATGTTCCTTTAGGTACAATCTGATCAACACATTAACAGTTAGTCTGTTAACTTTATAAGCCTACTTTACTGTGAGATAAAAAAAGTTAAAGTAAGCTTTGGCTATAACATATATTAATTCCGCTTATAACGGATTGAACTAAAAACTTAACCTGTTATTTTTTTAGTTATTAAAAAGGTGAACTTGAAGCCATTTGTTCGTTTTTAACTTTGTACTGTATTTTTTGTTTATGAAGTCGTTATTTAAACAAATCAACACTACATACTTATATTTTGTTGGTTAATTGTGCAAATGAACTGCGGTTGAACAGTTTATTGACACAAACTATTCAAAACATGATAAAAACACATTATCTAAATTCAATAAAGTAATCACCATGAAGTTAATCTTAAAATTAATTGCCGGTATTGTGGCCGGTATTTTAGTCGGACTCTATATTCCCTTAACTGGCGTTGAGCTTTTATACACAGTAAAAGAGCTTATTGGCCAGCTTATTAGTTTTACAATTCCACTGATTATTTTGTTTTTTATTGCCTCTGGGATTGCCGGGCTTCCTAAAGGGTCAGGGCATTTACTGGGAAAAACGGTTGGTTTTGCTTACGGCTCAACAATTATTGCCGGTACCTTAGCGTTTTTATTAGTCACAGCGATTATTCCGTTCTTAAGCGGTGGAATTTCATTTGAAGCTGAAGCCGTCACCGAGGTAGGTAGCTTTATTGACTTAGAAATTCCACCATTAATGGGTGTAATGACTGCTTTAGTCACAGCATTTGTATTTGGTATTGGTATGAGCCAGCTAGGTTTAGACACATTAAAAACGGTGTCTGATCAAGGGCGCGATATTATAGATGGTTTACTTGCTAAAGTAATTATCCCAGCATTACCTTTTTACATTGCGGGTGTGTTTGCTGAAATGACCGTGGCAGGTACCGTTGTTGATACATTACAGGCCTTTGGTGTAGTACTCATTGCCGCATTAGTGATGCATTGGTTATGGTTGAGTGTGCTTTATATTGTATCGGGCCTATTACTTAAGCGTAATCCTATTGAGCTAATTAAAAACATGCTACCTGCGTACTTTACTGCATTAGGAACCATGTCGAGCGCGGCAACCATTCCAGTCTCTTTGCAATCAAGTAAAGCAAATAACGTTAAAGAAGATGTAGCTAACTTTACAGTCCCATTATGTGCCACTATTCATCTATCAGGTTCAACAATTACAATAGTTACCTGTGCTATGGCTGTGATGTTTTTATCGCCTAGCATGGAAGTACCTTCACTAATGGCTATGCTGCCATTCATTATGATGCTAGGTGTGGTTATGATTGCTGCACCAGGTGCCCCAGGTGGCGCGGTAATGTCGGCGTTAGGTTTACTAACTAGTATGCTTGGTTTCAACGAAGGTGCAGTGGCACTAATGATTGCGCTGTACCTTGCACAAGATAGCTTCGGCACTGCGTGTAATGTAACTGGCGACGGTATCATTGCTTTGTGGGTAGACCGTTTTAGTGAAAAAGCCTCAGCTTAAATCACTATGGTGTATTTACCTACGATAGGTAAATACGCTTTGACAATACTGGGTCATAGCGACCGACGGCGAAAGCATAATATTAGTTATGGTTTCGTCGTATCTATGCTAATGTTGAAAATTAATTTTGTTAACTTGCATCTTATTAGGCTAGTGAGGGTGTTCCATTGATTAACGTACTTTTAGTTGATGACCATGAACTTGTGCGCACAGGGATCAGACGTATTCTTGATGACATACGTGGTTTTAAAGTAATAGGTGAAGCTAAAACAGGCGAAGAGGCTGTGCAGTTTTGTCGTCAACATGCGCCAAATATAGTATTAATGGATATGAACATGCCTGGTATGGGCGGGCTTGAGGCAACTAAAAAGATTTGCCGTTATTGTCCCGATGTAAAAATTATTGTGCTTACAGTTAATTGTGAAGACCCATTTCCGAGCAAGGTTATGCAAATTGGTGCTCATGGTTTTTTAACCAAGGGGGCAGGATCTGATGAAATGGTGCGTGCTATACGTTGCGTGCATGCAGGGCAACGTTATATTGCGCCAGAAATAGCACAGCAAATTGCGCTTGCGCAGGTTACTGGGCGAACTGATGAAAACCCATTTCAAAGTTTGTCTGAGCGTGAACTGCAAATTATGCTGATGATCACCAAAGGTGAAAAAGCACAGGATATTGCTGAGCGCTTAAATTTAAGCTCTAAAACAGTAAACAGTTATCGCTATCGTATGTTTGAAAAGCTTAACGTAGGGGGCGATGTCGAGCTTACTCATTTAGCCATACGTTACAAAATGATTGATATAGATATCTCTTACTAGTCGATATATATGTCTGAATTTGATCATGCCCAGTTTTTAAAAACATTATCGAGTGAGCCTGGCGTTTATCGCATGCTCGATAATGACAACCAAGTTATTTATGTCGGTAAAGCTAAAAGTTTAAAAAAGCGGGTGAGCAGTTACTTTCGCAGCAACATTACCGACAGCAAAACCCGTGTTTTAGTGAGTAATATTTGTAATATTGAAGTCACACTTACTAATACAGAAACAGAAGCGCTTCTGCTTGAAAATAACCTCATTAAGAAATATCAGCCACGTTATAATATTCTGTTACGTGATGATAAATCGTACCCGTACATATTACTCACGAATCATAAGCACCCTCGCTTAGCCTTTCATCGTGGTAGCAGAAAAGTAAAAGGCGAATATTTTGGCCCGTTTCCAAGCGCTGGAGCCGTATCAGAAAGTTTGCGCTTAATGCAAAAAATATTTCCGGTACGTCAATGTGAAGACGCCTACTACCGTGCGCGTAGTCGGCCATGCTTGCAATACCAATTAAAACGTTGCTCTGCGCCGTGTGTTAATAAAGTCTCTGAAGATGAATACGCGCAGCAAGTGGATTATGTCCGTAAATTTTTAACCGGTAAATCCCATGAAGTAATAGCCGATCTTATCGCTAAAATGGAAAAAGCCAGTGAGCAGCTTAATTTTGAACTCGCAGCTAAAGTTCGCGACCAAATTATGCTATTGCGTAAAATGCAGGAACAGCAGTCTATCTCAGGTAATTTTGCTGAAATGGATGTTGTAGGTTTTGCCCATTTAAATGGCTTAAATGGGATTCATCTATTAATGATCCGCGATCATAAAGTGCTGGGTAGTAAAACTTATTTTCCAAAGGTGCCTAAAGACTCACAGGAGCAGGAAATCTTAACCTCTTTCTTAGGCCAATATTACTTAGCGCCGGGAGCAACAGGGCGCATTGCCAAAGAAATCATCTTACCATTTGAAATAGAAGAAAGTGATGCGCTCAGCGAAGCACTAACTCAAATTAGTGAACGTAAAGTATCGCTTAAAGTGGTTACTCGTGGTGAGCGAGCACAGTACTTACAGTTAGCGAATAAAAACGCATTAAATAGTATTACGGTTAAGCAAAGCACTCAAGACTCTATAAACAAGCGTTATGCTCAATTAAAGGCTACCTTGCGTCTTGACGACATTAATCGCATGGAATGTTTTGATATCAGCCACACCATGGGCGAAAACACCGTGGCCAGTTGTGTTGTCTTTGATTCTCAAGGGCCTAACAATAAAGAATATCGTCGTTACAACGTCACGGGCATAACCGGTGGCGATGATTACGCCGCTATGGAATTTGCACTAAACAAACGTTATAACAAGTTAGTGGATGAAGATAAAATTCCTGATGTTATTTTTATCGATGGTGGTAAAGGCCAATTAGGTAGGGCAGAACAATACTTTGAAAACTGGCCGCATGCAAAAATGCCACTATTAGTTGGGGTTGCAAAAGGCACTAGCCGTAAACCAGGCCTTGAAACTTTACTTATTGACGGTGGGCGTAAAACTATTCCTATGGATTCTGATGCACCCGCACTGCATTTAATTCAGCATATTCGCGATGAGTCGCATCGCTTTGCTATTGCAGGACATCGAAATAAGCGTCAAAAACAGCGAACTCAGTCGCTATTAGAAGAAATAGATGGCGTTGGCTCAAAGCGTCGACAAACATTATTAAAATATTTAGGGGGCATGCAAGGCGTAAAAGCTGCTAATATAGAACAGCTAAAGAAAGTTCCTGGGATCAGTCCTGACATGGCTGAGAAGATATTTAACCATTTGCATGACAAGGGCTAGCCCTATGTGCGAATATAGAAAAAAAGACATATCCAAGTAGTTATGTGGAATATTCCAAACACACTCACAACGTTTAGACTCTTTCTTATCCCCATTTTTTTGGTGATATTTTATATGCCTTATTCATGGGCATTCTTTGTTGCTGCCTTTATTTTTTGGCTTGCTTCAATCACAGACATACTCGATGGCTATTTAGCGCGTAAGCTTGAACAATCAACGCCTTTTGGTGCGTTTTTAGACCCTGTTGCTGATAAAGTAATGGTGTGCGCTGCCTTGGTTGCTTTATCAGAGCATTATCAATCTTTGTATATGACTATTCCTGCACTTATTATTATAAGCCGTGAAATTGTTATATCGGCGCTACGAGAATGGATGGCTGAGCAAGGCAAACGCGGCAATGTAGCTGTATCCGATATGGGTAAGTTAAAAACCGCAGCGCAAATGTTAGCCATTATTGGCCTAATTTGGCAGTACGATACCTGGATGATGTATTTAAGCTATGGCTTACTTTATATAGCGACGTTTTTAACGCTCAGTTCTATGGTGCAATATTTAGTTGCAGCATGGGCAGAATTGACCAAAAATTGATTGTAAACGTCTAATAACGCACCATTTTAGATAAAAAATAATCAAACAGTTCAAAAGTAGCATTTTTTGTGTTGACGCGTTTAATAATCTCTGTAGAATGCGTCCGTGTTGAGAGGGCATAGCCCCCTAGATAAACAAAGCGGCACTAGCTCAGTTGGTAGAGCGCGACCTTGCCAAGGTCGAGGTCACGAGTTCGAGCCTCGTGTGCCGCTCCAGTTTATCTTAAAGCTAACCTAGTATTGAGGCGGAATGGCAGAGTGGCCATGCACCGGATTGCAAATCCGTTTACCCCGGTTCGACTCCGGGTTCCGCCTCCAATCAACACTCCACACGCTTTAATTAGCAAACTCGATGCCCGAGTGGTGGAATTGGTAGACACAAGGGATTTAAAATCCCTCGACTAACAAGTCGTGCCGGTTCAAGTCCGGCCTCGGGCACCACGTTGTGGTTTGGTTACATACACCAATATGTAACTTATAAAAAATCTTATTTAGAATTAATATGATGCGGCACTAGCTCAGTTGGTAGAGCGCGACCTTGCCAAGGTCGAGGTCACGAGTTCGAGCCTCGTGTGCCGCTCCATATTAGTTTTATCCACTTGCTTTAAATAGCAAACTCGATGCCCGAGTGGTGGAATTGGTAGACACAAGGGATTTAAAATCCCTCGACTAACAAGTCGTGCCGGTTCAAGTCCGGCCTCGGGCACCACTTTATATTCTTTCCGTAAAATCTAATTAAATAATCATATCTTTATTACTAAGTCCCTTGAAGCACACTAATTTACTACCCCCTGTTGTTAGCAATAATGGTTTGTTGCAAGGTCTGATACATACTCTTGGCTCACCAATAGACTGTCATTGAACACTTCAGACTTTTATACAAGTTAATCAAGGTGTAGTGTAGGTCGTTAGCTAAATCATAAACTAGACTCTTTAATACCAATTCGCTTAATTAAGCGGTCTATTTTGAGGCAGGAAAAACGGGTTGATAGCTAGGCAAAAAAATCGCTATTTAGTTGTTCTAAATGAGAATTTTTCAACACAGATAGCGACACGTTTAGCCCCGCAAAATGATTGAGTATTATTGCGGATTGGTATAATAAGCGCAGTGTTAGTTATTATGGTTATGCAGTAATGTATATAAACCTAAGCGGGGATGTCGTTATAAGCATTGAGACCTACTACATAGGTTATTAAATTTACTTGTAGGATGCTTATAATGTTTGGATAAGGTGAGCTTATAGGTAGGTTGGGCGGCTTTAATAACGTCTATCTTCACACTAGTAATTTATAAGTGACTACTGTTATCAGTAACTTTTAGATTAAAGTTAAATCAATAAAAAACCCGAAATGACAATGGCCGTTTCGGGTTTTTAACTTGAAGTATAAAAACTAATTATTTATGCCAAATACCTTTTGGAATAGTTTTATTGAGTTTGTCGTTCTTACTTGGATCAAACGTCGGTAACTTTCCGGCGCGTCGCTGAGCGTTATAATCTTTAGCAAGCCACACCACAACACCTGAGAGCATAAATAATGCGATTACGTTCACTATTGCCATTAAGCCCATAGATACATCAGCTAATGTCCACACTAGTGGTAATTCGCCCAATGCACCAAACATTACCATACCTAACACTAATAACCTGAAGATCAACATGCCAGATGCGTGGTTATGCTCTAAGAATAATAAGTTCGTTTCAGCATACGAGTAGTTAGCCACAATAGATGTAAATGCAAAAAACAAAATAGCGACTGCTACAAATATGGCACCCCAGCTGCCTACATGTTCTTCAAGGGCTGCTTGTGTAAGCGCTATACCCGTTACATCTGAGCCTGGCACTAATTGCTCTGATAATAAAATAAGAGCAGCAGTTGCAGTACAAATAATAATAGTATCTACAAATACACCCAGCATTTGTACATACCCCTGTGAAGCAGGGTGAGGTGGGTTTGGTGTTGCAGTTGCTGCAGCATTCGCAGCACTACCCATACCGGCTTCGTTTGAGAACAAGCCGCGCTTGATCCCTTGGATCATCGCTTGCATTACACCATAACCAATTGCCCCCGCACCCGCTTGCTCAATACCAAAAGCACTTCTGATCACATGCATAAATACATTAGGTAACTCAGTGTAATTTACAGCACATATATAAAGTGCAACCACAAGGTAAGCAGCAGCCATAAATGGAACGGCTAATTCAGCAAATCGAGAAATGGTTTTTAGACCGCCAAATATAATAATACCTGACCCAATAACAAGAGCGATACCTACTATATAGTTAGGGATACCAAAGGCGACTTCAAAAGCCGCAGCAATAGAATTTGACTGTACTGCGTTAAAAACTAAACCAAAGGCTAAAATTAAGCATAATGAAAAGACAACACCCATCCAACGCTTACCAAGTCCGTACTCCATATAATAGGCCGGACCACCACGGAAGTTACCTTCTTCATCTCGTGTTTTATAAGCTTGTGCCAATGTACTTTCAGCAAAGCTAGTAGCCATACCAATTAAAGCAATTAACCACATCCAAAAAATAGCACCTGCGCCACCTAAATAAAGTGCAACGGCAACACCTGCCATATTACCAGTACCAACACGGGCTGCTAAAGATGTACAAAATGCTTGGAAAGAAGAAATGCCGCCGTCAGAGCCTTGACGACTTTGAAACATGACTTTAATCATATGTGGAAACTGTACAAATTGGATAAAACCAAGACGTATTGTAAAAAATAGCCCTGCTGCTATTAATAAGTACACTAAAATATGACCCCATAAGAGACCACTTATACTATTTATTATATCTGTCATGTGCGTTACCTAGTGAACGAGTTGTAAATATCGGGCGCAACTTACCACAAGCACAGTAAATAGTTTAGTAAACAGCGTAAAAAAATGAGTTATCCACAGGGTTTTGTGGGTAACGTGTGTGTCTAGGTGGGGTATCTTTGGGGTAAAAATTAAATGCAAAAAAGCCTTTAAAAACGCTTGCGTTAAAATCGATTCGCCCTATAATGCGACCCCACTGAGACGGGGGACGGCAACGCTTAGCGAGGCACGAGTTACTTAGTTAGTCGAGTAAAACTTAGTTTCGAAAACTTTTAAGTTTAACAAAATTAAGTGTTGACAAAAAAATAGGAAAGCGTAGTATGTGCAGCCCTAGCGAGATAAAGTTAAACGCTTTAATCGCAACGTTCTTTAACAATATAAAGCAATCATCTGTGTGGGCACTCGTACAGATTGAGTTCTAACAGCCAAGCTACTTAGGTAGTGAGGCAAACAAATTTAGAGTCTCAATT
>NZ_FPAR01000003.1:296701-457653 GCF_900116475.1 Pseudoalteromonas sp. DSM 26666 | reverse complement strand
TAAAATATTCTTAAACAAGAACCAAATACTGTTTATCTGTATTTTTTGGCTTGCTCTAGAAAGTTTACGAATCGCAGGATCGTTAAAAAAGGCGTTAAGTTCCTCATCAGTAATCGAATCGAGCGGTTTATTAAAATAATGACTGAGTTTTAGTAAATGTTCACAGTAGCTTTTACATGTACTTTGCGAATAACCACGATAGGCTATTTCAGTTTTGACTTGTTCAATGAGTGTATTCATGACTTACCTCCAAGTTATGGGATAACCCCAAGGTAAGTGTGGCTCAAATGGTCAGAATAGGATCTCCGCGTAGCGGCTTAGTTCAACAATTTAATGGTGCTCTCGTCGCGCATATTTCTGCCGACTAAACGCTCATTTGTCTATTTTATATAGTTTTAACAAATAACCTAAGGTATTACTATTACTAAGTTTTCTAAAATATTTGAGTTAAGTTAAATAGATCAATATGCGATCAGCGCTCATTTTCATGAATATATGCGCAAAGAGCCGTTTAACAAATCAATTAGCGACGATATTAAGCAAATCTCAATGTCCGGTTATCGCTCTGAACAGCCATGCGGATAATATTTAAATCATATAACTACAAAACGTTACTTCTCGGTCATTTTAGTTTAAACCGATTTACTCATAAACAGGCTATACGGATCTAGTTCATAATTCCCAAACGGTTCACACTCTTTAAAACCAAATTGGACGTAGAGCTTTTGTGCGGGTAAAAATGCCTCTGCTGTTCCAGTTTCTAAACTTAGCTTTTTGTAACCTCGCAGTGTTGCCTGCTCAATAATATGCGTAAGTAGCTTAGCCGCTATGCCTTGGCGTAAATAGTTACTTGAGGTACGCATTGATTTAATTTCGCCATGAGTTGTATTGAGCGCTTTTAATGCGCCAACACCAGCTAAATTACAATCAATCCATAAGCTATAAAAGGTTATGTTGGGCTGAGTGAGTTTACTCACATCAAGTGCATGTACGCTCTCAACAGGTGAGTGCTTTAGCATATCGTTATGATGCGTTTGTAATAGTTTTATGACGTGTGGGTTTGAAAGCTCGCCTGTTCTAATTTCCATTTACAGCTCATTTTTTTTGTGTATTAATATCTAATATAAAGCGCTAATAACTTTATATTTAACTCATCATCAGTAAAAGCGATAACACTACCGAGTGGTTTCGAGTGTTCTAAGTCCCCTATTCGCATTTCAAACTTTTGATTATCAAAACTATCAATAAAAATATGTACTTCTTTATCCTCACCATAAAATGATGCGAAGTTGTCTGTAATGAGCATATTAAATATCATAGTTTCTTCCTTGTAGATTAAACATAAAATAATGATTACCTAGGACAATTTAAAGTTACAAGGTTTATAACGAAGGGGTACTATAAATTTTAAAATATTGATAAAAAATATTCTTTCTCGAAACTCCTTTAAGTGAAGAAACAAGAGGAAATAAGAATTCCTTGCTATCTAGTATTTCTATTTTCCATTTAACATCGCCAATAAAATGAAAAGTTAACGTGTTCGAGTTTTGAATATTATAATTTCGAAAAGATCCCGTTGAATACAGGCTACCAATCGTAGCTGAATCAACAATATCAAGGTGCTCATTCAAGAGATGGATATGAAGCATATCCTCGTAAGGAGTGTCATCCGTCATAAAGACAAGGTATTTACAACCTGCTTTAATACAAAGTTCCAAATAAGTACCATCAACAACTTTACCTGTTTGCGTATTATTTAAAAAGATACAGCTCTGTTCTGGAGACTTAGGGATTGTCTTAAATACTTGGCTTTCAAGTATGATCATCTTTTTCACCTAGCTATTACTTTTGACAGGCCAATTCTCGCCCACCGCAGGCTATCGTGGTCCACACTAGTCGGTATTTATGTAGAGGTCGTTTGATTGGCACCTTTCACCTAGAACCTCGAACCTCGAACCTCGAACCTCGAAAATAAAATCACATCAACTTCCAAACCACAAACGCTACAGCAAAACCAACCAAGTACACTAAACCTAACCACGTTAAGCTACGCAAAAGTAGACTGTGTTTAATCGCGGGCTCTGAGCGCACTAGGCTGAAGTTAAGCCATGCAAAAACCGGTGTGGTTACAAAAGCAAGTGTCATTGCAAAGGTAAGCATAGGGCCAAGGGCTGATTTAAAAAATAAAATAACCGCCATACCGGCCAATGCTTGCAGTATAAGCCACGTATTTAAGCTGTGTTTAGATTGCTTAAAACCAAGAAGTTTATGCGATTCGTTAAGTGTACGGGCGTAACCGTCAAGCACGGTGAGTGTGGTGCCAAACATACACAAAAACGCGATGGCTGATACCAAAGGCCTTGCCCACTCGCCTATTGTTGATGCGTACATATCAATCAGCTGTTTAGCAAAGGCAACCCCGCCAAGTTCTATATTACTGCTTTGCCCGTATTGCACTAACGCACCTAAACTAAAAAATACCAGCGCAAGCCCGGCAGTTAACCAATAACCTAGATTAAAATCGAATAAGCCTTGGCTTTTAGTCACACTTTGCTGAGTTTGTTTTTCTTTAAGCCACAACGAGCTCAGTGCCGATATTTCAATAGGCGCTGGCATCCAGCCCATTAAGGCAACCATAAAGCCTAACATGGCAAGTTCATATGGTGAGGGGCCAACGTAGTTTACAGGCGCTACTGGGCCGTTATTTATAGCAATAACCAATGCAGTGATGGTTGCTATAGTAAGTAGCCCCATAATAGCTTTTGCTACGTTATCGAGCGCTTTAAAATGCCCCAGTAATAATATAATTAAACACACGGCCAATATTACCCAACACAATAAGGTAACAGGAATGCTAATAGGTAATGCGTAGTGTAATAAGCTCGCCGTAAGCAGCAATACGCCCGCAGTATTTACCACAGCGGCGATAATATTCAGGGCAATAAAACTGTAAAAATAGCCAGGGCCTTGGTTTTTATACCCTTCTACTAAACTATTTTTGGTGGCGAGTGTGTATTCCATACCAAAACGAAAAAACGGGTACTTTAAAACGTTAACCACCACAATAAGCCAAAATAGCTGCCAGCCAAATAATGCGCCTGCTTGAGTAGAGGCCACCAAGTGTGAGCCACCAATGGCAGCGGTTGCCATTAAAATACCTGGGCCGAGCGCCCCTAACCGAGACTTCCATGTGTTTTGTGTGTACTGCATTAACTTCTCAAATTTGGTGTGTTATGTGCTTTTATTATTAATTTTTATCATTAATAAACTGTGTGAATGCATAACTTACCTAATTTACAGGCAATAAAAAAGAGCCCTTAGGCTCTTTTTAAAATAACACGCTGTTAGTTATTAATTTAAATCCATCTCTTGGATGATTTCATGTGCTATTTCTGGTGTGGTACTTACAGGCTTTTCATGTAAGTTCGCTTTTATTTGCCCTTTACGATGCTTTAGTGCGGCATCGAGTTTTTTAGCTGCGCTGGAAATAGCAGGATACATAACTTCGTTTTCCCCTTTTACCGATATACGCGCACCTTCATAATTTGTGCTAATTTCTGCTTGGAACTTATGATGCTCTTTTGAAAGAATAATATCTAGAGATATCAATGATGGAAAATGGCTCGCGACTTTTGAGAACTTTTCGTTAATGTGTTCTTTAATAGAATCAGTAACGTCAACATGGTGACCAGAAAGATTAATTTTCATAGGGTATCCTTTTATTTGTTACCTCATAGTTAGTATTGGGGGCTAAACGAATTAACACAAGAGAAAAAATGAAAATTACGCAATTATTTATTACCCCACCTGATTTAGATCATTCATTTAGCATTAAGTATGCAAAAAGCCGCTTTGAAGCGGCCTTTAAAGGTGTTGATAATTTAATCAACCAACAAATTAATCGGTGTATGAACAACAATAATCTGCAAAATCACTTACTTTTACATGAAAGCTCACATTAGCATCAACATTAAATGACTCGCCCGCATTAAATGTTTTCCACTCGCTTTCACCAGGTAGTAATACATCCCACTGCCCTGCTAACAACTCCATGCACTCTTTTTGGTTAGTATTAAACTCAAATTCACCGGGTTGCATAAAACCCAAGGTTTTTGCTTCACCGTTACCTAAAAGCACAGTACGGCTTGATACTTTGCCATCAAAGTACACATTGGCTTTTTTAACCACACTAACGTTATCGAACTTTGGCATGTTAACTCCTGTTGTTAATTTATAATTTTGTTACCCCCACAGTGCCTGATACATAAAAACCTTGCAAGTTAAGTGCTGTGAAAATTACTCATCTAAAATCCAAAAGGTTAAAAAAGAACGACTTTATAGAGAGATATGCTTCGAGCAACGGGCTACGAGTTTCGAACAGTACTTTTAGTGATTTATGGACAAAGAGAACTAAAAGACGCTGCGCTTTAGAGAAGTGATCAAACAACTATTTTTTATAATTTGGGTTTTGTATTACCTCATTTTCTTCTCATTCGCTTCTCTTTGTCCAAATTAATTTTTAATGATTTGTGCACAAAGAGGGCGATGAGACACTACGCTTTAGAGAAGTGATAAAAGTACAACTCATAAAAAAGCCCGCCCTGTTTACACAGCGCGGGCTTTTAAAACACTAAAGTAATTAATTAAAACAATGCGTTTGCTTTGTTAACTACATTTTCTACCGTAAAGCCGAAGAACTCAAATAGCTCGTTTGCCGGTGCCGACTCACCAAAGGTGGTCATACCAACTACTGCGCCATTTAGGCCTACATACTTGTACCAGTAATCAGCAATACCGGCTTCAATCGCTACGCGACGCGAAACGCTTGCTGGTAATACGCTTTCTTTGTACTCAGGCGATTGATCTTCAAACGCATCGGTACACGGCATAGATACAACACGTACCTTTTTACCCTGTGCACGTAGCTCTTTCGCAGAGTCTTGCGCTAGCTGTACTTCAGAACCCGTTGCAATCAAAATAAGCTCTGGGTTGCCGTCACAACTTAGGATATAACCACCCTTTTTAACATCGCTTAATTGCTGGGCATCACGAGCTTGTTGCTCTAAGCCTTGGCGAGTAAAGATTAAAGATGTAGGACCGTCTTTACGTTCAATAGCTTGTTGCCATGCAATTGCTGACTCAACTTGGTCACATGGGCGCCAGTTGTATAGGTTAGGCGTTAAACGCATGCTGGCAATTTGCTCAACTGGTTGGTGAGTTGGACCATCTTCACCTAAACCGATTGAATCGTGCGTGTATACAAAAATGCTTGGTTGCTTCATTAATGCAGCCATACGTACCGCGTTGCGTGCGTATTCCAT
The DNA here is from genome assembly GCF_900116475.1 of Pseudoalteromonas sp. DSM 26666. NCBI lineage: Bacteria > Pseudomonadati > Pseudomonadota > Gammaproteobacteria > Alteromonadales > Pseudoalteromonadaceae > Pseudoalteromonas > Pseudoalteromonas sp. DSM 26666. Next base: position 452,332 of record NZ_FPAR01000003.1, on the reverse strand, counting down.
AAACATTAAGAACGTTGCACCGTAAGGAATAAAGCCTTTATGCAGTGCAATACCGTTCATAATGGCCGACATACCAAACTCACGTACACCGTAGTAAATGTAGTTACCACTTGCATCATCAGCAGTTAAGCCTTTAGAGCCATCCCAAATTGTTAAGTTTGAACCCGCTAAATCGGCAGAGCCACCCATAAATTCAGGTAGTAACGGGCCAAACGCATTTAATGCATTTTGCGACGCTTTACGTGATGCTGGGTTTGCTGGGTTTGCTTGCAGCTCTTCAATGTACGCTTGTGATTTTTCAGCCCAGTCAGCTGGTAATTCTGAATGTGTACGGCGTTTGTATTCTGCTGCTAGCTCTGGGTATGCTTTTTCGTATGCGGCAAATTTTTCGTCCCAGCTTGCTTCAAGCTGTTGGCCTTTTTCTTTGTTATCCCACTGTGCATAAATATCTTCAGGGATTTCAAATGCATCGCCCGTCCAACCTAAAAACTCGCGAGACGCTTTAATTTCGTCATCACCTAGCGGTGCACCGTGACAATCGTGGCTACCTGATTTATTAGGTGAGCCGTAACCAATAATAGTTTTACAACAAATTAGTGTTGGCTTATCAGTCACGCTTTTAGCTTCTGCAATTGCTGCACTTACTGCATCGCTATCATGGCCATCAACGTCACTAATTACATGCCAGCCGTATGCTTTAAAACGTGCTGGGGTATCATCACTAAACCAACCTTCAACTTCACCGTCGATTGAAATGCCGTTGTCATCCCAAAATGCCACTAACTTGCCTAGGCCTAATGTACCGGCTAGTGAGCATGCTTCATGAGAAATACCTTCCATTAAACAACCATCACCCATAAACGCATACGTGTGGTGATCAACAATGTCATGGCCTTCACGGTTAAACTGCGCTGCTAATGCTTTTTCAGCAATCGCCATACCTACCGCATTTGTGATCCCTTGACCTAATGGGCCCGTAGTGGTCTCAATTCCTGGCGCGTATCCATATTCTGGATGGCCTGGTGTTTTAGAATGCATTTGGCGGAAGTTTTTAATTTCGTCCAGTGGCAAGTCATAACCACTTAAATGCAGTAGAGAATAAATTAGCATTGAACCGTGACCATTTGAGAGTATAAATCGATCTCGGTCAGCCCACTCTGGATTTGTTGGGTTATGTTTTAGATAATCGCGCCATAATACTTCTGCGATATCAGCCATGCCCATAGGGGCTCCAGGGTGACCAGATTTGGCCTTTTGTACTGCGTCCATTGACAAGACGCGAATAGCATTTGCAAGTTCTTTGCGAGATGGCATGAATTCTCCTACCTTTATATGTATTTGCGCGGGTATTTATTTATCCCCATTCTTACTTATTGTGGGGGCTGTGTGCAATTAAAAACCCATAAAAATAGGGCATTATGAATATTTTTTAAGAACCATTTACTATTAGATATTTTATTTAGACGTCTAGGCGTAAAAAAACTATGCAAGTTCATTTGTTTTAGATAAAATACGCGCCTTAATTTTTTAGCGCTAATACCGACGTTTGTGAAGCGCAATATTTGTGAGCATAATTACAATGGCAAAACATTTATTTACTTCTGAATCTGTTTCTGAAGGTCATCCGGATAAAATCGCCGATCAAATTTCTGATGCGGTACTTGATGCTATCCTAGAGCAAGACTCTCATGCCCGTGTAGCGTGTGAAACTTACGTTAAAACCGGTATGGTTATGGTTGGTGGTGAAATCACGACTAGCGCATGGGTTGATATCGAAGAAATTACACGTAAAACAGTACGTGAAATTGGTTACACACATTCAGACATGGGCTTTGATGCCGATTCGTGTGCAATTTTAAACACGATTGGTAAACAGTCTCCTGACATTAACCAAGGTGTTGACCGTACAAGCCCAGAAGAGCAAGGCGCTGGCGACCAAGGCCTAATGTTTGGTTACGCATGTAACGAAACTGAAGTATTAATGCCTGCTCCAATTACTTATTCTCACCGTTTAGTACAACGCCAAGCACAAGTGCGTAAAAGCGGCGAGCTTAACTGGTTGCGTCCAGATGCAAAATCACAGGTTACGTTTGCATACGAAAATGGCAAGCCAGTAGGCATTGATGCCGTTGTACTTTCTACTCAGCACAGCGAAGATGTATCGCAAAGTGATTTAGTCGAAGCGGTAATGGAAACGATTATTAAGCCAGTACTTCCTGCTGAGCTGATTACTAGTGCCACTAAATTCTTTATTAACCCAACTGGTCGTTTTGTAATTGGTGGACCAATGGGTGACTGTGGTTTAACTGGTCGTAAAATCATTGTAGATACTTACGGTGGCATGGCTCGTCACGGTGGTGGTGCTTTCTCTGGTAAAGATCCATCAAAAGTTGACCGCTCAGCGGCTTATGCTGCACGTTATGTTGCTAAAAACATTGTTGCTGCTGGCCTTGCTGACAAGTGTGAACTTCAGGTGTCTTATGCTATTGGTGTTGCAGAGCCAACATCTATCAGTGTTGAAACATTTGGCACAGGTAAATTAGAAGAAGCGCGTTTAATCGAACTTATTCGTGAACACTTTGACTTACGCCCTTACGGCCTAATTCAAATGCTTGATCTTGAGCGCCCTATTTATCTTCCAACAGCGGCTTACGGCCACTTTGGCCGTGATGAATTCCCATGGGAACGCACAGATAAAGCAGACGCACTTCGCGCAGCAGCTGGCCTGTAAGCCACCTAGCTAATATTAAAACGGCCCTTTTTAGGGCCGTTTTGCTATGTGTATTAAGTTAGTCATAAAACAGTCTCGAACTGTTTAACATTTTAGGTATATACTCTGCTTATACAATAAAGCGTGTTAGGGATAAAAAATGGCCGACAATTTTCGTGTTATATTTGTAGGACTTGCAGAAGGCGCAGACAGCCAAGCAGTGACCAATGCACTGACAGAAAAACTAAAAACCTCACCTGAAAAGGTGGCGGCATTTTTTAATGGCAAGCCGCTGTTTGCTCCTAGCAACAAAGAGAAAGCCCTTAAGCAAGCTAAGTTACTTTCAACGCTGGGGATCAAAAGCAAACTTCAGCAAACAGCCCCTACACAAGCTACTTCTCAAAAAGCGCACGACAGCCAGCGAGATCAGCGCTTATTTGATGCCCTAGATTACATTACTAGTAGCTTAATTCGTCTTGAAGAGAAACTTGAGGATCTTGAGCAACGTCTCCCCGAGGTTGAATTATCATTACCTGATGAAAAAAATGAAGTATGGGAAGATGACGATTTAATGCTTGATGAGCCACTCTCTACTACGCCCAAAAAACGCAGTAACCTTGTTTTATATTCGCTGATTTCTACAGCCGTAATATTACTTATTGTGCTTGCTGTGTACTTATTATTTCCTAATTTATTCTCTTTTTAATCATGGTTTAGTTATTTAATGAGTAATAATCGCGCACAAATAAGACTCGATATTCGTAAAGCACGTAATAACCTATCAAAAAACCAGCAAGAAATAGCGGCCCACTCGCTTAAAGTGAATTTTATTCAATATTTAAAAAGCATGAACTCGGCCAAAAAAAGCCATATCGCGCTTTATTTAAGCAATGATGGCGAATTAGATACCTCATTGTTAATTAATGAATTATGGAGCATTGAACAGCATGTTTACTTACCTGTAATTCACCCTTTCAACGGGGCTAATTTACTATTTCAACGATATGAAAAAAACTCACCCATGAGAGCAAACCGCTATGGTATCTTGGAGCCTAAGCTGAACTGCTCTCAAATATGCCCATTGCCAGCGCTTGATTATCTACTTATGCCACTTGTTGCATTTGATAAATTTGGTAATCGCCTTGGAATGGGGGGTGGGTTTTACGATAGAACCTTGGCACGTTTACACGAAGAAAACTTGCAGCAACCACAACTTATTGGCCTAGCACACGAATGCCAACAAGTGGATATGCTCCCAATTGAATCGTGGGATGTGCCTCTTAAAACTATTATTACACCCAATAAAACCTACTGTTGGTAACAATTAATCTTGTAAACTAACAGTCTATTTTTGACATAAATGAGCACATAGCAATGACACAAGATGAATTAAAAAAAGCAGCTGCATGGGCTGCACTGGAGTTTGTAAAAGAAAACACCATAGTGGGTGTTGGTACAGGCTCAACCGTTAATCATTTTATTGATGCTTTAGGCACAGTAAAAGACACCATCGTTGGTGCAGTATCTAGTTCAGAAGCGTCTACAGCACGTTTAAAAGAACTTGGTATAGAAGTATTTGAGCTAAATGATGTTGATGCTCTGGATGTATACGTTGATGGCGCAGATGAAATTAACGCTCTAAACGAAATGATTAAAGGCGGTGGTGCAGCGCTCACCCGTGAAAAAATAGTCGCGGCAGTGGCTAAACAGTTTGTGTGTATTGTTGATGACACCAAACTAGTCGATACCTTAGGGGATTTCCCACTGCCAGTTGAAGTTATTCCGATGGCGCGCAGCTATGTTGCCCGCGAATTATTAAAACTTGGCGGTGATCCTGTGTATCGCCAAGGTGTTGTAACCGATAACGGCAACGTTATTTTAGATGTACATAATTTAAAAATTACCCATGCTAAACAGCTTGAAACACAAATAAATCAAATTGTTGGCGTAGTCACCAACGGCCTATTTGCAGAGCGCGGTGCTGATAAAGTGATTATCGGCACAAAAAATGGGCCACAAATTAAATAGGATATGGTTATGAGTAAGGTATCGTTAGCAAAAGACAAAATTAAAATTCTCTTGCTTGAAGGTGTTCATCAAAGCGCTGTTGAAACGCTAAAACGTAACGGTTATAGCAATATCGACTACGTTAAAACATCGCTACCTGAGGACGAGCTTATTGAGCGCATTAAAGATGTGCACTTTGTGGGGCTGCGTTCTCGTACTCATATTAATGAATCGGTATTAAATGCAGCTGAAAAACTAGTTGCTATCGGTTGTTTTTGTATTGGTACCAACCAAGTAGATTTAAATGCAGCACGTGAACGCGGTATTGCAGTATTTAATGCCCCGTTTTCAAATACTCGCTCTGTAGCTGAGCTTGTACTAGGTGAAATACTGCTTTTATTACGTGGTATTCCACAGCGAAATGCCGCTGCGCACCGTGGTGGCTGGTTAAAAACAGCCAATGGCTCGTTTGAAGCGCGCGGTAAAACCTTAGGTATTATTGGCTACGGTCACATTGGTACTCAGTTGGGCATTATGGCTGAAAATATTGGTATGAACGTGGAGTATTACGACATTGAAGACAAACTGTCTTTAGGTAATGCGACACAAGTACATAACTTAACGCAGCTATTGCAACGCGCTGATATTATTAGCTTGCACGTACCTGAAACACCGCAAACTAAAAACCTGATTGGCACGGCTGAATTGGCGGTAATGAAGCAAGGCTCTATTTTAATTAACGCTTCACGTGGTACTGTCGTTGATATTGACGCCCTAGCAGAAGCGCTAACAGAGAAAAAACTCAGCGGCGCAGCAATTGACGTATTCCCAGTTGAACCTAAATCTAACGATGAAGAATTTATCTCGCCACTGCGTGAATTCGACAACGTTATTTTAACGCCGCATATAGGTGGTTCTACTCAAGAAGCACAAGAAAACATTGGTATTGAAGTAGCGGGTAAACTCGCTAAGTACTCAGATAACGGCTCAACTATTACCGCAGTTAACTTCCCTGAAGTATCATTGCCAGAGCTTGCTAATCGCAGCCGCTTGTTACACGTGCATCACAACCGCCCTGGCGTGCTAACGCAAATTAACCAAGCGTTTGCTCAGCACGGTATTAACATTGCCGCACAGTACTTACAAACCGATGAAGCAATTGGTTACGTGGTTATTGACGTAGACACCGATCACTCAGAAGTCGCACTTAAAGAGCTCAGTGCGGTTGAAGGTACAATTAGAGCGCGTATTCTTCACTAACTATCAGCTAAAATAATAAAAGCCGTACTTGAATAATCAAGTACGGCTTTTTTGTTTTAAATTGAATCCTGACGGCTTATAACTTACCGCTGTTATTTGCCTTTAACTTCTAAATTTATAAACTTAACCAGCTCTTCGGGTTGTCCTGCTAACATCATTAGTTGCTGATTCACTTCCATCATAGTTTTACCTTCAGGCAGTTTTGCAGACACACTAAACGAATTTAGTCCTTTAGCAAAATCAGTTAACGCCTTGGCTATTTCTTCGGTCACTGGTGCTTGTTGAAGCTGTTGATCAAGCATTGTTTGCATTTGCTCTAACGTCATATCTTGCTTTGCCAACTCGCTTTCTAATAAGCCTTTAAGATCACCTTGGTTATTAACAACTAAGCTAACATTACGTGGCTCTAGCTTACTCATTGCTTGCATAATCATTGTTTGCTGCTGTAACTCTTGCTCATAAGTAAGTGGCGTACTGCCTGCAGCTTTTTGAGCCTTACTGATTTCAAGTGAAGCGTCCATAAGCGCTTTAGAATTAGCAAGCCCCATGTCCATATCAATACTGGCAATATCATTAGCTTGCAGCTTAACAACAATATCACTGTTACCTGATTGCTCATCGTAATCTAATGAAGAGTGTAAATCATAACTGGCTGAGGCAAGTTGTGTATTTGTATCTGCAGGAAGTGTATCGACAAAGCTTTTATCAAATTGAAAGTTTTTTAACGTAAAAGCAGTATGTGGCGATATTTTATCGGTTTCGTAGCCTGTCACTTCAACATGCTCAACCGTGGCAATTTTATCGCCCTCAGGGCTAGTCACTTCAATATTACTAATGGCAACACTGTTTGAAATAACACTCGCCGATAGCTCTGCGTAGTTAAAACTAGCACCGGTTTGTTCGCTGACCAAGGCCAGCTGTTTATCAACCTCAGCACGTACCTCTTGTGTTGCAACATAGTTTGCATAGCTCACGCCACCCACACCTGCAGCAATAATCGCGGCTGCAATCACTAATTTTTTCATGTCATTTCCTTATTAAACTCTTTATATAAGTGGCTTTAAGCAAGACTAACATTGAGAACATGCATCGTTAAGCACTTTTTGTTTGCTAGTTAATTAAACTCAGTAGCTCGTGCACTGTTTTAACTGGCGTTATTTTAGCGCCCAGCCCTTCCATCGATTTATGGTAGTTACGAAATGGGATAAATATTTCAGTAAACCCATGTTGCGCCGCTTCTTTAACACGGGGTACACCACTGTCGATTGGACGGACATCTCCGTTTAAACTTAGCTCCCCCATAATACAGGTGGTTCGAGGTACAACAAACTCGTTCAAGCTACTTAAAAGTGCAGTAACAAGCGCTAAATCAATACAGGTTTCTGATTCATCAATTTTTAGGCCGCCCACAATATTAAAAAAAGTATCGTGGAATATTTTAGTTTTAGTGTGTTTACGTAAAATACCAGTGAGCATTTTAATCCGGTTCATATTTAAACCAACACATACTCGCTGTGGAAATTCTGCTTCTGTTTCAGTGGTTAAACATTGAATTTCGAGTAGTAGATTACGATTACCTTTACGAATACAAGTAATCGTCGACCCCGGTGATTCAGTGGTTGAACCGGATAAGAAAATTTCGCTGGGGTTATCCACACTGAGCATACCGCGTTCACACATTTTAAAAATGCCCACAGTATCTATATCACCAAAGCGGTTTTTATTAGCACGCAGCGTACGCACTTGACCATCATTGGTATCAATATGTAACAGTGCATCAACAATATGCACTAATGTTTGCGGGCCAGCTATTTCATTATTTTTATTTACGTGAGCAATAATGAACATAGTGACATCGTTTTGCTTACAATATTGGGTTAGCGCTTGAGCGGCACTTTTTACTTGCGAGGGTGAGCCAGGGCTACCATTAGCGGTGTCGGTGACCACGGCTTGAATAGAGTCGATAACGGCAAACTTAATTTTGTTTTTATCCAGCTCTTCAATAATGGTTTCAACACTGGTTTCAGAAAGTAAATAGAGCTCATCTTCGTTATAGTTAAGTTTTAAACGGTTTACTCGGTTTTTAAACTGCGACAAAGACTCCTCAGCAGTACAATAAAGCGATGGCATGCGCTGAGACATTCTTGCCACTAAATCCGATAGTAGCGTGGTTTTACCCGCCCCCGGATCGCCAGAAATAATATTAACCGAGCCGGTGGTTACACCGCCGCTTAGTACACGGTCAAGTTCGCCAATTTCAGTAAGCTGTTTTTCTGCCTCTGAGGTTGCTACTTCATTAATTTTTTTAGAGCCACCGCCAATACCACCGGCGTAGCCACCGACACTTGCACGAGCTGCTACTTTTTTGCTTTGCCCTGCAGAAGGTTTAAACTCTGCTAATGTGTTCCACGCACCGCAGCGACACTGACCTTGCCAGCGTTGATAGTTCATGCCACATTCTGTACAAACAAACTCTACTTTTGCCGCTTTAGCCATTTAAAACCTTACCTACTATTCTTTATTTTGAAATATTGACTGTTAAGCGCTTATTTTGCCATTGCTGGCTTTACCTTAGCAACAACGCCTTGTGGAATAGCGCATTTAGTATCACACTCACACTATACTGGTGCCGTTTTACTGAACCTGCTTTAGGGCATGCTTCTTGCTTTAAAAAGCTAATAAAAACATGCCAATTAATTGGCTCATAACGAATAACAATAAACACAAAGTATAGTTACGCATAATATCGTGGTCGCATTTAACTACTTTTCGATATTAGATTTATTTAATTCTCTAATAAATGATTGCAACAGTATACCTACTTTTAAATTAGACGGTGATGATTTATAAATGGCTGAAGACGTATTGCTCAAGCATGAAGCGCTTGTAAATGAATTAAAACAGTATTTGGGAAATGCTAAGTTTGATCTCATTTTCAAGTCAAAAACCGCCGAGTTAAGCAAACCCGAGCAGTTTTTAATAAAAATGGAAATGTCGCGTTTATCTCAGCCGATAGACCGCTTTATTGATCTGCGTGGCTCAGTAACCGGCCAAGTAAAACCATATGAGCATAACGGTAAACAACACTTTATGGATGACACCGCCATTGAAGTATTCGAAGCGGCAATAAAACAACATAAAGGCTACACCCTTGCCGTGTACGAAGCGGTGATGAACACCGAAAATAATTATCGTGTATTACAGCAAAAATCAACGACCACCCCAGCTAAAATAATTGAACCATTACCCGAACTACCCACCGATGTAATTAAGTTTGCGGCTTATGAAAGTCGTAGCGAAGAGCGAATGAATTACTCAATTAAAATTACTATTGAGTACGATGAGCAAACAAAAATTGAAGCAAGTACTTCTGATATTTCACTCAGTGGCTGTAAAATTAAGTTGGCATCCCGCTATAACTTAAAAAAAGGTCAGCTTATTGTTATGCACTTAGTTGGCCTTGAACAAGATTTTGAGCTTGGGTTAAAAAATGGGATTGAATACGAAGTGGTTGCGATAGAAAACACCTCGGATGAATTTAATCATATTCGCTTAAAACGCACATTTAAAGAAAACAACACCGCGTTTGACCATTTTTTAGAAAGCTTTATTCACGGCAATAAACGCCGCTACAAAGTGAACTTAGATAACACCCTCGATGCAGTTATTTCTAAAGGATACGAGCAATATTACATTCCTAGGGTCAATTCGCTATACGTTTTTATAAGTCAAAAAAACGGTGTTTATTATCCAAGCTTAAGTTTAACTACAGAAAACAGCCTGTTTATTCAGCGTTACTTTACCGATGAGCGCAAAGTATCTTGCCTATACAGTGTGTTAAACCATAAGCGTATTCGTAACTTGGCACTAAAACCTGTTGCTGTAAAAGAGGAATATTTATATACCTTTACCCATGTCTCTGCAGGAAAAATTTACTACTATTCAGCCACTCGTTCAGAGCTTGAGCAACATGCACAATTAAAAGCGTTATTTTTTGGTTTTGGTAGCCGAAGAGACAGTTGGCGCTGCTTTAAATTACAATTGATGCCAAGCCATACTGAAGATGCTTATATTCCTTTATCTTTACCTAACTCTTTGGGTAAGGATATTGAGAAACTTAATAAACCGCCTTCACCACGTGTTGAAGGCGCCATAAAAGACGTAAAATATTTAATGCTACTTACTCAAGTAGGTAATAAGCATGAACAACAGCATTATCAACAGTATGAATTTGATAAAGCCTTGGCCAATAAATTGAAATTGTTTGGCCACAGTAAGCATGCATCACCGCCGGAGCTAAATACCGTGCCGTTAGAGTACGTGAACCTTCGTTCTAATAAGCGTTACCTTTATAAAACCAGCGTCGTTATTAACACCCGTGACTCAGTACTGCATGGCCATACTCGGGACTTTTCAGTCTTTGGTTTACAGCTAGAGTGTAATCAAGAAGTAAACTTTAAAAAAGGCGATATCGTGTCGCTGTCATTCCCTGATTTACAAAAAATCACCAAAAGTTATTCATTAAGTCTTATTCAATATGAAGTGATGGCGGTAAGTAAATCGTTAACCACGATTAATTTAAAAGCACATGTAGAGAAAAAATTGCCTCATACTGGGGTCGATTTTTTTACTCTTTTAATTGACAGCAATAAACAAAAATTAAAAATAGCAGAGGAGTCACCTAAAGTACCTGGGCTTTCTACAGCACTTAGAAATATGGTAACCAAAACACTTTGCCAGTTCCCAATATACTTACATAAATCAATGGCTCACTTTGAAATTGGCGCCATGGGATTTGGTTTATATCCAAGCCCTCTGCATGTTATTTTACAAAATTTTGCACTGCTAAATACTAAAACAGACTTATCAAATATTATTACTAAAGCGCACATTGCTGATGTGATCACCCCGAATATTAAAGAGCGCTCTCGCCAAGACTCGCCATTAGAATTTAGTTTGGTGATTAACTTCGATCCTAAAAAAGAAAATATAGCCGATGCAATTACCAGTCAGTGTATTTTAGGCACCGACTGCAGCGAGTTTAAACAGCAAGTAAGTAAAGGGCTGAAGTCTGAGCTGGTTTTTATAATGCGTTTATATATTTCACGTACTGGTCGACTCGATACTGACTACTTAGCAAATGAGCTAAAATACGTTAGCCAATACGCAATTCACAAGGCTAAAGACTTAGAGGATGCCTTGTGGTCAGTATCGGGAGTTGGCGATATTATTGATGTAAGTGACGAAGCCCTTGTACATTTATCGCTCAACCAACAACAGGTTGAGCAAATGTCTAGGCGAAAACTAATTTGGTTAAACCGTTTACGTTAACCCTGTGATGGATTTAGCGGAACCGCCAACATATACAGCAATTGTAATAACGAGCCTTGGCAAATAGCTGCTTGGGCTTGTTCAACTACTTTAGGTTTGCCATGCACAGCAACGCCTAATCCTGCTTGAGCCATCATTTTTAAATCATTTGCGCCATCACCAATGGCAACAGTTTGCGTTTTTTCAAGGCCTAGTTTTTGTTGGAGCGATTCTAAAATAACCGCTTTTTGCTCAGCATCAACAATGCCTCCTAACACCTTACCTGTTAGTTTATCGTCTTTAAATTCCAATACATTGGCATGCACTTCATCTAAATTAATTAACTCTTGTACACGCTCTGCAAAGGGCACAAACCCGCCTGATGCAATGGCTAAATACCATTGGTGGTGCTTTAAAATTTGGCACAATGCCTTAATACCCGGCATTAAAGGCAGTGCACTTTTTAGATCATCAATTAAGCTTTTTTCAATCCCTTTTAGCTTGGCAACGCGTTGGTTTAAACTCTCACTAAAATCAAGCTTGCCTGCCATTGCCTGCGCGGTCACGCTGGCAACCTCGTCATATACATTGGCTAAACGCGCAATTTCATCAATGCACTCAATAGTAATGGCTGTTGAATCCATATCCATTACCAATAATCCTGGTTTTTTTAAATCAGGGGGATTGGTTACTTGCACTAACTGACACGTCAAGGTATTTGCAAAAGTTTGAAGTTCAAGTGGGTTTATTGCCTGCTCTGTATTTTCTATATAAAAACATAATGCCGGAGATAACCCTAAATCTGGCTGGTATTGGCACATTGCTGTCACATTTTGCTGATGAGTGGCAAAAAATTCAATCATGCTATTGATATGCGCCATACTAAAATCGCCTGCAAATGCGATACTAAAAAGCCCTCGTTCTCTGCTTGGAATTGTATTTAAAGGTGCAAATACGCCCTTTTGATAGCTGAACCATTTATTTAGGGTAAGTTGTGATAATGGTTGCTCAGCGCTGTGCTGTGCCATGTTCGCGTTCGACATGGGTTCTCCGTTTATATTTCCTGACATTTAGCGCATTGATGATAAGGATATAAGATACAAAATTCGCCATCAGGGTGGATTTAAGGTTATAGTGTAGTTGTAACATCAAATCAAAATGCTGTCAGCAGCATATACGGTGACTATGAAAAATAACCATCTTAAAAATCCACTTACAGCCTCGCAAAAAAAGCGTTTAGTCCGTTTGCTATTGGCCGCTGGCTGCTTTGTATTATTAAGCTGGGTGGGTATAAATAGTAGCTTTCAAAGTCATCAACTGCTTTACGATAATGCCAATAGCGCAGCTAAATCTCTCACTCAGTTTATGGCACTGAATGCTAAAAATCCGCTGATAGAAAAAAACAAGCAGCAACTGACCACCTTATGCAACAATATCAGTAAAGATGAATTTGTACTCTCGGCCACTATTTATGACAAACAAGGTGTGGTACTTGCGAGCAGCGATAATTGGCAATCGCATCATGTGTATGGCTTATTACCTGACTCATCACCGGGTATTAGTAAGTTAAAAACGCCTTTTGTTGAGCAAGTTATTTCAGACGACAACCGCCCGATTGGCTTTGTATCTATTACCTATTTAACCCGTGCTGCGGTATCGGCTAGCCATAATCATTTTCATGATTTAGGTCGCCAAGTGCTACTTATGTTAGTGATTGCCTGTATTTTTACTTGGCAATTAGGCCGAGGATTAAAGCGCTGGCAAGTAAATCGTTATATACAAAAAACCTCTGAGCATGAATCATAAAGCTGCTCAGCTAATTGAAATTTATCGCTATTTGGTTTTAAACCATAAAGCGCATCAAATACGTTAGGAATATGCAATGGGGTATTTACCTCCCCTTGATAGCCACTTAGCGGCATTGAAGGTGAGTCTGTCTCAAGCACTAAATGCTGCGGCTCAAGCTTTGCTACAACAGCACGTGTTTTAGCTGCACGCTCGTAAGTTATAACCCCACCGACTCCAAGTTTAAAACCCTGCTTTATATAATAGTGCGCTTGTTGAATTGAGCCTGAAAAAGCATGGATCACACCGCCGTTTTTTGGCCTACAACGCTTAAACGACTGCGCAATTAAATCATGGCTTTGCCTGTGATGAACAATTAGCGGTAAATCAAGCTCATTAGCAAGCGCTATTTGCTGCTCAAACAAAAAGGTTTGTTTTTCAAGATTGGAAATACTGCGATCGAGCCCGCACTCACCAATAGCCACCAGCTGTGTTTTATTTGCTTTAGCAAAATTAAATAATGACTCTAAATGTGATTGTTGGTGTTGCTCTAAAAAATAAGGATGTAGCCCTGCCGCTATTCTAATTTGTGGGTAGGTTGCTTTAAACTCTAGTAGGTTTTGAGATTGCGCCAAGCTAATACCTGGCACAATAAATTGGCTAACGCCCTTTGCTACACAGGCATTAATAAGTGATTCGCGGTTTGCATCAAACTCACTAAAATCAAGATGGCAATGCGAGTCTATAAACTTCAAAAAACTAGCCCACTACGGATTTAAGCGCGTTATTTGCCAGCTACTATCGGCCTGACGCTGATACATAAAGCGATCATGTAGACGGTGAGCTCCGCCTTGCCAAAACTCGATTTTTTGCGGCACAACACAATATCCACCCCAAAAATCAGGGAGTGGTATTTCACCTTTGGCAAACTTGTTTTTCATATTGGCAAAGGTTTCCATTAACACTTTGCGCGACGACACCGGGCGGCTTTGTTGCGACGCCCAAGCGGCTAATTGACTTTCTTTTGGACGTGATAAAAAGTACTTAGCCACGGCAGACGTTGGAAGCGGCTGCGCCTCACCATATACAATTACTTGGCGCTCCATGTGGTGCCATGGAAAGTGCAAGGAAATTTTATTATTGCCTTTAAGCTCTTGTGCTTTTCGTGAACCGGTATTAGTAAAAAACACAAAACCGTTATCATCTAAATGCTTTAGCAGCACAATACGCTGTGAAGGCTGACCAGTGTCATCAACCGTAGCGACCACCATTGCTGTAGGGTCGGGCAAATTACTGGCAACAGCATGCTCAAGCCAGGTTTCAAACTGCTTAAACGGATCATCAAGCAAGTTGTCTTCACTGAGCGCATCTTGCAGGTATTCACGACGAATATCTTCGAGTTTCATATCAAATCCTTCTAAAGAGCTATCAGCTATCAGCTATCAGCTATCAGCTATCAGCTATCAGCTATCAGCTATCAGCTATCAGCTATCAGCTACAAAATTGGTGGACATACCGAACAGTGTCAATATAAATCTAACACCTAAACCTAAAATTATCTGTAAGTCTAGGAGTGCTAGCAAGGCGGTAAAACTATTTATGCATAGGAGCATACGGTTTGTATGTGACTTAGGCTAAATAGTTTTACCAACGCAGCTAAAGCGAACTACACGCAGCAGACGTTCACCTAAGTAGTTTAGTCTAAGATAAGGCGGACACTCGACTTATCCCTGCGAGCATACGTAGTTGTATGTGATTAGGGTCAACTATTTAGTGCCAAGCTTCGCATCTGCAAGTGTAGAAGTGCTGACAAGGCGAAGTGCTTTTTTATGCCAAGGAGCATACGTTTTTGTATGTGACTTAGGGTAAAAAAGCACGACAACGCAGTCAAAGCGAACTACACGCAGCAGATTACATTTGCTCCATGACTTCGATACCTAACAGATCTAAACCCGTTTTTAACGTATCTGCCACTAAATTACACAACACTAAACGACTATCACGAACACTTGGCTCTACGCCCTCTTTAAGTACAGGGCAAGCTTCATAGAATGTCATGTATAAACTAGCTAGTTCGTATAAGTAACCACATAATACGTGCGGTGTTGCTTCATTGATCATCAGATCAAGGACTTCTTCTAACTGCAATAATTTAAGCGCGAGCGTTTTCTCTTGCGGCTCAATAATACTTACATTGGCTTTTAAGCTTGCAGCATCAACGCCAGACTTACGGAAAATACTGCGAACACGCGTATAAGCATATTGCAAGTAAGGGGCTGTTGCACCTTCAAAGCTTAGCATGCTGTCCCAGTTGAAGATGTAATCGCTGGTACGATGCTTAGAAAGGTCAGCATATTTAACTGCGCCAATACCCACTTTACGTGCAATTTCACTACGGTCTTCGTCAGATAAATCTGATTCACGCTCAGCCAATTTAGCTGCTGCGCGAGTAATTGACTCTTCAAGCAAATCAGCTAATTTAACCGTGCCGCCTGTACGGGTTTTAAATGGTTTACCATCAGCGCCCATCATGGTGCCAAATGGGCAAAACTCGTAACTAGTTTCATCGCGTAACAAACCGGCTTTACGTGCAGTTAGCTCTACTTGATTAAAGTGAAGGCTCTGGCGTGCATCAACAAAAATTAAAATACGCTCAGCGCCTAGCTTGTTTGAGCGATAATCACACGCTGCTAAATCTGTGGTTGCATATAAGAAGCCGCCACCTGATTTTTGTACGATAAACGCTGAAGGTTCACCGTCTTTATTTGCCAGCTCATCTAAAAATACCACTTGTGCGCCTTGCGACTCTACTGCGATATTTTTATCTTTTAATAAGCTAATAATATCGTTAAGTTCACTGTTATAAGCACTTTCAGCCATAATGTCGGCAGGTGTCAGTGTTACATTTAAACGCTTGTATACTTCTTCAGAATGCTTAACTGAAGTGGCAATAAATAGTTTCCACAGTTTTTCACAGTGTGCGTCGCCACCTTGCAGTTTAACTACGTAGTTACGCGCTTTATCGGCAAAGCCTTCTTCGTCGTCAAAACGCTTTTTCGCATCGCGGTAAAAGGTTTCTAAATCAGCAAGCGCAACAGTATCTAAATCAACACCTTGGTTAATTTGATCTTCTAAATGCGCAATTAGCATACCAAACTGTGTGCCCCAATCACCCATGTGATTTTGACGAACAACGGTATCGCCTCTAAATTCAAGCGCACGTACTACGGCATCACCAATAATAGTTGAGCGTAAGTGACCTACGTGCATTTCTTTTGCAAGGTTAGGCGATGAGTAATCAACCACTACTTTTTGTGGTTTGGCGTGCTCATTTACGGCAAGTTTTGCGTGGTTATTAGCAGCTTGTACGCTTTGAGCTAAAAACTCCGGCTTTAAGTGAATATTAATAAAACCAGGGCCAGCAATTTCCGTTTTTTCGGCAATGTCGCTTACATCTAACTGATCAATAATTTTTTGCGCCAATTCACGCGGGTTACTTTTCATTTTTTTAGCTGCGCCCATCGCGCCATTAATTTGGTAATCACCAAACTGTGGGCGAGTGCTTTGGGTAACCGCTGGGTTAGTATCTTCTGGTAGGCCTGCGGCGGTCATAGCGGCAATGGCTTTTTCTACTAAAATAGTACGAATATTCATAATATTATTTACCTTTATAAGCCCGCCAAAGCAGGCTTTGTGTTAATTCTAGAGGCTAAGTGCTAGTTTTCACGCGTGTGATTAAATGTCACTTCAGGGTAACGCTCTGTCGACAAGTTAAGATTTACACGACTCGGCGCGATGTAAGTTAAATTATCGCCACCATCAAGTGCTAAGTTGCTTTCGCACTTACGTTTAAATTCTTCAAACTTTTTAACATCATCACAGCTAACCCAACGGGCTGTATTTACATTCACGCTTTCGTAAATTGCATCAACGTTATATTCAGCTTTTAAACGCGCTACCACCACGTCAAACTGCAACACACCTACCGCACCTACAATTAAGTCATTATTAATTAATGGTCTGAATACTTGTACTGCGCCCTCTTCTGAAAGCTGTACCAGTCCTTTTAATAGCTGTTTTTGTTTTAATGGATCGCGCAGACGAATACGTCGGAATAATTCAGGGGCGAAGTTTGGAATACCGCTGAACTTAATTTTTTCGCCTTGGGTAAAGGTATCACCAATTTGAATCGTACCGTGGTTATGTAAACCAATAATATCACCAGCGTAAGCATCAGCTGCACGCTCACGATCGCCCGCCATAAAGGTTACCGCATCAGAAATACTCACTTGTTTACCTATACGCACATGATTCATTTTCATGCCTTGGCTGTATTTACCCGACACAATACGCATAAAGGCAATACGGTCACGGTGTTTTGGATCCATGTTGGCCTGAATTTTAAATACAAACCCAGTGAAGTTTTCTTCTGTGGCTACAACTTGGCGGTCTTCTGTTTCACGAGGTAAAGGCGTTGGCGCCCATTCAGTCAGTCCATCTAGAACATGATCTACACCAAAGTTACCAAGTGCAGTACCAAAGTATACAGGCGATAACTCACCCGCTAAGAACAGATCTAAATCAAACTCGTGTGATGCACCAATAACCAGCTCTAACTCGTCACGTAACTGGGCTGCAAGTTCATCACCAATCGCTTGGTCAAGCTCTGGGTTATCAAGTCCTTTAATGCTACGCACTTCTTGAATAGTATGACCTTGGCCTGTTTTGTATAAAATAGTTTCTTCGTTATGGATATGGTAAACACCTTTAAATTCTTTACCACAGCCAATTGGCCACGTAATAGGTGCACAAGCAATATTTAGCTCTGTTTCTACTTCGTCGAGTAGTTCCATTGGGTCGCGAATATCACGGTCACATTTATTCATAAAGGTAACAATCGGCGTGGTGCGCAGGCGTGTTACTTCCATTAACTTACGGGTACGTTCTTCTACACCTTTGGCGGCATCTATCACCATTAAACACGAATCTACCGCGGTTAATGTACGGTAAGTATCTTCAGAGAAGTCTTCGTGTCCTGGAGTATCAAGTAAATTAACTAACGCATTGTTATATGGAAATTGCATTACTGAGGTAGTCACAGAAATACCACGCTCTTTTTCCATTTCCATCCAATCAGACTTAGCATGCTGATTAGAGCCACGGCCTTTTACTGTTCCGGCTTTTTGAATTGCTTGTCCGAATAACAATACTTTTTCTGTGATAGTGGTTTTACCCGCATCCGGATGCGAGATGATCGCAAAGGTACGGCGTTTATTAATTTCGCTAAGGAGATTTTGGTCTGCCATTAAAAAGGTTCTTTTAGTTGATATACGGATGTATTTGTATTTTAGTATGCTGAGCTTTCAAGGCTAAAAACAAGCTAACCTAGAAAGCTCAACATACCCCAACAAGAACCCAAATTAGCTCTTGTGACGCTATCCGTTAAGTTAATCGTAATTGAAGACTATTTTCGCTGATCTTGGCTTTATAAACAATCAATGGTTGGTTATTAACGGATCTTTTTTAAGTTTGGTGTTTTCAGCGATTATTAACAATAACGCTATAAATTGCCCACTAACTTAACACCAAGCTTGAGTAATGGTTCTGTAAATCATATTATTGTTCGATTACATGGAGGATTTGATGTTGGGTAATGAAAACCAGTAAGCTAAGTATTCGATTATTATGGTATATAACTCCACTGGTTATACTGCCGTTGTTATTTTTAGGTGGGTTTACGCTCACTAATGTAACTAACTCTACGCAAAAACAAGCTGACTTGATCATGAGTCGCTTTGTAGAGCAACAACAGCAAAAAGTATTTAACTATATAGACTCTTTTCATGCAACGGCTAAGTTACTCTCTGCCTCACCGGTACTAAGTGACTTTTTAGCTAAAGATTTATTTGAAGACGCCAGCTATACCTATCGCCTTGGCGCGTTAATGGATGTATTTGCCAGTTACAGTGAAGCCTACCCTGATATTATTAGTATTAATTTAGTCTCAAAAACCGGTGAAAGTGATGCCTATTACTCCAGTAATTTAACTGTCGCGCCAAAGTCTTATCCGTTTTTTGACCAAGTCATACAAAGCAATTTAAGCCAGCAGCAGTTTATGGTGCAAAAAGAAGATGGCACCACCAACTTATATTTTGTGCAACGCATATACAGCGTTGACTACTATTTAAAACGCCCACAACAACTTGGTTTTATTGTCCTTAAGGTCGAACCTTCGATTTTAAACACCAGTATTTTAGAAGCCCCTTATAACAACACCTTAAATTTACTGCTCGCCAATGATGGTAAAATTTTATTTAGCTCTGATTACAAAATGCGTGGCCACTATGTTAGTGAGTATGAACTTAATAAAATTAATGACCTAGCTGATATTGGCAGCTTATCAACCATTGAGCTTTCGAGCGTTGATAAAATAGAACGATTGATTTTCGCAGCCCAAATGAGTGGCGGCTACTATTATGTGTCGACCATTCCTAAAGCGGTACTGTATCAATCAGGTAAAGCAATTAGTGTCATCACTGGGCTAATTGTAATTATTTCTGTGATCACCCTACCGATCTTAATATTTATTGTGGTGCGCAATTTACTGCTTAACCCAATTGAATTACTAGGTGAAGCAAGTCATCGCGTTGGTGATGGCGACCTCTCAGTCACACTGCCTGCTTATACAACCGATGAGGTAGGCATACTGTTTAACGACTTTAATCACATGATTAACCAAATTAAGCACTATCAAGAGCAGCTAGAAGAATATAAGCATCACTTAGAAGACAAAGTAGAGAGCCGTACTAAGGCACTAGAATCAATGAATAGTAAGCTTGAAACAGCCATCGCTCAAGCAGAGCAAGCAAACCAGCTTAAGAGCCGTTTTTTAGCCAATATGAGTCATGAAATTCGCACTCCGCTCACTGCTATTATGGGTTTTACCGAGCAACTACTGCATAACGATAAGAAAACAAACGATAAACATCATTTAGGCACTATTCTTCGTAATTCAAAACATTTATTAGAGCTTATTAATAACATCCTCGATTTATCAAAAATTGAAGCCGAAAAACTCGCTGTTGAGCAAACACCATTAAATGTTGTGCAGCTTATTCATGATGTTGAATCAATCATTAAACCTTTAGCACAAGAGAAACAGCTTTCATTTACAATTAATTATTCGCTACCATTACCACATACCATAAATAGTGACGTTACTCGTTTAAAACAAATACTGATTAATATTGCCAGTAACGCAGTTAAATTTACTGAGCAAGGCCAAGTAACAATTACGGCAAAATTTCAAGCACCAAAAATTCTTACATTTATAGTTGAAGACACCGGTATAGGCATGTCGGCAAACCAAATAAGTCGATTATTTACGCCATTTGAACAAGCTGATGCCACAACCACACGCCGATTTGGTGGTACAGGATTAGGGCTATGTATTTCAAAAAATTTGGCTCAGCTGCTCGGTGGCGATGTCAGCGTCACCAGTGAAGTGGGTGTGGGTAGTTGTTTTACTATCGATATAGATTGTCATTTAGGTAATGGGCTTAGTAGTAACCTGCTTTTGACTGAACACTCTCAGCTATCACCCGAAAAAGACCCGCAACTTTCTTTTGCAACCAATAACTTTGATGCGCATATTTTAGTGGCAGAAGATAACCCCGATAATCAGTTGCTGATAAAATTACTCCTTCAAACATGGGGGTTAGAGCCTGATATAGCCAATAATGGCGCACAAGCAGTAGAAATGGCACTAGTGAACGACTATCAGCTTATAATCATGGATATGCAAATGCCGGTTATGGGCGGCTTAGAAGCAACTAAAATGCTCAGAGATGCCGCCTACGATGGCCCAATTATCGCCCTGACCGCAAATGTCATGAACCATGATATAGATACTTACCTTGAAGCAGGCTGTAACAAAGCGCTTGGTAAACCCATTGATAAAGACGCACTAGAAAATGTATTAGTCAGCTATTTACACCTTGAACGCGATAATCAAAATAAGTGGGATAGCTTATTAAAAAGTGAGAAATTTCAGCAAATAAATGCTAATTATTTAGCAAGTTTACCTGATTACTTAAAGCAGATAAAAACCCTTTATAACAACCAAGATTGCGAAACACTACGCGCACTTGCCCACAGTATTAAGGGCAGTGCTGGTTGTTTTAACTTTGATGATATTTACCATAGCGCATCAGCGCTTGAGCAAAGTTTAAAAGGCAATGATATGACTCAAAGAGAAAAACGCGTTGTAGAACTCATTACAGCAATAGAACAAGCCATCGCTAATAAGTAATCATTAAAAATTTAAACCCAGTGCCATGCCCATTAAAATCGCATCTTCAAAGCCGTTTTTATTTGGCGCATCGCTGGGGTAATAATTTTTACGTACTGACATTTCAATAAAGCCCGCACGCTCATACAAAGCAATCGCCCGCGTATTAGACTCTCTCACTTCTAAAAATAAGTTTTCGGCACTGTGTTGCTCGCCGTACGCTATAAACTGCGTTAATAACTGCTTAGCAAATCCTTGTCCCTGAAAGCTCGGGGCGACACAAATATCCATTAAGGTAAAATCGGGCCCTGCTTTTTCACCAATGTAAAAGCCTATCATTTGCTCGTCATCGAACGCAGCTAAATTAAAATAGCGCCCCTGCAAACACGACTGCATTGTTTTTAACGTCCAAGGGTGTGTATGACAGACATTTTCAATGGCCATCAGCTCATTGATATTCTCATCGGTAACCGACTTAAAGTGTATCAAGGTGTTCACTCATTAAAGCCCATAACGAACGTTTTTGCGCACAGGTTAGGTTAGAATCAGGCAGGCCTAATTGTTGCTCACTAAACTCAATGGTTGATGATTTAACAATTGAGTTTATTGTTACAGGCGCAAAGGCACGCTCAATATCATCTTTTAATGTATCACAAAGTATTAACGATGAAGTCGCTGACAACTCAGCTTGAGCTGGGCGAAAGTGTTGATTAAGTTCAAGCTTTTCTATACCAAAAACAAATGCGTAACGTGAATGCATAACAACTCGATGGATTAGTAAGATGAATAATATAGGAAGTAATCAAAACGATGTAAAGAAGAAATGGCAGGGGCGGAGAGATTCGAACTCCCAACCGTCGGTTTTGGAGACCGCTGTTCTACCAATTGGAACTACGCCCCTGCAATGACGATGAATTATAAAGACCTTTTGACAAAGGTAAAGTAAAAAATCAACTTTTTGGTTTGTTTGCTTTTTAAATAAACAAAACGGCGAATTAGCATGCTAATTTATGATTTTTCACTTTTTAACAACCACTCTCACTAGCTTATAGTGTCTTAGCTAACACAGTGTAAAACTAAAATAGATACTCTGACTTCAAATTAGCCATAGAGTAATTACCAGTAAACACTTAAACTTTAATTACTTTTAACTTCTTCAGCTCTTCTGTAATATTTAAAAGTGTTAATGGCTTAGGTAAAACCGCATTCGCGCCGCACGAAATTAAGCGTTCAGCTTCACTGCCAACCGTGGCAGCTGTTACACCAATAATAGGATTAGCAAAGCCTTGCTCACGAAGTTTAGTAGTTAGTTCGTAGCCATCACAATTTGGCATCATGATATCTGTAATGACTAAATCAAAATCGCCTGTGCCTGCCTGATTTAAACCAATAATACCATCCTCTGCCTCAGTCACTATCGCGCCATTTTGGCTAAGGATCTTACTAGCTACCATGCGCAAAATTGGTGTATCTTCGACTAATAGTATTTTTAGGTTTTGTAGTAATTCGAAATCATCTGTTAATAATGAAGTTGCATCATCCTCATCAACACTATGTAAAACAAAGGTAAGCTCAAAATTAGCGCCACCGTTTTTGCTACTAATATAGTTTAAATCCCCCTCTTCCAAAGTGTTAGCTATTTGCTTGCAGATATTAAGCCCAAGTCCAGTGCCTTCACTCAATGTCTCGCCACGCTCAAATGCATTAAACATCTTATCTCGAAACTTGGCATCTATACCTTTACCATCATCAATAACATTAATACAATAATGGGTTTTATCATGACTTAAAGATTCGGTTGATTTAATTACAGTGACTGTGCTGCCACCACTATGTAATATGGCATTCTTAATTAAGTTCTGAATAATTTGGAAGATAGCTTTAGTGGAGCCTATATGATGCTCTGTAACTGCTCTTTTTGCTGAGAAGTTAATAATAAAATTATACTTTTCGGCTAAAGGCTTTACTCCTTCAATCGCCCGTTCAACAGTATCATGAACCGATATAGTTTCATTATTTTTGTACATGCCTAACGAAGTACTATTAGAGGACGTCTTCATATCATCTAATACACACAGTAAGTGACTTGATAACCGCTGCACCTCTAAAATATTTTTCGAACAGTTTTGTTCAAGCTCAATATCTATCAGCATTTTTATGGTTGCAGCGGGTGTTCGCAACTCATGCCCAATGACCCCGTATATTCGTTCGTTGGTATCTAATTGCGATTGAGTTTTATCGACTAGGGCTTGATAACTATTAAGAAAATAATAAACTAAGATGGAAAGAACGATACTGCTAAACACAATGCGCACCACTATCGCTGTGGTTTGGGGCTCAGCATTGGCAAGTAACATTAATGGCGCAATATTTAAGATGCAAATGCAGATAATACGCGTTTTGCTCTTTAAGACGAGCACTAATACTACCACAAAAAGCGGCGCTAGACTTACCGGGATAACGCCATTAACCAAAATAAGAAAAGGAAAAGCCAACGTAATCAAAATAGCCAATAGCGTTAATAAGCGTTGTCGAATTTTTTTAAAGGCAATAGCGCTTAATGTGCATAACTCCCACACACCAATTATCACTAGTGATAATATATTATTCTGCAGCTCAAGTATAAGTAAGCTAGTTGCAGTTAACAATCCACCCACACACAATAACCAAAGGATGAAAAGTTGCATTTGCTCTTCGAACCTATTAACCGTTGATGTATCAGTTATCACAAAAAACCTCACTACCCTTATATCAAGTTATGCTTCAATAAATAGCTATAGGAGACGTAGGATGGTATTTAACAATTTCCTCCTCCAATAAACAGCGTATTTTTGCTTGCTTGTCCATGTTATCAATATGGAGCTCTAAGCATTACAGTAGAAAAGCAAAGCATTAATAAAACGCTTTTATTCTTACCTGTGTTAACACATTCATTTTATTAATTTGTAGCTAGTTTCAGCGAAAGGGCTTACATCGTACACTGCAAATAAGGATAAAATTATGATCTCATACCTGAGTTGTTTGTTTTCATTTATATTATAGATACGTTTTCGAATTTAGCCGTACTTTTTACAGTGTCTACAAAGCGCAGCGCTACAAGGACAGTTTACCGAGCTTATTCAATGCCATTAAGGTTTCGATTGATATGCTTATGCACCCTACTGTGTCATTGTATTAATAAAGTTCTGCTTGGTGGTTTTAAATTAGGTGGGTTTATAATTGGGCGATGGTTAAAAAATTAATCTCCATATAAAAAAGCAAGCCATTAATAAAATAATGGCTTGCAGCATAGGATTATTCCCACTCGATAGTGGCAGGTGGTTTTCCTGAAATATCGTAAACAACGCGTGAGATACCGTCGATTTCGTTAATGATACGGTTAGAAACCACACCTAAAAACTCATACGGTAAATGTGACCAACGCGCAGTCATAAAGTCGATGGTTTCAACACAACGAAGTGAAACAACCCAATCGTACTTACGCGCATCGCCCATAACCCCTACCGACTTAACCGGTAAGAATACAGTAAACGCTTGGCTTACTTTATGATAAAGCTCTGCTTTGTGAAGCTCTTCAATGAAGATAGCATCTGCGCGGCGAAGTAAATCACAGTACTCTTTTTTGATTTCGCCAAGTACACGCACACCTAAACCTGGCCCTGGGAATGGGTGACGGTAAAGCATATCGTACGGTAAACCTAGCTCTAAACCAATTTTACGTACTTCATCTTTAAATAACTCACGTAATGGCTCTACTAAGCCCATTTGCATGTCATCTGGTAAACCGCCCACATTATGATGCGATTTAATCACGTGTGCTTTACCAGTCGCTGATGCCGCTGATTCGATTACGTCAGGGTAAATTGTACCTTGGCCTAACCATTTCGCGTTTTTAAGCTTTTTAGCTTGCTCATCAAATACATTAATAAACGTGTGGCCAATAGCTTTACGCTTATCTTCAGGATCTGATTTACCTGCTAAGTCATTTAAAAATTGATCTTCGGCATCTACTTTAACAATGTTTAAACCAAACTTATTGCCAAACATGTCCATTACTTGCTGGCCTTCGTTTAAACGAAGTAAACCGTTATCAACAAATACACAGGTTAGGCGCTCACCAATAGCACGGTGAATAAGCATAGCCACAACCGATGAATCTACACCGCCTGATAAGCCTAAAATAACTTCGTCGTCGCCAACGGTTTCTTTGATACGCTCAATAGCATCATCAATGATTTTTGCTGGCGTCCATAATTTTTCACAACCACAAATATCAATAGCAAAACGCTCTAGTAAACGTTGACCTTGATGTGTGTGCGTTACTTCTGGGTGAAATTGTACACCGTAAAAGCGCTTTTCTTCGTTAGACATTGCAGCATGCGGGCAGGTAGATGTTTTAGCAGTGGTTTTAAACGTATCTGGAATTTCCATTACTTTATCGCCGTGGCTCATCCACACATCTAGTACGCCATTGCCGCCATCAATAATATGATCTTCAATGGCATCAAATAATGCACAGTTACCCACTTTTTCAACTTGTGCGTAACCAAATTCTTTTTTATCTGAGCTATGTACACGGCCGCCAAGCTGCGTTGCCATAGTTTGCATGCCGTAACAAATACCAAGTACTGGAACGCCTGCATTAAATACATACTCAGGAGCACGCGGGCTATTTTCAAGCGTGGTTGATTCTGGGCCACCAGAAAGGATAATACCTTGTGGGTTAAACTCGCGAATTTGCTCTTCGGTTACATCCCAAGCCCAAAGCTCACAATAAACACCAATTTCGCGCACGCGACGGGCGATTAACTGCGTGTATTGTGAACCAAAATCTAAAATGAGGATTCGTGAATCGTGAATGTCTTTGCTCATGAAGTATCTCGTAAAGTCAGGTGCTAAACGCCACCAGCTTAAGCTGTGTGACTATATTAGGGCTAACAAAGGTTAGCCCACTTTTTTCAAGTTGTTAAAGGCTGATTAGCCTAAACGGTAGTTCGGTGCTTCTTTAGTGATTTGCACATCATGAACATGCGACTCACCCATACCAGCAGAAGTTACACGTACAAACTGTGGTTTAGTGTTTAGCTCTTCGATTGTGGCACAACCGGTTAAGCCCATTGCACTGCGAAGACCACCCACTTGTTGGTGAATAATGGTCGCAATTGGCCCTTTATAAGCAACACGACCTTCAATGCCTTCTGGTACTAACTTGTCAGCTTGGTTTGATTTTTGGAAGTAGCGATCCGATGACCCTTCTTTTTGATCCATCGCACCTAAGCTACCCATACCACGGTAAGACTTGTAGTAACGACCTTGATAAAGCTCCACTTCACCTGGTGCCTCTTCAGTACCCGCGAGCATAGAGCCAACCATTACACACGATGCACCCGCAACCAATGCTTTTACAATATCACCAGAAAAACGAATACCACCATCGGCAATCACTGGAATATCGCGGCCTTTAAGGCCTTCAACCGCATCAGAAATAGCTGTTATTTGTGGTACACCACAACCGGTAACAATACGTGTAGTACAAATAGAACCTGGACCGATACCTACTTTAACAGCATCAACACCGGCATCTGCAAGGGCAATAGCACCTTCGGCAGTTGCCACGTTACCCGCAACAATTTGTAAATCAGGGTAAGCTTGACGAGTCGCTGCAACACGGTCAATAACACCTTGTGAGTGACCATGAGAAGTATCGATTAGTAGTACATCAACACCGGCTTCAACTAATGCAGCAATACGTTCATCAGTACCTGCGCCAACACCTACCGCAGCACCTACACGTAAACGACCTTGCTCGTCTTTACACGCGTCTGGTTTGTCTTGTGCTTTTTGGTAATCTTTTACGGTGATCATGCCTTTAAGTTTAAACGCATCATCAACCACAAGAATCTTCTCAATGCGGTGTTCGTGCATTAAGCTTAAGATATCTTCGCGAGCCGTTCCCTCTTTAACCGTTACTAGGTTTTCTTTTTTCGTCATCACTGTTGAAACCGGCTGTTCAAGCTTAGTTTCAAAGCGCATATCACGACTAGTTACAATACCTACAAGGTTATTTTCGCTATCGGTGACCGGAAAACCTGAGAATCCCTTTTCCTGAGACAGCTCAACGGCATCTGCAATTGTCAGATCGGCCGTTACTGTAACAGGGTATGAAACAATACCTGCTTCATAGGTTTTAACTTTACGAACATTTTTCGCTTGTTCTGCAATGGTCATGTTTTTATGAATAAAACCAAGACCACCTTCCTGCGCGAGGGCAATAGCTAAACGAGCTTCTGTAACAGTATCCATAGATGCTGAAATGAGCGGCAAGTTAAGTTTGATACCACGCGTTAAGCGAGTTGAAATATTTGCCGTATGTGGCAAAACAGTAGAATGACCAGGTACTAAAAGTACGTCATCAAAGGTAAGAGCTTCTTTAGCGATTCTAAGCATTTTGGCAACTTCTCACATGTGGATCTAAGATAAGGAATTGCGGCCAAATTTTAACAGCGTTGTAGGCACTAGTAAATAATATTTTGTATTTATTTATGATAAGCTAGATTTATAAATGTTTTTTGGTAGTTTTTATGTTTTCTAAGCCCTCGCAAACGGTTTATACCGTATCTCGCCTTAATCGTGAAATACGTGCCTTACTTGAACAAGGTTTTGCGTCTTTAGTACTCACTGGTGAAATTTCTAACTTTATTGCGCCTGCTTCTGGGCATTGGTATTTTTCGTTAAAAGACGATAAAGCGCAAATTAAAGCCGCCAT
This sequence comes from Pseudoalteromonas sp. DSM 26666, assembly GCF_900116475.1. Classification (NCBI taxonomy): domain Bacteria; kingdom Pseudomonadati; phylum Pseudomonadota; class Gammaproteobacteria; order Alteromonadales; family Pseudoalteromonadaceae; genus Pseudoalteromonas; species Pseudoalteromonas sp. DSM 26666. The sequence continues at coordinate 424,204 of NZ_FPAR01000003.1, read as the reverse complement.
GTGGCGAGGCAATAATCGCAACCAAAGTTACCGACCAATTAACGGCGCACAAGTAACCGTTAAAGCACGTGTATCTTTGTACGAACCCCGTGGTGACTACCAGCTTATTGTTGAACATATGGAGCCTGCCGGCGAAGGGCAACTTAAGCAAGAGTTTGACGCGCTAAAAATGCGTTTGGCTGCAGAGGGCTTATTTAGCTCCGCTTATAAAAAACCCCTGCCCCAAAACATAAATCGCATAGGGGTGATCACCTCACCTACAGGCGCCGCAATTAAAGATATTTTAACTGTTTTAAAGCGTCGTGCGCCGCAATTAGAAGTGGTTATTTACCCTGCGATGGTGCAAGGCAAAGAAGCGCATGGCCATTTAATCAAGCAAATAGAGCTGGCAAATTTACGTAATGAAGTCGACGTTATCATACTCGGGCGCGGCGGTGGTTCATTAGAAGATTTATGGTGCTTTAACCATGAACAACTTGCTCGTGCTATTTATCAAAGCTCGCTGCCAATTGTGAGCGCTGTTGGCCATGAAATAGATACCACAATTAGCGATTATGTCGCTGATGTCCGCGCAGCAACTCCTTCTGCAGCCGCAGAGCTCGTAAGCCCCAATACACAAGAGCTGCATAATAGGGTTAATCAGTTAATTAGTCGTTTAGCGAATGCATTTAAACACGACATTGCCGATAAACGTGCACTGGCAACTCAGCTACAGCATCGCTTAGATTTGTGCCACCCGCGCAATCAGCTAAACCAAAAATCACAACGCTTAGATGAGTTGAGTATTGCACTGCAACAGGCAATGCGTCAGCGTTTATATCAACAAGAACGCGTGTTAGCTAATTTAACACCCAGACTAATGCGCCAATCACCAGATAAAAAGCTAGCAAATGCAAACCATCAGTTAGCACAGCTCCATGCAAGGCTAAATCAAGCGATGCAGCAGCAACTACAACACGCAAATAATACGCTTGCCTTACAAGCAAGTCGGCTTGATTCGGTCAGCCCCCTTAATGTCCTAGCACGTGGTTATAGCATTACTAAAACAGCGCAAAATAAAGTGGTTAAATCAGTGGAAGATGTAAAAGTGGGTGATGTGTTGATCACTGAGTTAGTAGATGGCCAGGTTATTTCAAAGGTAGAAGCTTAGCCATATTGCTAAGCGCTAGCCTTGCGTACTTACGGTAAACTCAATACGGGCATCGTTAGATTGAGATGCACTGAGTTTAAATTGCTGCCACCAAGGTTCAAGGTGAAGTTTATCGTTTAGCTCGCGCCATAATTTAGCTCCATAATTAACGGCATGTTGATTTATGGTAAGCTCAAACTTACAAATTGTTTGCTTACACTTTAGCGCTGTAAGCTCAGCGCTATCTGCAAACTCATTAATAATTAAAAAGTCAGTTAACGCGACTTCAAGCTCGTAACTCCATTCGAGATTATCAGCCTCTTGCTCAAACTGTATTGCGAGCTCATCATCAAGCTCTACACTTTCTAATTGATTTAACTTTAGCTGTTGTTGAGACTGCTTAAGCTGGATTGATTTTTTTTCAAGCCGCTGATTAAGCTCAACCACATGTTGTGCTAGCTGAGTTTGTTGATCAGCCGCTTGGGCTTTATTGACCTGCACTAGGCCTTGCAAAGTAGTTGGCTGATTATTGACTTGAGTGTTAGCCGAAGAGATTACAGCTTGTTTGGGCGCTGAGGAAACACGAGTGGAATCTTTAAAAAACAAAAAGTAACCACTTGCTAACGCCACGCCTGAAGAAAAACAGAGCAGCATAGCCACAAAGTTACTTTTATATATCATTTCTAGGTACTCAAAAATTAAAGCATTGCACTGGTGTGCGATTCGTTTTCTGGCTCGGGATATTCTAAAAAGTTTTGGTTCATACTTTCTGCCGGGCACTCACAATCAGGGCGACCAATAATTTTTGCAGGTACGCCAACAGCAGTTGTGTGAGGCGGCACAGGGCTTAATACCACTGAACCTGCGCCAATACGTGCGCCCTCACCCACTTCAATGTTACCCAGTACTTTAGCGCCCGCGCCAATAAGTACGCCCGCTCTGATTTTAGGGTGGCGATCGCCTTGCTCGTTACCCGTACCACCTAACGTAACCGATTGTAATATAGATACATTATCTTCAATTACGGCGGTTTCACCTATAACAATACCGGTGGCATGGTCAAACATGATGCCTTGGCCTACTTTACAAGCAGGGTGAATATCAACCCCAAACACCTCTGAGGTACGACTTTGAATAAAGCGCGCAAGCTCTTTACGGTTTTGTTGCCATAAGCAGTTAGCTAATCGGTGTGCTTGTATCGCATGAAACCCTTTTAAATTTAAAATCACAGTAAGGTAGGTTTCGGCGGCAGGGTCACGATCTTTTACTGCTTTAATATCATGAGCAACATGTGTCAGCATGCGGTCACACTTTACAAAAGCTTGGTCAAACAGCTCACGGATTGTAAAAGCAGAAACCACAGCATCAGCTAGCTTGTTAGCAACAATAAAACTCAATGCCGACCCTAAGCACTCATGATTTAAAATACACGAATACACATGGCTCGCTAAAAGGGGTTCACGAGTTACTACTTCATTTGCTTCACTACGAAGCTGTTGCCAAATTTCATGACGCATAATACTGCCTTAAGTTATTACAAAGAGCCTACCGCCAATTCTAACGGATTTAGGCGCCTAGGTGTTAATCCCTTCGTTATTTGTTCTGGTTATTATATATAACTAGTTAAATTTCATTTTTAGACTACTTTTTCAAAGCCATACTATATGACAGCTAGGCAGGTTTGACCATTTGTGCAAAAATAAAATAAGTTAATAAAAATCAATAAATAACAATATATGACAGCACGTGTGTCATGTGCCAAAATAGCCACTGGCGTTCTGCTGACGGCGTAAAAAATAATAATAAACGCTAAATTAGCATCATCAACTAAACAAGGATAACGATGATGAAAAACGACATATTAAATACAAAAAAATTAGGCTATAAATTTTACTTTCAAGATGGCGATAACCAAATAGCCTGTTTTGGAAGCTACTTTACAGGTAAAGAAGAAATCTATATTAACGATGACTTAGTTAGCAGCAGACGCAGCGTTAATATAAAAAGCTCACACACATTTGATTTTGAAAATTCGCAGTACCAAGTGAAATTTGACATGCTCAATATACTGACAGGACGACTTGAATGCACTCTTTACAAAGATCAAGAAGTGCTTGCCAAGCAAGTTCAAAGTAGTCTTCCTAGCGATCCTAAAAAAGCAGCTTTATTTATTCTAGGCTGTGCATTAGGTGGTGCAGTATTTGGCTATACCACTGCAGCAGTAATGGAACTATTTGTAGGGAAACTTTAACATGCAATTAAACCCTACAACGGTAAAGTCGCTTAGGCACACATTCGATTGGACACAACAACAGCTTGCCGATGCCTGCGATGTAAGCTTGCGAACCATTCAACGAGTAGAAAAAGAAGGTGCAGCCTCAAAAGAAACCACCATGGCCTTATGTGCGGTATTTGAAGTACGCCAAGGTGAGCTTATTAAGCTTGATGAAAACAACCAAAATGATGCCAATAACAGTCCATCTAAAAGTTTTATTGCAGGTTTGATTATTAGCTCTGTTATTAGTTTTGCTCTTGGTGCAGCCTCAGTACTTTTAGTAAGTAACTAGTATTTACAACCTAAAATATAAAAATGCCCCAATGCTTACTGCACAGGGGCATTTTTTAATACTTAAAAACTTAAATTATTGAAATACTTTATCCACCTTTACTACTTCAATATTTTTTGCAGGAATTGCCAGTTTATAATCAGCAATTACCTTATCTTCAGCCACTAACTCGGCAGGCTTATCGGTGTTATACACCATAGGCGAGGTTTGCATAGTTGCTAAACGTTTTTGCATATCTTCACCATCACCGGTAACAAACACATAGTGAATATTCTCAGTTTGTAGGTTATCTTTAATCACTCGATTTACATCGTCAACAGTCAATGTTTTCAGTTTGCTTGTGACGTAGTTTACAAAACTATCGGTGTTATAAAACTCGCTATCTAGCGCATAACCTAACTGACGATTTTGACTAGCAACCATTTGTGGCACAAAGTTAATTAAAAAGTTACGTGTGGCTTCAAAATCAGCCTCAGTCATGCCATTTTTAATTAGCTTATCTAGCTCAAATAATGCGGTACGGGTAGCAAAATGCGCATCGTTGTTTGAGCGCAGTGGACGCAGCCACACCTGGAATATTTGCTCCGAGCGCCCTAAGTTTGCATCCGGTTTAGTTTGAAACATACCTCTAGGGAAGTATTCAATATAGGCGTAATCACCGTAATTCATACCACGCGTTTGACGAATACGTTCGTACAAGTAACTGTTAGAACTGCGATGCTCACCAAAGTACGAACGCACTAGCCACAATGCGGTCCAGTCTTCGCTGCTACGAATGGTATCAATAGGGAACCCGAACGACACAGCCGTTGATTGCGCTGACTTTTCAACAATCGTTGCATGATGACCTTTAAGCTCTGGCGCATCAGGGATTGTTAAGCGGCTTTGTTCGCCTTTAGGGAGTGTCGCTAAGTCAGCTAACATTTGTGCTTTAAGTTTTGTAGGGACTGCACCAATTAAACCCACAGTAAGTTTAGCTTGTGTAAGCTCAGCATTATAAAACGCTTTAACATCATCAAGGGTCAGCGCTTCTAAATCTGATAAGTCACCGTAGTTATAGCTTTCATAAGGGTGGCCTTTATAAAGCACACTGTAGAGCACTTCTTTACCTAACTCTTCGTCGTTAGAAGCTTTTAAACCCGATTTAATGCCATCGATCATTTCTTTTTTCAGACGCTTAAAGTCATCTTCTCTAAAGCCTGGGTTTAGCAGCTGCTCACTCACTAAGGCATACCACTGAGCTGCATTATCTTTATGAATACGCCCTTGGAACGACAGCATTTCTTTATCTATTTGATAACCAAAGCTACCCGCCAGCGGGTACATTGCCTTTTTAATATCTTTGTAACTCATTGAGGTTGAGCCACCTTGCGCCAGCATTGCGGCAGTCAGTGCCGCCACGCCTTTTTTACCCTGCGGATCGGCAGCGGCACCGGTATTAAATAATAAGTTAATATCGATTAACGGCGAGCTATTAGTTTTATCCAGCACTTTAAAGATAGGCTTACTCGGTACTTGCTGATACTTAGCTACCAAGGCATCTAAGTCGCTTTCTTGTTCAAAACCTGGGGCTTTATCAAGTGCCGACATAGTAATTGTGGTGCGAGCATTATCAACAAAGTACTTATTGGCAACGGCTCTAATATCTTCGCTAGTGATATTGTCTGCCGATTTATACAGTTGGTTAATTACCTCAGGATCGCGCTCAAAATGCATATAGCTGGCAAGTGTAGAGGCAATTGCTTGCGACGAATCTAAACCATTTATAAAGCTGTATTTAAGGTTAGACTTTAAATCGCTAAGTTTTTGGCTATCAACCAACTCGGTACGCGCTTTGGCATACGTACGATTAATGGCATCACGCACTGTGGCTAAATCATCGGCATTTTCTACTTTTACAAATACATGCAGTAACCCTGGATCTTTAGTTTCAGGGTTATAGGTAAACATTTGACTCGCGATTTGTTTTTCTACTACCAGCTCTTGGTAAATATCTGAATTGCTCGAAAAATAAAGCTGCGACAGTAAATCTAATGCGGCTCTGTCTTTTTTCTGAGGCTCCCATGCAGCCCCTTTATACGACACAAGTAACCAATGGCCAGGTAATCCCTCGTTTTGCTCATGCACATATTTTGGCGCTTGCTGAGTTGGCTCTTTTGGAATATCAGCAACATAGTCGCCTTTTTGCCAATTACCCCAGTGTTTTTTAACCATCGCCATGGTCTCTTTTGGATCAACATCACCAACAATCACAAGCGATACATATTCAGGCTTATAAAACTTATCAAAAAACTCTTTACCGTAGGCCATTTGATCTGGCATAGCTTCAATGTCTTCAAAAAAGCCCATTGTAGTGTGTTTATAGGTATGTTTTTCGAACGCTTCTTGGCGTACCGCACTTAATAATTTACGAATTGGACTGGCGTTATTTTTTAAGTACTCGCCTTTAACGGTAAGCGCTTCCGTTCTAAATTGTTCTTCGGTGTAGCTTAAGTTTTGAAAAATATCCGCTTCAATCTCAAGTACTTTATCAAGATGTTGCTTTGAAAAATTTAAGTGGTAGTTAGTGTAATCGTTAGTTGTGTAGGCGCGGTTATCAACCCCTGAATTTTTTAGAATATCTGAATACACATCTTGCGGAAACTTTTCAGAGCCTTTAAACATCATGTGTTCAAAAAAGTGAGCAAAACCAGTTTTACCCGCTTCCACTTCATTACGCGAGCCAACAGATACAGGTATTTGTAGCGATACTACATCTGGGTAATCGGTTTTAACTACCATCACACGTAGGCCGTTATCTAGCTCTTCTATTAGGTAATCTTGTGAAAAAACACGCTCATCTGCTTTATTAACTTGTTCTTGTTGAGCTGCTATTTGCGTGTTTTGACTTTGCTGCGTAGCACAACCTGTTAAGGCCAGCGATACCGCTAGGCTAGTTGCCAATAATTTAAATTTCATTGTTATCCCTTTTTAAATTGAGCAATTTTTAAAACATTTACCAAACTAAGTATGCCGTAAAGTAATTAAATATAAGAGCCTTAAGCCTATTAATTATGTAAACAACTGTGTCAGTTATTTAATTTAACTATGAAAATAATTCACGTTAGTTGAGAAACTTTCAACAAAATAAATCTATCTAGACGTCTAAATGGCTGCTATATTAAATCCATCATCACAAATTAAGCTGGAATGAGGATTATGGCTTTATCACTTCAAGAAAAAATACAGGACACCAACCAAGGTGTTTACCTAATTGGCACAACACCGCCAAAAATTGGGACTGATAAAGCGCAATTAAAAGTCATTGCCGAAAAGTTATTAGGCCGTTTACACGAAATTGAATATGACGGTGTGATTATTTATGACATTCAAGATGAAAGCAGCCGTACAGAGCAAGCGCGTCCATTTGCATTTAAGCAAACAGTTGATCCGCGCGAGTACAGTCAACTCTTACGAGGCTTATCTGATCTTGATGTAATTACTTATAAAAGTGTAGCTCAGCGCGGTGTGAGTGAGTTTAAAGCGTGGTTAGATGAAACTAAAAATGACTACGATTTAAAAAACGTGGTGTTAGTGGGCAGCCCATCATCAGCAGGTGATATAAAGCTGAGCTTACCGATTGCCTACAAAACACTGGCAGAGCAGTCTGAAGACTTCTTTTTAGGTGGTGTCACTATTGCTGAGCGCCATGCCAATAAGCGCAACGAGCACCAACGCTTAATAGAAAAAACAGCTCAAGGATGCCAGTTTTTTATCTCTCAAGCAGTGTACAACGCACAAGCAACCATAGATTTAATAACCAGTTATGCGCGCACATGCAAAGCACAAGGCCTGACACCTAATCGGATTATATTAACCTTTACGCCTTGTGGTGGTGAAAAAACCTTAGAGTTTATGCAATGGCTAGGCATCTCAGTGCCAGAGGCAACTAAATGGCGCATGCTTGATTCGGAAAATACACTAAGCGAATCAGTGCGTATTTGTCGCGAAAACCTCGACTCAATTTTAAAAAGCTGTGCTCACTTAGGTGTACCGCTGGGTTTAAATATTGAAAGCTTAACCAACCGTAAAGAAGAAATTGACGCGTCAATTAACTTATACCGTTTACTAAAAGCAATAATGGAACTCAACCTTGCGGAGAAACTAATAGCTTAATTGCGGGGTTCGGGGTTCGGGGTTCGGGCAAAAATAATAAGCGACATAGAATAAGCCAGTTCAAGTAGTTAGCTTCGTTTATTTTAATAAGTACTAACTTAATCTATCAGGTTTAAACTGTAGGACTTTATCAAAGCTGAATTTCGGCAAAGTGCCATGAGCGGATGAAAAGTGAATTTGAAAGCCTGTTGGGTGGCGCCTTCGGCTTAACCAACCTACATTTTGACGTAGGTCGGATAAGTGGCGGAGCCACGCCATCCGACAAAAATGATGAATTTACCAGAAACAATCTAATTTACCACGTTAGCGATATATATAACTGTTATAGCGCTTGAACTCAAACAGAACAACAATATTGATATGCTTTTCCACTTCCACAAAAACATTTTGTTAGCACTTTCCCTGTGTTTAGATCTTTTAGCATTATGCAGTTGCCACTTTCATCAACAGGTCCTTGATGCGATTTCCAAAGCGTACATGAAAAACCATCCAGCTTTGCAAGCAATTCAGGAGGTGGAGTTGGATTAGCAATAATGACTTCACAAGAAGGTGAAATTTTGGATATTAAGTGATCTATTTCGGGTTGATCACAGTCAAAATACGATACTCCGATAATTATGCAATGTGTACAATCTTTTAAATTTTCCTGAAAATTCCTACTAACTTCCTCAACCCACTGAAAGTTGATGTACTTATTATTTTCATTCGGAACGATGCATAATGGCTGAGTCCTCGGGTAAAGCAATTCATTAATGCTCAATCGATAAATAGGAGTATCATTCAAATCAATACGTCCGTTCAACGGATATTTTACAGGGATTTTTATTCCTAGTATTTCAAAATCCACACTACCATGCGGTTTGCAGAGAGGTATACCACTCCCATGACCATTCACTTGGCATGAGTCATAAGGTAATTGAAGTTGATCTAAGCATTTCTCAAGCAGTAAATCATAATTAAGAGAGAAAGCACCTATAATATTATCGCGATGTTTTTTCATCCATTGAAACCATGACCAGTCCGTATCAAACTGAAGAACTTGTTCAACCGCTAGATGAGAAAAGGCTATCGTAAGATAATGTCTTGCTTCAATAAAACATTGTAATTGATCAATTTTGTGACTTTTGCAGTATTCTTTATTTTGTAAGTATTCGAACACTTCAAAATCGTTTTCATATTCCCTAATATTTTTTAGTGCATTAAGATTAGGCAGTAGATCTATTAAAAGGTCTTCTGATGTCGGGCACTTTATGTCCCAATCTAAAAAAGATTGTGTATTCCATTTACTTTGCAATCCTGAATGATATCCAAAACTCATGGAGAAACCATTTCCAATAACTAATGCAATTTTGGGTGACACTTCAATCTCCTTACCTCAATTTTGGGTTGCGCTATAACAACTTTATCAGAGGACACTTTCCCTTTTTTAGCGCGAAGGCGCCCTTATTTTGTGAGCTTAAACTAATAGCAAAAAGTATAAGTGATTGCCAGCTATAAATATTATGCTTTCCGATATTTATATAAGTATGTAAAAAAGAAGAAAGTTGCCTCTTATTCTTACTAAGTTGATGACAACTCCTCTGAATAACCGCTTATCGCTCTTAGCTGCCTGTTAGGTGAAGCCCTAAGCTTTTATTTACGTCTTCTATTTGGCGCTCTTTGCCCTGTAATACGTTTTTTATCGCGATCTTTACGCGCTTTGTTAGTGTTTTTGCGGTTATCTTTAGGTGGCTTATTTAAATCAGGTTCATAGCCTTCAAGCCATTGTGGTGTTAAGCGGGTATCAAGCAGCACTTCAATTTCTTCAAGCAGCCATTGCTCATCAAGGCTCACTAGCGACATAGCAAGCCCTTGCTCGCCAGCACGCCCTGTACGGCCAATACGGTGTACATAATCTTCAGCTATGTATGGCAATTCAAAGTTAATTACATATTTAAGTGCCGGTATGTCTAAACCGCGCGCGGCTACATCGGTGGCCACTAAAACACGCGTACTGCCCTCTTTAAAGTTTTGTAATGCGCGATCGCGAGCACCTTGTGATTTATCACCATGAATAGATTCGGTTTTTAAACCATCTTTACACATTTCTTTGGCAAGTTTATCGGCCATTTGTTTAGTGCGGGTGAATATAAGCACTTGTCGCCAGTTTTTCATGCCAATCATGTGCGATACCAGCTCACGCTTTCTGTCTTCATCTACTGCGTAAATAACTTGTTCAACCTCTACAGCAGCAGAGTTGCGCTTATCAACTTCAATAAGCTCTGGGTCTTTAAGTAATTTTTTACTCAGCTCAAATACACTGTCATCAAAGGTCGCGGAAAACAGTAAGGTTTGACGATCGCCTGGGATATGACGCAGTATTCGTCTAATTTCGTCAATAAAGCCCATATCGAGCATACGGTCTGCTTCATCAAATACTAAAGAGTCCACGCTTGAAAGCACCACACTGCCCTTCACTATGTGATCAAGTAAGCGCCCTGGCGTTGCCACTATTACTTGCGCTGTTTTAAGTGCTTTGATTTGTGGACCAATACTTGCGCCACCATAAGCAAGTGCACCTTTTATATCTGTACCTTGTGCGTATTTTTCAAAGCTTGCAAATACTTGCTGAGCAAGCTCCCTAGTGGGCGTTAAAATAACCACACGAGCAATGCCTGGTTCGTCTTTTTTAGCGGAATTTAAAAGCTTATGTAATAGCGGCAAAACAAAAGCGGCAGTTTTACCGGTGCCAGTTTGAGCGCTGCCCATAACGTCTTTGCCCGCTAAAATTGGCGGTATCGTTTTGTGCTGAATGGCGGTAGGCGTAGTGTAATTATTTTGCTCTATTGCCGTTAATAGTAACGGGTCTAGGGCTAGTGATGAGAACGATGTGGCAGACATAAGCTTGGCTTTAAAATAACAAAGAACGCTATTATACCTGAGCTTTAGTAATAAAAAAGGCGCTAAATAGCGCCTATATAAAATGAAGTATTTAAGCTGGTTTTAATGTGGCTTTACGTTCATTATAAAATGCAATTAAATCATCTACGGTGCTTTGACAGTATTCACGAATACCCGATACCACCATGTGTTTTTCACCAAAACCCACCTTTTCGCCGTTTTCGAGTAAATTAAAGCGCAAGGTTATTTTGCCGCGTTTACCAGCGTATTCAAAGCTAGGCTCTGCAAACTCAAGGGTGGGTGATTTAATATCAATGTTATTAAGGTTAATTATCATTGATTCATAAATAATCATAGGCCGCGCAGGGTTTATCATTACCTCTTGCTTGCCCATTAAAGGAATAATTACATGCGGGAACGCAGCACCTGAGAACTCAACATAATTTTTTATTAAACTGTTTGTAAGTGTTGGGCATTTACTGGTTTTACCGTCGCGTTTAACCTTTAAAATTACTTTTTCGCCATGGTTTACATCAAACTCTTCTCCAGGTTGTTCTGGAAAATTTAGCTTGGTATTTTCATCAACCATACCGGCAAAGGTAAACTCCATTCGCTCACTAATGCCATAGCGGTCTAACACTAGAGAAAAAAGTAAGTCTCCTGGTGCGCAAAACTTTTTAGCGTCTTTATCATGAAGCGGGTTGTAGTCGTCGGCTACACATTTAGCAAAGCGACAACCTTGCTCACGAGAAATTGAAACATAATCAGCATGCTGCTGATAGTAAGGACTTAACATAGTGTGTTCACTGCTTAAACTGCTTATAACCTAGCTATACTACCAGAAAAAAAATCTTGAGAGGTCGAATCTGTTTAATAAAGGCGAAAAATGATAATTTGCAACTCGCTAATTAACTAAGTAAATTAGGCAAATACGAGTTTAAGGGATTAACTAATGAAGTATTTTTCTTTATTAATATGCGCGGTTTCATTATTAACTGGCTGTAATAACATTACTTACACAACCAATATCGACGACGAGGTTTTATCAGAACACGTTTCAAGCCACATTAAAAAACGTGGTCTAGAGCAATTTTACAGTGTTCAGGACGCTCTCGATAGAGGTGCAAGCCCCCTTGGTGGAATAAAAGGCGAAAGCTGCGATGTATCAGATGATACGCGAACATCCTCAATTAGCTATAACCGTTTGAAATCACAAGCTATAGAATCCCTTAAAAACGATGTGCTTTATTTAGGTGGCAATGCATTTACACTGGAGCAATGCCAATCAGTATCCCGCTACAATTGTGATTTAGCCGTTACTTGTACCGGACAAGCCTATAATTATTAATAGCTCAAAATTATCTAATTGAGACTATAACGCTATGTGATTCGTTTTCTCTCATTTCCTCTATCAAACAACAAGCAGTATTTGCCAATGACTTTTTACTTTTTAGCTGCCGCTATTTTATGTGTTTTCCCGCAGTGTAAACTCTCTGTATTTCGCCAACCATTATGGCAATACTTATTGCTGCTAAGTGTTATTAGCGCCTATTATCAAGAATATATAAATTTAAACGCGGTTGCTGTTATAGCTGTTTATGTGGGATTGTTTCACTTTACGCTATTGGCAACCTCAGCGTTAAAACGTAATGTTCTAACGTCTTTATTTATAACAGCCTCACTCGGGTTGGCCTTACATTGGTTTGCGGGTTTTAATAACCTGCCTATTGTTGTTAATGAACAAATCACCAGTAACGCAATTGCATTTACCTTGTATGCTAATTTTGATAAAGCATTAGCGGGTTTAATGCTGAGCGCTTATGTTTTTGAAAAAAATAAAACGGCAAAGCCAGTAACTATCGGCTACCCTGCTTTAATCATAATTATCACTATTTTAGCGGCGCTCATAACTGCTTTAACGTTAAACCTTGTTGAATTTGCGCCAAAAGTACCTGAATTTTGGTTGTTATTTATAGCTATCAACCTACTTTTTACCTGCGTTGCAGAAGAGGCATTATTTAGGGGAGTGATACAAACTAAGCTTTCAAAACTAATAACCCCGAGCAGGTTTGCACTGCTCGCACCGGCTATCAGTACTTGTGTATTCTCACTGGCACACTTTTCAGCGGGTACTCATTATATGCTCGTGGCGGCCGTTGCAGGTTTTGGTTATGGCTATATTTACTATAAAACTAGCCGATTAGAATGGGCCATTTTATGTCATTGGCTCGTTAATGTGTTTCACTTTTTCTTATTTACTTACCCTATGCTGGCAACTCCATCTTAGAATTACAGGCACAAAAAAGCCGCTTAAATTAAGCGGCTTTTGAATCTGTAACCACGATTACGCACTTGGGTAATCGCGGTATGCGCGTTCTATCTTTTTAGCCTGCTTTTTAGAAATACCTAAATGAGCCAACGCAACACGTAAACGTGCACGCGATAGGTCAGACCCTAAAATCTCCATTGCATCTAATACCGAAGTTGATGATGTTTTGCCGGTAATAGCCACAAATATAGGCTCTAAGAAATCTTTAATTTTAAGCTCGTGGAAGGTGGCTACTTCTTTTGCAATTGCAAAAATAGCTGGCTTTTCAAAGCTACGTAAGCCTTCTAGCTGCCATACAAAAAATTGTAATGCTTGGCGAATAACATCTTCGTCAGCTTTACCGGCTGTTAATAGCGCAGGATCGTAAGTCGGGATACCGCCTACAAAGTGCCCTGCTAAATCAACCATGTCAGAGAGCGTATTTATACGCGTTTTAGCTTCCGGTAATACTTTAGCAAGCATGTCGCCATTAAATTTCCAGTCAACAAAACGCTGCATTAGCTCTGCATCAGTTAGGTTTTCGCGGATCCACATACCATTTAACCAGCTTAACTTGTCTACGTCGAATACTGGGCCACCAAGCGATACACGCTTCATGTCAAAATGTTCAATCATTTCATTAAGGGTGAACTTTTCACGCTCATCAGGCATTGACCAACCCATACGGCCCAAGTAGTTAAGTACCGCTTCTGGTAGGTAACCCATTTCTTTATAGTAATTAATAGAGGTTGGGTTTTTACGCTTGGACAATTTTGATTTATCTGGATTACGCAATAATGGTAAGTGACCTAATACGGGTGCTTCCCAACCAAAATCTTCATAAAGTTTTAATAGCTTAGGCGCTGAGTTTATCCACTCTTCACCACGGAAAATGTGGCTAATTTGCATATGATGATCATCCACCACGTTAGCTAAAAAGTACGTTGGAAAACCATCCGCTTTTAATAGCACTTGCATGTCTACGTTTTCCCACGGGATCTCAATTTCACCACGTAGGTAGTCGTTAAATTTAAACGTGCCTTCGCTTGGGATTTTCATACGAATAACGTAAGGCTTACCCGCTGCTAAGTTTGCTTTAATTTCGTCTTCTGTATGGTTTAAGCCACGGCCATCGTATTTAGGACGCAGACCTTCGGCCATTTGTTCTTCACGCATTTGGTCCAGTTCTTCGCTGGTTGCGAAACAGTAAAACGCTTTGCCGTCTTCAACTAACTGATGGGCGTATTTTTTATATAAATCACTGCGCTCAGATTGACGGTATGGACCAAACTCTCCACCTACATCAGGACCATGATCCCACTCAAGGCCTAACCAGCGTAAGCTATCCATGATGGCTTGTTCAGATTCTGGTGTGCTGCGAACTTGGTCAGTATCTTCAATACGAAGTACAAATTCACCGCCTTGCTGTTTAGCAAAACAGTAGTTAAATAAGGCAATGTAAGCGGTGCCAAGATGCGGGTCACCAGTTGGCGACGGAGCAACACGGGTACGAATTGTCATGGTAATGTCTCTTTTAATAAGTGAGATGGTATGAAATACCAATAAATATTTTAAGCAGCTACTTTGTTTAAGTAAGCAATAATATCGTTTGATTCATAAAGCCATTTTACTTGGCCATCTTGCTCAATACGTAAACAAGGTACTTTAACTTTTCCGCCTTGCTCTAATAGCTCTTGGCGGTATTGCTCATCATTTTTTGCATCGCGTGTTTCAATTTTTAAGCCTTCACGCTTAATTGAACGGCGCACTTTTACACAAAAAGGGCATGCTTTGAATTGATAGAGCTTAAATTGTGCGGTTTGCTGATCAAGCTTAGTTTGCTCTTGCGGATCACGTTTTTTGCTACGCGGCGTAAAAACAAAATTAAAAAATAAGATGATACAACCTAAAACCCAGCGAACTAATTTCATCTTCAATACTCTTTACAACAAATTTAAGGTGCAAGATTTTAACACAAAAAAGCGCAACACTATAAGCGGATTATACGTTGCGCTATGTCGTTAAAAAAGTGCTTAATTACAACACCACCATATCATCTCTGTGTAGTACTTCCACGCCGCTATCGTAATCAAGTAATTGGCTGATTTGATTAGAATGTGCGCCTTTTATTTTATCGATTTCAAGATGGCTAAAGCGCGTTAACCCGCGTGCAATAATTTGCTGATTTACATCAATTAAGTTAATTAAATCTCCACGTTCAAATTCACCTATTGCACGCGTAATGCCTTTAGCAAGTAAACTGGCGCCCTTAGATTGCAATGCATGTACCGCACCGGCATCAATTAAAATTTGGCCGCTACTTTTAGGCCCTGCTAATAACCATTTTTTTCGGCCATCTTTAGGGGCGGTAAGTTTTAAAAAACGGGTGCCTGGCAGTTGCTCGCTCATGCATTTTAAAATCACATTTTCATCCGCGCCTTTGGCAATAATCACCTCAACCCCAGCTCTTCTGGCAATATCGGCTGCCTGTAGTTTGGTTGCCATACCCCCTGTGCCTAGGTTTGTACCACTGCCACCCGCAAGTTGGCGTAACTCATCATTAATATGGGTAACTTCATCAATCAAGGTGGCGTTAATGTCAGTGCGCGGATCGCTGGTAAATAACCCTTGTTGATCGGTCAGCAATAGTAATTTATCGGAATTGGCCAAAATAGCCACTAATGCCGATAAGTTATCGTTGTCACCTACTTTTATTTCACTGGTAGCAACCGCGTCGTTTTCATTGATGATCGGCACAACATCATAATTTAATAAGGCATTGAGAGTATCGCGGGCATTTAAATAACGCTCTCTGTCGTCAACATCGGCGCGCGTTAGTAGCATTTGCCCCACGTTAACACCATACAACGCAAATAAACTTTGCCAAATATGAATGAGCTGCCCCTGTCCAATGGCGGCCAACATTTGTTTGTCTATTAATGTGCGCCCACAGGGTTTTAATAACTGTTCGCGACCTGCGGCAACCGCACCGCTTGATACTAAAATAACCTGATGACCTTGCTTTTTTAGCTCACAGCATTGGCGAACAAGTTCCACCATGTGTGCTTTGTCTAACTTATCGGTACCGCCAGTGAGTACGCTTGTACCTAGCTTTACAACTACGACCTGATCCCTTTGCATGTTTTTTACTTAGCGCAATAAATGATGAATTTATTTATACCAGTTCGGTATTTTTGAACAAGTAAAAAATATTCAATCACACCGTCGCCGTGCTAGGATCGCACTATATTCAACCGATTAAATTACACCTTATGCCTGCCAGTTTATGTTTAATTATTGCCACCTTTTTGTGGGGTAGCTCCTTTATTGCACTTAAATACGCGATTGCGATTTATGATCCGGCCTTGGTGATATTTTTGCGTATGCTCACCACTTTACTGATTTCGTTATGTTTGTGGCGTTACGTAATTCGTTTTGAATATTTAAAAGGCGATTGGAAGTATTTATTAGGCATGTCGCTGGCAGAGCCTTGCTTGTACTTTTTATTTGAAGGCCACGCAATGGAGTACACCTCAGCGTCCCAAGCGGGGGTTATTGTGTCTTGTTTACCCATTATTGTGGCATTTTTAGCATTTTTCATGCTCAAAGAACATATTAGTAAAGCTATTGTGGTGGGTTTTACGCTGTGTATTGGCGGCAGTATTTTATTGACCTTGCTCTCACCGAGTTCAAGCCAAGCACCAAACCCGTTATTAGGGAATTTTTTAGAATTAATGGCCATGGTGTGCGCGGCATTTTATACCGTGTGTATAAAACATTTAGCTAACCGCTACTCCCCGCTCACACTGATTGCTTTGCAAGGCGTGAGTGGTAGTTTGTTTTTTGCTCCATTTTTATTATTTATTGACCTACCAAGCGAAAACCAACACGATTTAACCGCACTAATGAGCATTTTGTACTTAGGCTCTTGTGTTACTTTGGGTGGGTACGGCATGTACAACTACGCGATTAGTAAAGTGTCGGTGTTAACCGCAGCAGCTTATTCTAATTTAATCCCAATTTTCACTTTAATTTTGTCAGCCATTATTCTTAACGAAGTACTGACACTTGGCCAGTGGATCAGCATATTTGTGGTGTTTATAGGCGTAATGATAAGCCAACGCCATCAAGAACTAGTGGTCGATATTCCTAACGCCACCTCGGGTGAGGATATTTCAGCCGACACTAGCCACCTTAAATCGGTACCCGAGGCCAGCGAATCAAAAGGGTAACAGGTTAATAAATACAGCCCTGCTTGATGCAAAAAATCGGTGTTGTACTGATTAATTACCTCAACATGTGTCACTGAATAATGCTGCACTTGGCCATTTTGTAATTGCAGAGAAAATTGCTCCCCAACTTTAGCGTTTTTTAAAAACGCAAAGTGGGTATCGTTGTGCCCGGCAATAAGTGCTCCTTGCGAATTACCAAAATCAGCCCCACCCAATTCCCCTGCTGGTAAAAAGTGGCTCGGCGCAAACGCTAAATTTCTACCACTTGCGCCATCGAGCACGGTTAGTCGTTTATTATGCTTTGGCCATATTATTTGTGCCACTGGGTAACTATCAGCATAAAACCACGGCTTAATTTTTTTATTGGGTGATTTAAGGGCTGTTTGCCATGCTTGCTCTATTAACACTTGTGCAAGCCATGCCTTTGCCTGCATATATGCACCATGGCCAAATAAGGTCAGTCCTAAGGCTAGTAAACCTATGCTCAACCACTTTTTCATTTACAGCGCCTTACTAACAACAGGCCACCTAGTAGCATTAAAGCTCCAAACACAATATGCATTTTGCTTTGCCCATCAGTTTGCGGCAAACGCATACTCATTCCTTGTGGCATTAAATTAGCCACTTGTGTAGTTTGTTTAGCAACTTCTTTAATGGTGCTCTCTTCTATGGCAATAAACGCAGTAAATGGGCTAAGTAACTGATGCTCAAGCGCAAGTTGCTGCACTTGCTGTTTTACTTCACTTTGTTGGTTGTATAGCAATAATGACTTTATTTTTTGACGTGCCCAGAGCTTATCAATTCCTGTGGCTTTTGAGCTTGCTTGCGAATTAAGCTTAACCTTAAACTCCCCATGCGTTGTTTGCCCAGTAAAAGTAATTGTATCGGTAGTGTCTAATTTAATAGCCACCATAATAGGCTCAGCAAAATACAGATCCGGTAATGGGGAGGGCCAAAAATCTAAGCTGTCTCCATTTGTATTTGTTAACGCTAAATTAGTCATCGCCGGGTGAGCAAGTTTATCAAACAACTGCTGCATTTTTGGCTGCACATCAAAGGTGCTACCAATAAAGGTATAAGACCCCTTACCTATATCAGCAGCGCGGCGCATAAAAAAGCGATTAGGTGCGCTACCAATGCCGACGGTAAATAAGCGGCTGTCACCTAAAGTGCGCGCAATACTTTTAAATAACTCATCTTCGTTACTCACGCTACCATCGGTTAAAAACACCACTTGGCGTACAAAACCCTCAAATTGCGCACCATTAAGTACGGCATCAAGCGCACCTTGTATTTCAGTACCACCGTCGGCTTGCAAGTTATAAATAAAGCGCCTTGCACGGCGTAAATTAAAGTCACTAGCAACTAAAGGGGTATCACTCATGGCAGTAACCTTATTATTAAAGCCAATAATATTAAAGCTATCATCACTATCAAGTAACGAGAGTGCGTAAAACAATGCTTTTTTAGCTTGCTCCATAGACTGCCCATGCATAGAGCCCGAGGTATCAACCACAAACACCATTTCACGCGGCAAACGCTCAGACTGGGTAAACTGATCGCTTGGCGGCATCAACATCGCTAATGCAAACTGCTCACCATTTTTTGCTTGCTGAGTAAAAAGTGCGGCTTGAGCTTGCGCTTTTTGTAGTGGCTTAAACTCCAGTACAAAGTCTTTATTTATTGCTTGCTGTGGTTTTAGCACAATGCTGTATTGCCCAAACGCAGAGTTTTCAATATTTACCTGATGGTACTTAGCGTTTATATCAACCAATTCTAAGCCTATATCCATGTTAATTGTTAAGCTTAAATCGCTGGCATTAGCCGCCTCATTGGTTTGCTTTGTATAAATAGGGCTTAACCATCCTTGTGGAGTAAACGAAGATGTATGATCACTTTTTACCGTACGCTTATCTTGCTCTTCGTTCAGTTTCCCTGTTGTTGCATGATAGCGTGGCGTTATTGTGGTTGGAAAATGAATCGCAAAGGTTCCATGCTGGTAATCAATAATCTCTTGATATTCAAGCGTTATAACAATCTCTTCACCAGGCCCTATATTCGCCACATTTGTAATAAACATATTTGCACGCTGCTGTCGCAGCAATGAAGCTTGTTTGCCTGCTTTTTTGGCAGTTTGATACTGTTTTTCTGCTTGGTGTTTTTTTGCTATTTTACCGTGAATCACTCGCTCACCAATACGCATGGTCATTGCTTGCACGGCGCTTTCATCGGGTAAAGGAAAAACATAACGTGCATTTACTGCAAAAGGATTTTCATTTATGTAGTGCTGCGTTACTACAACATGATTAATTAGTCCTGTTAGGGTCATTTTTGCATCGCTTTTTAAAATCACCCCAGGATTAACCGCCACTCCTTGGCTATCAAACAAGGATAGTTTTGGCGACTGTGCATGGCTTTTAAAGCTGGCTAAAAGCACGATAATAATAAAAATAAAAAGGCTTACCTTGGTAAGCACTTTGGTGGGTTTACTCAACATAAATCACTCCATCGAACGCACGTTGTTAATTGCTTGCGGTTTGATTACTTGACTGATTTAACGCACGAGTAGTGAGAGTAACGCGTCTGTCAAAAAAGTTATCTTCAAGGGTGTTACTGTTTGCTATGCTTTGTTGCTCGCCAAACGCTTGTGTGCTCAAACGTGTATGGCTTACTCCCTGTTTAATTAAGTAACTTTGTACGGCGTTTACTCTGGCTTTTGAAAGTAATAAATTTGCTTGCTCTGCACCACGCTGATCGGCAAAGCCACTTAAATCGAGTGCGAGTTGCGGCTGGCTTTTTAATAACGCTACCAATTGATCAAGCTGCTTGGCAAAATGAGGAGCAATATCGCTAGATCCAGTTTTAAATTGCACTGTCATCGCCAATAAATTATTAAGCTGTGATTGCGTTAGTTGCTCATTTTGCTGCGCCAGTAGTTCAAGTTGCGCCTCTAGGTGGCTGTTATGATTAAGTACGTGCTGGTAGTCGTTGGTTTTCTCTGCCATTACAGTTAAAGCTTGCTGCTGCTCAGCAATGGTTTGCTCAGCCACCTTGGCATCGCCAATTAAGCCACCAGCAAATGCACCTACAAACGCGCCAATAGGCCCACCAACAACGCCACCGATAATGGCACCTGTGCTTAGGCCGACTATGGTTTCCTTTTTTGCTTCTTTCGATGGAGTATCCGCGGCAAAAGCAGGAGCGCAAAAAGTACTAACGAGTGTGAGTGCGATTAATGTTTTCTTCATGATTTATTCCTTACTATTGGTAATGGGTTGGCAAGCTATTGGTTGGCACTTGCGTTGTATCTATAATTTCAATAGTTGTATTAAAACAGCATGAAGTGGCAACAAAGGGGATCAAAAATGGCAAACTGCTGAGCAATTGTGGCAAAAAAATGGCAATTGTGTTTTTAACCGTACTTAGCGCAAAAACTTCGCTATAGTGCGCCTAAGTCAATATGAGTAATTAATAAAAATGAAGAAAATAGCCATCATTGAAGATGAAACCGCAATCCGCGAAAACTACATAGAAATGCTGAGCGCTCAAGGCTATCAGGTGAGTGGTTATGAAAACCGCCCTCAAGCAGAAGCGGCCTTTAAAGAAGCGCTTCCCGATTTAGCCATTGTTGATATTGGTTTAGGCCATGAAATAGATGGCGGCTTTTTACTGTGCCAAACACTGCGTTCACTGTCTAAAACCTTACCGATTATTTTTTTAACCGCTCGCGACAGCGAAATAGACACCGTATGTGGCCTGCGCATGGGCGCCGACGACTACTTAACTAAAGATATTAGCTTAGCCCATTTAGCTGCGCGTATTGGCGCGCTATTTCGCCGTATGGAAGCATTAGAGCAACCCGCCGATGCTAACGCATTAATAACTCGTGGCCAACTAACGCTCGATACGCAACGCATGCAGGTGCTTTGGCAACACCAGTTAGTTGATTTAACCGTGACTGAATTTTGGATGCTGCATTCACTCGCCCAGCGACCAGGGCACGTTAAAAGCCGTAACGATTTAATGAGTGATGCTAAAATTTATGTAGACGACAGCACCATTACCTCGCATGTAAAACGTATTCGTAAAAAGTTTATAGCACTCGATAGCCAGTTTGACTGTATAGATACCGTGTATGGCATGGGCTATAGGTGGGAGCAACCCACATGCTGAGATTTGGCCTACGCAGTAAATTTATCCTACTTTCGTGCTTTTTGTTTTTGTTGCCATGGTTAGGCTACGAATATGTATGGGAAATGGAAAAGTTTTTACGCCAAGGCCAAGAAAAAACGTTGGTAGGCACTACACGCGCACTGGCCACGGCCCTGCATGAACGCCCCGCTTTATTTGACGAACAAACCAACTTTTTAGATCAAGTTGTAAAAGGTCGCGATCTCTATGCTTATAATTTAAAAAGCCCGATTCAGCTCGATGGCAAACTCAACGACTGGGACGCTTATCAATCGCTGTTTTGGCTTTATGATAAACGCTACTTACAAACAGCCAATGATAATCATCAACTGAGCAACTTATCATTTAGCCATATGGTGGGTAAGTTTGATAATTACTTATATGCAGTATTTAAAGTCACAGATGATGCTTTAGTTTACCGTGCTAAAAATAGCCTCAGCATTACCAATAATGACTATGTAAAAATTGGCCTAAAAAATCCTGATGGACAATTTAATACTTATATTATTGCTCCGCGCCAAGATGGCTGGGTCAACGCATTTGATGCCTACAGTAAAATGCCTTTTACTAAAATTCAGGGTTTCTTTAAAAAAACTGAAACAGGTTACAACCTTGAGCTGCGCTTTCCTTTGAGTATGCTTGGCAATAAACTGGGGTTTGCCATTGCTGATGTTGATAGTAAACAGCCAAGCCAAACACCTAATATCATGTCTACATCCAACTTAAATAACCCAAATGATTTAGGCTCAGTACTGGTGCCCTCCCCTGAAATAAACCGTATATTAAAAGGCATGGGCCACAGCGGCAGTCGCATTTGGGTAGTCGATAATCATCACCGTGTTTTAGCGCAATCGGGCAGTATTCAAAATGCCGATGGCGTATGGGCTGATGGGCTAAAAAATCAAGCGCCAAAAACCGCATGGCAGCGCTTTGAACAGACCTATTTGCATCCTTTGTACTATAAAATTTTAACCCGTCCCGAAGATGAGTTTATAGACACCCTACACGATGTCGCCTCAATGCAAGGTACTCATTTAGCCAAAGCACTCAAAGGCCAACCGGCCTCGTCTTGGCGACTCACCCCCGATAACAAAGCGGTAATATTATCGGCCGCGTATCCTATTTGGATTGAGGATAAGGTTATTGGGGCAGTTATAGCTGAAGAAACCACCAATGGCGTGCGTACACTGCGTAATAAATCGCTGGAAAAACTATTTAATGTGATTTTAGCGGTCATGTTAATTGGCACAGTCACTTTGTTCTTTTTTGCCTCACGTATATCAAGTCGTATTAGGCGACTACGCGATACAGCAGAGCAAGCCATTGATGCACAAGGGCGGGTAACAGGCTATATAAATTACAGCGATGCCAATGACGAAATTGGCGATTTATCGCGTAGCTTTTCAAATATAGTGAGCCGCCTTGGAGGGTATACCGATTATTTAGAAAATATGTCGTCGCGCTTATCTCATGAGCTGCGCACGCCGGTTGCGGTTGTACGTTCATCACTTGAGAACTTACAAAGCTTGCAGCAAAGTGAACTGAGTCAAAAATACCTTGAGCGTGCCAGTGAAGGAGTTGAGCGTTTAGGGAAAATAATTACCACTATGAGTGAAGCAACCCGCCTTGAGCAAAGCATTCAAAGTAATGAGCCAGAGCCGTTTGATTTACAAAAAGTGATTAGTGGTTGTATGCAGGGCTACCAACTTACTTACCCTAACCAGTTATTTACACTCAACATTTGCCAAAGCACACTGCCAATGCAAGGTGCCCCTGAATTTATAGCGCAACTGCTCGATAAGCTAATTAATAATGCCTTGGAATTTAGTGAAGCTAACACCGCAATTGAAGTCAGCCTGAAGCAAAGCGAAAACAAAGCAACATTAACGGTAAGTAATACAGGTACTTTATTGCCTGAGGGACTTACTGAACATATTTTTGACTCTATGGTATCGGTGCGCAGCCAGCAAATGCAGCAACAACCGCATTTAGGTTTAGGGTTATATATTGTCAGGTTGGTGTGTGATTACCATAACGGTACAGTAACAGCACACAATAATGAGCAAGGCAACGGTGTGGTGTTTACCGTGAACCTGCCTTTAAATAATTAAACAAAAAGCGGTTTAATTATAAACCGCTTTATTTTAAAGCTTTGCAGTTACAATTTAATTCACACTCAAGTGTAACGATTCACTTTTAATTCATTCGCTCAGTCTTAGTCTACTCACCTAGGAGGAGTCAAAATGAAAGAGTTACTAGAACCCGAAGAAATAGAGTTTATTCTCGATTTATATCGTCCTAATGCAGCCAATAACCATGCTCAACAGGGCGCGACTAAAAAGCACAAGGTAAGTAATAAACAAGCCATGCAAGCTGAGGCTTTAGCTCGTAGTGCTTAACGACACAAACCTTACAAGTTAGCCATTAAGCTGTAAAAACGCTTTAATACAGTCTATTTCTGCCTGTTTGACCGTTTCGCCTATTTCGGGGCCTTTTTTACCGCTTTTAAGTGCATGTTGCACAATTTGTTTTTTATCCATTTTTTGTAGTTCGTTGTGAATAGCACGTAATTTAGCGGCTTGTGGATAAGGCTTATCTACCAGCGTTTCGCCTCGTCCTTGTGCATCACACTGACATGCTTGAGTAAAGGCAATAAAACGCTCTGGATGCACTAGCGCATTTAAATTAGTGACGATTAATTTATGAATAGTTTGCGGTCTTAACTGTTCAAGCGTGTGGCAAAGTGTATGGTTATCACTGGTAAGCACGCCTATATCACGAAAGCGATTAGGTACTTTTAAACGTTCACAAAAGGCCTCAACCACCGCAACCCCTTCACGTTCATGGCCGCGTAAATTACCGCGTTTTTTATAGCTTAGTGCTTTACCAAAATCATGAGTTAAAGCAGCAAAACGCGTTTCTAAATTAAAGTTTAAATCGGCTGCTCGCCTAAGGACTAACATAGTATGTACAAACACATCGCCCTCGGGGTGATGATTTGCCGGCTGCGGGGTGTTTTTCATTTGCTCTATTTCAGGAAAAATACCTAACCCATCTAATGCTTGAAAATAAAGCTCTGGGTGTTTTTCACCAAGCGCTTTTTCAGTTTCTAACCACACGCGCTCTGGCACTAAATGTTCCAGCTCGCCTTTATTTTTAAGCTCATGCATTAATGCAGTAGTACTTGGATGAATAGACCATTCACTACCATAACGGGCTAAAAAACGGGCAATACGTAATACCCGAACCGGGTCTTCTACAAATGCGTGTGTGGTGTGGCGCAGCACTTTATTTTTTAAATCATCTTGACCATTAAAAGGGTCAATAATAGTGCCGTTTTCGTCAAGTGCCATAGAGTTTATGGTTAAATCTCGGCGTGCTAAGTCTTCTTCAAGCGTAACATTGGGGCTCGCATCCACTACAAAGCCGGTATAACCTTTACCACTTTTACGCTCAGTGCGCCCTAGTGCATATTCTTCTTTAGTGTGTGGGTGTAAGTAAACGGGAAAATCGCTGCCAATGGGTAAAAACCCAAGCGCTTCCATAACCTCTGGCGTTTCACCAATAACAACGTAATCGTTATCTTTTGATTGTATGTTTAGCAGTTTATCTCGTACTGCTCCGCCAACTAGGTAAACTTGCTTTAAGCTTTGTTGCACTTTATCCCCAACCACTACTTTTAAGGTTTTCTTTGATGTTAATCATACCTAATCGCAATTTAAAAATCAGTGTTGTTTGCCAAGCTTTAGTAAGCTCATTACAATAGTGCATTATTTTTTTATACCTCAACTCATCTTAACTAATGAAAAAACACTCAGCAAAAAAAGAACTTAGGTTACTGCCCATCCTTTTGATCGTTATTATTATGTGTGTTGCGGGGCATTTTTTGCTGCAAGCTAATTTTCAAGACAGTCATTTGGTCGAATACCTATTAGCCGCGATTCCATTTGCCATGTTTGGTTTAGTGATAGTGGCCTTTAAAATGGCCGCTAAAAGTGAGCAACAAGAAAGTGATGAGTAAATAAGTTACTGATAGTTTTTTTCTGCTTTAGTGACTTTATATAGGTAGCGTCTTGATTCCGCTCGAGAGTGCTTAGTGGTGAGAATGTTATAAAACTGGCTTGAAGTAAGCTGATTTATTTGTGAAAACGCCACACTTCTATTTTTATTAAATATACGCAATACATTACCCGCCCCACCGTTATAAGACGAGATCATGGCAAAGTGCTTACTTTTATCAGTATTAATTTTATGTAAGTAATTATTTTTTAAAATACTTAGATACGCGCTGCCAATATCAATATTATGTTTTGGATTAAACAACACTGCTTTGGTTGGCTGCCCGGGTACTTTTTTAATTTTTTGATACACATCCCGCCCTGCAGTTGCGGGGATCACTTGCATTAATCCATATGCGTTTGATGAGCTCACCGCATGTGGATTAAAGCTACTTTCGGTTTCAATAATGGCATAAATAAGCGCTGCTGATATTTGATATTTTTTTGCAGCCGCCAGCACATAATCACTGTACTTTTGCTTTCTTAAATGGGTGTTTTGCTCCACTAAATCAAAGCTAACCGACGAAATAACATGTCCATATTGTCGTTGCTTTTTTAAGTTATTATTTACTAAATAACGCGCAAACCGATTCGCCCGCCAAGAGTATTTTATTGGTAACTTATCTTGGTCGAGTACTTGTTGATATAAAAACGGTTCGCCTTCTAATATGGGGGCTTCGCTGGTAAAAATATCGGTTTTATCGGGGTCGCTGGAGGTCAGTAGGGTCATAACAATGGCCTGCTGTAACAAGCTTATTGTATTTTTTAACGCGATGGTTTCTACTTTTACAGTGCCTTGCTCAAAATCAATAATGGCACGAGCTTGGTAATCATTACTGTATTTGACGTATTTTTTTGCACTAGGCTGTTGCGTATTTTGCTTACCCCACTTGCGCCCAACAACGCTTTCTAATGCGGCTAAAAGCTGTTTTACGCTACCAACCTGCGCTTTAATAGAGCGGTGTGTTTTTTGAGCTTGCTTGTGAATTGCAACCACATTGGTCGGGTCGTTTTTTACTTGCTTTACCAGTTTATTTAAATCAACAACGGGCGGTAAACCCGACAGTGATTTACAGCCACTTAAGCCAACTAGCAAAAGTATAAACGCATACTTTTTCACACAATATCCAAACAAATGCTTAGCAACTATAATACATGATAACCAAACCAGTCCGGTTTAATTGGTTGTGCTTGGCCGCTTGGGGTTAGCTTAATATTAAGCTGACTATCGAGTAAATCAATCGCAAAGCAGTCATCAACATCATATAAATCATCTTTATGAAGATGACTCAGCCCTGCTAATAAGTCATTTTTAGCGCGTTGTTTCGCTTCTTCACTACTACTGGCAACATACAAAGCAAAGTCGTGTTGCTCTGCCATTGAGTCGCTTCTGTAAGCACCTAAGTTAACAAAATAAAGTTGCTTATTTTGCTCTACATAACTATCAACCACCTCGATTTTATAACCATCAATGTGATTAACCGCCATGTAGCTATCCATGTGTACACTGTTTTTATCACCCACCCATTGGCTTTTTAGTTTGGTATAGGTTTGCTCAATATTTTGGCCTACCACAAAACGTACGTCGTGCATTTCTATGTGACAACCTTGAATGCGTCCACCTAAATACACCATGAATAACTGCATGCTCACTTCCTTTTAAAAACCAAATTAAATTAAACTATCTACGTCAATCTCATGCTTTTTAATCAACTTATAAAAATCAGAACGATTACGCTTGGCAAGTTTGGCGCCTTCTGCCACATTGCCTCCTGCCATTTTCAGGGTATTAATTACATAGTCTCGTTCAAACTCTTTTTTAGCTTCATTAAGTGATAATGGCTCAACGTTGCTTTCATTACTGTTTAGGGCACTAAGCACTAAATGTTCAGATATAACCTCACTAGGAGTCAACGCAACCACTTGCTCCACTACATTTTGTAATTGACGTATATTACCTGGCCAATCATACCTTACTAGGGCATGCATGGCATCGTTTGCAAAGCGCTTTTCTTTTTGCTCCATACGCTTTGCGATGTTGGCACTAAAAAAGTTGGCTAATAAGCTAATATCTTCACGGCGTTCACACAGCGGGGGCAGCTTTAAGTTTACGACGTTTAACCGGTAGTATAAATCTTCTCTAAACTGTTGATTACTAATCGCTTCAGGCAGGTTTTTGTGGGTTGCAGACACAATTCGCACATTAATAGGAATTTCTTCTTGAAAGCCCACTGGGCGAATGGTTTTTTCTTGCAGCACACGCAACAACTTAACTTGTAAATTAAGCGGCATATCACCAATTTCGTCTAAAAATAAGGTACCGCCTTGCGCTTGCTGAAATAGGCCTTGATGATCTTTTACAGCTCCTGTAAATGCCCCTTTTTTGTGACCAAATAGCTCTGATTCTAATAGCTCACCAGGCACGGCCCCACAGTTTATTGCCACAAATGGACCATCACTAACATGGCTATGCTGATGAATCGCCTGCGCAAGCAACTCTTTACCGGTACCGCTGGCACCAGAAATAAGCACGTTAACTTGTGTAGGCCCTAATAGTTTCACTTGCTCCAGCAAATGCAGCATAGCGCCACTGCGGGTGACAATATTACTTTGCGGGGCGACTTCATCATTATTAACCCCATGTATCTCAATGGCTTTAGCTAGGCTGTCAAACAGCTCATCTTTATCAACGGGTTTTGTGATAAAGGCAAAAATACCTTGCTTGGTGGCCTCTACCGCATCAGGGATAGATCCATGAGCCGTCATCATAATAACAGGCAACGCAGGGTAGCGGTTTTGCAATTGTCGATGCAGCGCCATGCCGTCCATTTCATCCATTCTTAAATCGGTGATCACCGCATCAAACACTTGGTTTTTAAGTAGTTGTAATGCGTTCATACCACTATCACAGGTCGTTACTTCATAACCCTTTGATTGAATTCGAATCGCCAGTAATTGCAGCAAGCTGGCATCATCATCAACGAGTAAAACTTTAGCACTTGATGGAAGTGTGACTGACATAGTTACTGCTCCTTGGTTTCTTCACGTAATAAAAGTTGCTGTTCAATTGCGGCTAATGACGACAAGGTTTTTTGCATTTTGGCGTTCAATGCTTGCTGTTGTTTTTTTCCATCTATTTGCATTAATACGTGCTGTTTTTGCAGCCATAAATAGTGCTTTATATCATCGGGCCAATAGTACGCCTGATCCAGCTTAAGCAATTGACTCATCACAGTATTTGGGTCACTACTAAGCTTTAAACATGCTGTACTAAAAAACGCTTTCAGTGCTTGCTCCCCTAAGTAGGTTTCATTGCTAGGCGCTAATTTAAAACCACCGCACTGATTGGCATGCCAAGCAATAACTTGCGCTGCAGAGGGATATATTGGCTCTGATTTTGGCCGAGGTTTGGGATTTGGCTGATTCGTTTTGCTATCTGGCTGAGAGGGTACATTTAATGCTGATTCACCCTGTGTTTGAGTGTTTGTTATTTCACACCCAGATAAAAAAACAAGACTGCTGGTTAGCCATACAATAGCCATTAAACGCGCAGACATATTATTTAACTCCTTTATTTTTATAGGGGATGACAATGTTAAATCGACAGCCTTGCGGCTCATTATGCTCAATTTTTAGTTGTCCATGTAACTGTTCAACCGACTCTTTGACTATAGTAAGGCCTAAACCACTGCCTTGTAAGCTAATCTCTTTGGTATGTTTACCTTGATAAAACGCCCCAAAAACATGTTCTCTTTCATGCTCTTTAATGCCACAGCCCTCATCTGCTACCTGCATATTTAGGCCGTTATTTTCTAGACTCAAGCTAATAGTAACGACTTGGTTTGGCTGAGAAAACTTTAAGCCATTGGAAATTAACTGAATTAAAATCATTTCAATTAACTCCCGTGGTAAACTAAGAGAAATATTAGGTAAGCTATTGTGCCAAATAAGCGATTGTTCTCGCGCATTTAAGCGATGCTCAAAGTGGTTATTTACTTTTTTTATTAGTTGCTTAAATTCCACTTCACTGACGTTGTCTTTACTGGTGCGAATGGCGTTATAACTCAATAAACTGTCTATCATAGTACGTAGCCTCACCATCGATTGACTGATCAGCCCAAGTACCGCTTTTTGCTCGTTATTGATGGGGCCAACGATTTCATCGGCTAGTAATTCAGTGCCCTCAACCATAGAAGCCAAAGGGGTTTTTAATTCGTGAGTAACGTGGCGTAAAAATGTATCTTTTTGTTGTTCTAACATATGCAGCTGCGCTTGCACCCACTGCAACTTGTTACCTAACTCTATGAGTTCAGCTGATCCTTGCACCGATATTTTTTGCTGCCAATCTCCTTGGCCTAACTTATCAATCACTGAGGTTAAGCTTTTTAAGCGCCCGCTTATGCGCCACAAAAAACCGCCGCCAACAAGCAGCGTTAAAGGCGTAAGTGCAATCAACCAGTTTATAAAGGAAGCTTGTAAATTTGTGAGCTTAATTTGGTTTTGAGTGATTTTGGCTTCATTTTCCTCACGTAACCACAATGTTAGCTCCGCTAGTGTTTCGCTGATTGGCACAAATAATTCAGCTTGTTGACGCGCTTCAACCACAAGTTGAGTATGCGCCGTTTGCAAAGTATCCGTTAGCCGTTGCCATTGGTGTGTATTTGCTTGGTTATTTGAAAGCTGTTTTAGCTCATTGATGTTTTGCAATGATGATTGCCATTTATCTACGATTAGCTTATCGAGTGAGTCGCTCTTTAATACCCAGTTTTGCCTAGTTGCTCTTTCTAAACTATTAAGCTCTTGCTTAAGCAGATTAAACGACTTAGTTACTTGGTAATTATTACTCACAATTTGCTGAGTGACCGCTAATTGCTTATTTAATACATTTAAAAACACAATAACCACTATAGATAAGGGCAACAGCGACAACAGCATGCTCATTACAAATTGGCCAATTAAATTGGGGCGCCAATTTATCAATGCTTTATATTTTTCAGCCATGACTGCGGGCATACAAAAGTCCTTTACTATTTTTAAACGTTCTATTATTAAGCGCTCAACTTATACACTCGCTGAACCATCAAGGATAAAAACCCCTGCTGTCTCTAAATAGCGACAAGTTAAGCAATTGATTTAAAAAATTTTAAACGCTTATAACTGCAAAATTGTTGCATAAAACACACAGTTACTTGTAAAAATTACGCACCAACCATCACAAAAAAACATAACTCACTGATTATTAATAAAAATAAATATTGGCATCATTTTTGTTACGAGAACATTAATATTAATCTAAAAAGAGCCAAGGAATGTTCAAAAACAATTTACAGAACGCTGTACTTATCGGTTTGTGCCTAACCAGTACTCATTTATTCGCCCTTGATGTAGATGCTGAATTTAATCGTTTAGACAAAGACAGTAATGGCACATTAAGTGAAGCTGAAGCAGGTGAAGATGCTTTATTACATGAGAACTTTGCACAGATAGACACCGATGAAAACGGACTCATATCTCTAAACGAATTTAAGCTGTTTATAAAATAAAGGAGTACATTCATGAAACAACTAATTGGTGCTTTTTCACTCCTATTTTTAGCTATTAGTGCCACCGCACTGGCATCGCCATTAAATGTACGTTTTATGCATTTAGATAAAAATATGGATGACCAAATATCGCTTATTGAGGCAAAGCAAGATAAACAATTACTTAAGCAGTTTGCCGATTTAGACAAAGATAATAACGAGATGATTTCTAAAAAAGAATTCCAAAACTTTAAACCTTAAGTTTAGATTCAAGTTTAATCTATTAGTATAGAGTTAAAAGCACTTGCCATAATCCCTGAGGGAGTGTGTAAACGGATTTAATGTTGGGATTTAAATTATGGCAAGTGCTTTATTTCATTATTGCCAGCAATTAAAATATGCCTTGGAACGCCAACCATGAAAATACAGCTTCTCCTTATTGGTGCTTTACTATTTGTTAGCCATAGTGCCTGTGCACTTGACGTAAAGCAACGCTTTGAACATCTAGACACCAACAACGACGGGTATTTAACCCATAGTGAGCTTGCTGCTCAGCCTCAGCTATTAAACTCATTTTCAAATTGGGATGAAAATCAAGACAACAGAATTTCTTTAACTGAGTTTAAAAACTATCTAACCACCAATTTGTACTGAGTATTTAGATGAAACCTATCCGCCATATTATTTTACTAACGCTTACTGTTGTTAGCTGCATGAGCTTTGCGACAAATAGCTATATTGCCTCAGAATTTGAAAAACTTGACCGTAATCAAGATGGCTTTTTAACTCGTTCGGAAACTGCCAGTGATCCTGCTTTATGGTCACGCTTTGGCAGCTACGACCGTGACAAAGACGCACAATTGTCATTAAGTGAATATAGTTTGTACGCCAGTAAATAAATAGCTCCCTCAAATAAAGCCTAGTTAATTAGGCTTTATTTGAGAAGATTAAACAAATTCTTTCCTGTTAACACGCAACCTATCCTACCCTGAATTTGCTTACTCTAGCTAAAAGCTGGGCTTATTCGACTATTAATAAATTATGCTATTGGTATTCTAAATTTGAGTTTGCTACTGTGATAGTACAAATAATAACAACATACCTCTTATGCGACTCAATAAATTAATTAAACCGGTATTACTAGCAAGCCTCTGCGCCTTATCTAGTGTGGCAATTGCACAAACGAAAGTAATATATAATGCCAATGGCTACACCCCTTTATACAAAGGAAAAATGCGCCACGGCGAAGTAAATACATTTACAACCTTAGTCATAAAAGATGGCAAAGTTGTAAAAACAGGTCCTGACAGCTTAAAAAATAGCTTCCCGGGCGCAACCCTAATTGACGCCAATGGAAAAACCTTATTACCAGGGCTCATTGATGCCCACGGACACGTAATTGGCCTGGGTGAAAACTTGTCACAGCTGGATGTGCGCGGCGCAAAATCGGTAGATGAAATAACCGCTAAGCTCAACGAATTTGCCAAAGGCAAAGAAGGTTGGATTATTGGTCGGGGCTGGAACCAAGAGCTATGGTCCGACACACGTTTCCCTACCGCTGCTGATTTAGACAAAGTCGTCAGCGACCGTCCTGTTATTTTATCGCGAGTAGATAGCCATGCTATTTGGGTTAATTCAAAAGCACTAGAACTTGCCAATATTAATGCTGACACACCAGCCCCAGCAGGTGGAGAAATTATAAAAGATGAGTTTGGCAAACCAACCGGTATTTTTATAGATAAAGCAGAAACCTTGGTTACTCAACATATGCCTGCAACATCTGCGCAATCGGTTAGCAATGCATTAGATGCCGCAGGTAAACATTTGTTAAGCTTAGGCATTACCTCAACTCACGATGCAGGTATTGATAAAACCACGTGGCAAGTTTATAAACAGCGCGCTGAGTTAGGTACATTACCGCTTAGAATTGTAGCGATGTTAAGTGCAGCAAGCCCAGATTTAAACATGATGCTTAAAGCGGGTCGGTATCAAGATGCTCAAGATTTTTTATCTATTCGCAGTGTAAAAATTTACGCTGATGGTGCCTTAGGGTCACGCGGTGCCGCGCTTATTGAAGAATACGCAGACAGAGCAAACCACTTTGGCCTAATGCTTGAAACCCAACAAAAGCTAGAACAATTATTTACACTCACTTTTAAAAGCGGGTTTAGTGCAAATACCCACGCCATTGGCGATAGAGCAAATAAAATTGTGCTCGATGCCTATCAAAATGTATTTAAGCAAACCGGTGGTATACTACTGCGTAATCGCATGGAGCATGCACAAATCGTCTCGCCAGAGGATATTCCGCGCTTTAAAACCCTGAAAATAATTCCATCAATGCAACCTGTGCATGCTACATCTGACATGCATATGGCAGAGCAGCGTTTAACCGATAAACAACTCAAAGGCGCATACGCTTGGCAAACATTCTTAGAGCAGGGGTCGACTATTGCAGCGGGTTCTGATTACCCTGTCGAGCTCGCGAACCCGTTTGATGGCTTATATTCTGCCATTACACGTATGGATCATAATCAATTGCCTGAAAACGGTTGGCGCGCCAGTGAAGTGTTAAGCAGAGAAGATGCATTACGTGCGTTTACCCTTGGCGGCGCGTATGCAGCGCATCAAGAGTTTAAGCTAGGGAGTTTAGAGCAAGGTAAATGGGCTGACTTTATACTGGTTGATCAAGACTACTTTAAAGTCCCCATTGAGCAGCTATACAAAACTCAGGTGCTGCAAACGTGGATTGCGGGTACGTTACGCTACGAAAAAGACGTCGCAAAAGCTGAGTAATTAAAAACAAAAAAGGGTTAACTTGCGTTAACCCTTTTTTGTATCAACTTTTGACTGACGATATAGCTTAATAATGTGATAAATATTAACCAAAGCCAACAAGCCGTTGGTAAAAGCCACCGGCACTGAGCCTATAGCCGCACCGTAAAAAGTAAACGCAATACAGCCCAATAAATTAAACCAACGTAGTTTGGTTACATCAGTCATGGTTAATGATATGACTAATAAGACGGATGCTAAATAACCTAAATATTCCCAACTCAATTGTTCTCTCCTAGGCTTTAGGTTAGTATTACGCGTTAAATTTTAGTACATTATTAAGCTACGCTACGCAGTAGTTAAAATAAAAAAGCTAACTTACCAATAAAACCTTAAAATATACTGGTTAATACCACAATTTTTAATCATTACACGGAAGAATGAAGGTCATTTAACGCTATTAATTATCTTAACGGCGTGGGCAAGTTAGCATAAATTCTTAATCTTAATGCTATCGTCATTAAGGTGTAATAAATAGGACAATTGTCCGAAGAGCATGATTGATGTTTCAATACCATTTTTCCAGTTACCTTGTTGATCAACTGCTGACGTTTGCCGGCAGTAGTTTTCAGCAATCAAAAAAAGAAATATTAATACAGCAAGACCAGCCGTTAACTAAGTTGGTATTAGTGCGAAGTGGAACTGTATCGTTTAGTTACGATGTAGGTAATGGCAGGCGCCTGCTTCTTGGCCAACTCGACTGTAACAATACCCTAATTGGCGAAATTGAAGCACTTAATAATAACCCCTGCATTTACACGGTAACCTGCTTTAGTGATGTCACGTATAACTTGATTGAATTAAAACATTGGCGCGCATTATTGCTCGATAAACCCGAGCTAAGCTTATATACGGCGCAAACGATTGCGGCTAAGTTTCAAGAAAATCAAAAAATTAATTTAGATAAGCTGTTACTGCCGTTGAGCTACAATATTGCCAAAGACTGCTTATTACGTGCAGAGAATAACAATCCCACCTTGTTACGTGCTTACCCTACGGTAAATGCAGAAGCTGAGCGCTTTGCAACCACTGAGCGTGCATACAGGCGTGTAGTGAGTGAGTTAGTAGAGAAAAACTTAGTGCAAAGAAGCACGCAAGGACTACAAGCTGTCGATATACCCAAATTAAGTGACTATGTAGATAGCTTTGCACAGCTTTAAAGACAATAAAAAAGGCCATTAAGGCCTTTTTTATTAGGTAAAATAATGCTTAACCTGAACTCTGGTTAAGAGATTTACTAACATATTGATTATGGGTGATAGTTAGATTTATTTTCTCTAGCCAGAGATTTACAGTGAAAACAAGGCGAATTTTCGCGTCAATAGCTGGCCTATTGCAAGTAAATTCAACGCAGTTAGCGCTGAAAATAGCTGCTTGAGATAGATTTATTATCCAGAGGTCAGGTTACTTACTTTTCAAGTAAAATATCGTGGATTTTAGCTAAATCAGATTTACCTTCAATAATTTCATCCGGCGTTAAACCTGATAATTCATGCGGGAATACTAACCATTCTTCAGATTCATGAATGTAGTAATCAGGCACTGTATCAACTTTTGAATTTTTTGGCTTGTAGTATGGACAAGCAATACGAATATCACGTGGTAAGTTTAAACGCATTAGCTCAGATAGCTTCTCTTTTAACGCTACAATACTACGACCTGAGTCAAAAACATCGTCAACAATCAGTAAAGAGTCACCTGCATTTGCGTTTTCAACTATGTAGTGTAAACCATGTACTTTGATTTCTTTTGATTGCTTACCAATACCGTAATAAGACGAGGTACGAACCGCAATGTGATCCGTTTCTATGCCTTTGTAATCATAATATTCCTGAACCGCAATCCCAATTGGAGCACCACCGCGCCATATACCAATAATAAAATCTGGACGAAAGCCATCTTTATACACTTGTGCCGCTACGCGGAATGAATCTTCAAGTAATTGTTGAGCCGTGATATAGCACTTTTCTGACATAGTAAGGATCCCAGTGGTATGTATAATATTTGAGCGAGGTTTAAATAAAAATAGATGCCCAAACACGTAATGGCGAAGGATTTTACCGTAAATAAAACAAAATTGCTTGTTTGGCGGATAAAAAAATAGGCACCCTAAGGTACCTATTTTTTAACTAATGCGTAATCTCAGTAGATTATGCCTTTTCAAGTAGGGTACGTGCTACGGTGCGCATACCTTGTGTAGTTGCACCTGAAGCCCATTGACTTGTGCTACCACCCATATTAAATGCAGCAGCTAAATCGATGTGTACCCAGCCTTTGCCATCGTTTGGCACAAAGCGAGATAAGAAACCAGCGGCGTTAGATGCACCACCGAAACCACCGCCTTTTTGGGCGCGGCTATTTGCTGTATCCGCATACGGCGATGGGCAGTTTTGTTGATGCCATTTTTCAAGTGGTAATGGCCATGCGGCTTCCATTTCTTGTGACGCAAAGTCTTCCACTTCACGCACTAGCTCTTTATCAAGGGCAAACAATGCGTTGTACTCTTGACCAACAGCAACAAGGGCGGCACCAGTAAGGGTTGCCGCATCAATAATAAGTGGAGCGCCTGTCTCGCCTGCGGCCATTAAGCCATCAGCCAATACTAAACGCCCTTCAGCATCGGTATTTACAATTTCAACGGTTGTGCCATTTTTGTAAGTAAGAATGTCACCTAGTTTGTACGCATTACCCGAAATTAAGTTCTCTGCACAACATAAAAACAACTTAATACGCTTTTCTACGCCACGGCTAATTGCCAGTGCCAAACCTGCGGTTACCGTTGCTGCACCACCCATGTCGCACTTCATACCCAACATACCTTCGCTTGGTTTAATTGAGTAACCACCTGAGTCAAACGTAATACCTTTACCAACAAGTGCTGCGCTTACCGGTGCGTTCTCATCGCCAGTTGGGTTGTAATCAAGCTCAAGTAATACTGGCGGACGCTCACTACCACGGCCAACGGCATGAATACCAATCCACTGCTGTTCTAATAGCGCATCGCCTTTTATGATTTGATAGCTAACATGCTCTGGTGCAAGTGATTGAATAAATTCAGCGGCTTTTTCAGCTAAGCTTTCTGGGTAAATGTCATCGGCGGTGCCATTGATCATTTCGCGCGCCCACGTTGCCGATGCTTTTAAATCAGCGAGTTCTTTAAGATCAGATTGTGCGTTATCAACAAACTCAACACCGTTTAGTACTTTTGGTGATACAAAGCCTTGGTAAAAAGCCCATTGGCTCTCTGTACACCATACATCACCTTCAAGAACAACATTTTTAATGCCTTGATTTGCAATTGTACGACCCGCTTTTTGCACATTTTTTAATGTTTCTTGCTCAGATAAATGAACCGTTGCGCCGTGTTCGTTAAAAGATAATGACGCACTTTCGCCCCAATGCCCTGGTGCCAACTGCTCGCTTAATTGAACAACAAATTTTTCACTCATGTTAGAATATCCTTGCACTTAAATGTGCGGTTGAGTTTACTATAGAGCGCTTAAGTTCCCAACTGCTTGAGGTGAATAACCTCAACCGGCCTGTAAACCTCAATTTCACTTACCCTAAACTCAGGTTATTAAGTTTGCTAACATATTGAGCTATCAAAATATTTAAGTTTATTATCTCTAGAAAAAATGAACTCAACGCAGTTAGCGCTAAAACAACTACTTGAAATAAACTTATTATCCAGCGCTCAGGTTACATAAGGAAGTCATAAATGAAGTACACCCCGCCATTACAATCTGCCACTTTATTAAAGCGTTACAAACGCTTTTTAGCTGATTTAGAGCTCAGTGATGGCACTACTTTTACCGCTCACTGTGCTAATACGGGTAAAATGACGGGCTGTGCCGATGCCGGTTTTACTGCCTTTTATTCCACCAGCAGTAATACCAAGCGAAAGTACCCGCAGTCATTAGAGCTGACGCAAAATAATGTATCACAGCTTATTTGTGTAAATACCGCTATCGCCAATAAAGTGGTCGAAGAAGCACTTAATAATGAGGTTATTGATGAGCTTACAGGCTATCAACACATACAAAGTGAAGTGAAGTATGGCAGTGAAAACAGCCGCATCGACTTTTTACTTACCCACAGCAGCAAAGCCAATTGCTATGTTGAAGTAAAATCAGTCACGCTGCTGAGCGAAGATCATCCACAAAGTGGTCAAGGCTACTTCCCTGACGCCCAAACTGTTCGTGGGCAAAAGCATATTCGTGAATTAATCGACATGGTAAAACAAGGGCATCGAGCGGTATTACTATTTGCAGTGCTGCACCAAGGCATCACACAAGTCAGTGCTGCGGTGCATATTGACCCAACCTATGCACAATTGCTTAGCGAGGCCATTGAGCAAGGCGTAGAAGTATTAGCTTATAAAGCACACATTTCAGCGAGTGAAGTTACTTTAATTGAAAAAATAAACTTTGTTGAATCGCCAAATTAAGCGTATGAATAAAATCTGATTAATTTGCTCAATTCACTAATAAGCTCTTAAAGCGCAATTAATATTACTAAAATAAGAGTGCAATTTGTTAAATATGCACTTTGCTGGGCTTTTCTGAACAGCGTGCTTTTAAACGCTGGTATTGTATTACGCCTAAAAAATACTTAACCGAAAAGTAAAAGATAAGTTGTTTTTATTATTTTTGCCCACATAACAACGCCAGTTTATAAACCGATACTGTAATAAAAAAGTATAAACACTGCTTTTGCTACTTTTATATGGGTAAACAGGGTTGAAGCTAATTCGATTATTTAAAAATAAATTTGCCTAGGGTATGAGTTTCTGTTATTTATACCGCCGGCTAATGCTGAGGCATTAAATTAAGGATTTAGGAGAGAGTTATGCCAGACCAAAAAAGACATGGTTTATTGGCTCAAGCCGGTTTAGAACCATACCAAGAAAAACCGGGTGAAGAGTACATGAATGAAGCACAACGTGCTCATTTTAAAACAATTTTAGAAACTTGGCGTAATGATTTACGGAACGAAGTTGATCGTACTAAGTCACACATGCAAGACGAAGCAGCTAACTTTCCTGATCCCGTTGACCGCGCAGCACAAGAAGAAGAGTTCTCATTAGAGCTTCGTACTCGTGACCGCGAACGCAAATTAATTAAGAAAATTGAAAAAACAATCAACTTAATTAAAGAAGACGAGTTTGGTTTTTGTGAGTCTTGTGGCATTGAAATTGGCATTCGTCGTTTAGAAGCACGTCCTACTGCCGATTTATGCGTAGACTGTAAAACACTTGCCGAAATTAAAGAAAAGCAAGCTGGACGCGGCTAATTAAGTTATAGCCATGTCTTCTACAGCCGTTACCGCGCAAGTATCTGACTATCGCGGCCGATTTGCACCGTCTCCTTCGGGGCCGTTACATTTTGGCTCACTTGTGGCGGCTGTAGGTAGCTACCTAGATGCAAAAGTTAACCAAGGGAAATGGTTAGTACGCATTGAGGATATAGACACCACTCGCGTTGTTAAAGGCGCAGCCACCGATATCCTAAATACCTTAGACGCCTACTGCCTTAATTGGGATGAAAACGTTGTGTATCAAACACAGCGTCTTACTATTTATCAAGATGCAGTAAATTCACTGTCAAAACAACACCTTATTTATGCCTGCCAATGCTCTCGTAAGCAAATAAAAGCGCTAGGTGGAATTTATCAAGGGCAATGTAAACATAGCCAACTCAGTGAACAGGGTCATGCCCTTCGCTTAACTCAATGCCATGCAACCGTGACTTATAACGACCTTATTCAGGGGCGTATTGACGTTGACCCTGCTCTGGCCCATGAAGATTACATTATAAAACGTAGCGACGGTTTATTTGCCTATCAACTGGTGGTGGTTATTGATGACATTGAGCAAGGGATCAATCGAATTGTACGAGGCGCTGATCTACTTGAACCTACCGCCCGTCAAATAAGTCTGTTTAAGCAACTTAATAACCCTATTCCAGAATTTGCTCATTTACCTTTAGCGGTAGCAAAACCCGGATTTAAACTCTCTAAACAAAATTACGCCCCCGCTATTTGCAAACAAAATCCCAAACCGACTTTGATAGCGGTATTTAACTTTTTAGGTTTGCCAACCCACGACCAACTTATGGATTTAACCACAGAGCAATTACTTGCTTGGGGCGTGGCACATTTTAACTTAAGCCGCGTTCCCACTACGCGTGAAATACAGATTTAACGCTCTTTCGCGGATTGGGTATAACAAATTCAAATAAAATCGTTAAAAATGGCTTAATTTCAGCACTGCAACTTAATTTTTCCACCTTGCTGGTATATGATAGCCGCCTAAATATATGCTAATTACATAAAACAGTAAGTACAGCTCTATGAGAAGGTACTTGTTGTCATTTTGATTGCAATGGCGAGTCAATCAACCGCTTCTCTAGGAGACAGACTATTATTTCCAAGCTTTTTCAATTTTGTCGACAAATTATCGGCCCGAATGCCAGTGCCGAAGATGTCGCAATCAGCAGTGAACCGTTGGTGATCCCTCGAGGTGAGCATGGTATTTCTCGCAAACAATTTAGCCCAAATGCAATCAAAGTACTCTATCGCCTAAAAGATGGTGGCTATGATGCCTACTTAGTTGGTGGTTGCATTCGCGATGTATTGTTAGGTCAACAACCCAAAGATTTTGATGTTGTAACCAATGCAACCCCTGAGCAAGTTAAAAAACTGTTTCGTAACTGCCGTTTAATTGGCCGCCGCTTTCGTTTAGCGCACATTGTTTTTGGTCGTGAGATTATTGAAGTGGCCACCATGCGCGGCCATCACGAAGCACAAGAAGACAAAAATCAAATTAGCCAATCAAGCGAACATGGGCAACTACTTCGCGACAACGTATTTGGCAGCATTGAAGAAGATGCCGAGCGTCGTGATTTTTCAATCAATGCCTTATATTACTCAATCAATGATTTTTGTATTTATGATTACGCCAATGGTTTAGCGGCCATAAAGGCAAAACAAATTGAGTTAATTGGCGACCCTGAAACACGCTATCGTGAAGACCCCGTGCGTATGCTTCGTGCAGTGCGCTTTGCTACTAAACTCGATATGCAAATAGCACCTGCAAGCGAAAAGCCAATAACCGCTCTAGCTAGCTTGCTTGATAACATTCCACCGGCACGTTTGTTTGAAGAAATACTCAAGCTGTTTTTAAACGGCAAAGCACAACAAAACTTTTTAATGCTGCGCAAATACGGGTTATTTAAATCGTTGTTCCCAGAACTTGACCGCATCTTGGATAAAAACCCAGGCGGGCTTGAAGAAACTTTCATCAAGCAAATGTTTGCAAACACTGACATCCGCATTAATGCAGAGAAAAAAGTCACCCCTGCGTTTGTATTTGCAGCGTTACTGTGGTTTCCATTGGTTGAACGTACTGAAAAAATTCGACGTCAAGAACAACTCTCTGAATACGATGCCTTTGCCCAAGCAATTAATAAAGTACTTAGTGAGAACGCTCAGCATATTGCAGTGCCAAAACGCTTTACGTTAGGCGCCCGTGATATTTGGCATATTCAACAACGTTTAGACAAACGTGCAGGCCAACGTGCCTATCGCTTAACACAGCAGCCTCGTTTTAAAGCCGCTTATGACTTTTTACTACTGCGTGTTGATGCCGGTGAAACTGAGCATACAGAGCTTGCACAGTGGTGGACACAGTACTTGAGTCAAGATATTAATGGCCAAAAAGAAATGGTGCGAGAGCTAGGTCATCAAGGTGGACCAAAACCACGTAAGCGTCCTCGTCGGCGCACCACTAAAAAACCAGCTGAGTAAATAATGCAACTTGTCTATTTAGGCTTAGGTGCCAACCTTAATACACCTAAAAAACAACTTGATGATGCTGTTGTTGCACTTAAAAACTTGCCTAACAGCGAGTTTATCGCTTGCTCACATTATTATGCGAGCAAGCCTATGGGGCCACAAGATCAACCCGATTATGTGAACGCGGTTGCCTGTATCAATACCTCGCTACAGCCAGAGCAGTTACTTGATTTAACGCAAGCCATAGA
This sequence comes from Pseudoalteromonas sp. DSM 26666, assembly GCF_900116475.1. Lineage (NCBI taxonomy): Bacteria > Pseudomonadati > Pseudomonadota > Gammaproteobacteria > Alteromonadales > Pseudoalteromonadaceae > Pseudoalteromonas > Pseudoalteromonas sp. DSM 26666. Next base: position 382,285 of record NZ_FPAR01000003.1, on the reverse strand, counting down.
GCTGGAGCATGGTCGAGTCAGAAAAGCTGAGCGTTGGGGCGCACGCACACTGGATATTGATATTTTATTATTTGGTGAGCAGGTTATAAATACAAAACGTTTAACGGTGCCTCATTACGGATTAAACGAGAGAGAGTTTGTTGTTTACCCGCTGCAAGAAATTGCACCCGAACTTATTTTACCAAGCGGCGCATCTATCAAACAGATAGCAAATAACCTACCGCTTAACGACTTACAACAATTACCGCTGTAATTAACTAAGGCTTATGTCTGCGAGAATATTATGTCTAAAATAACCGTTTCAACTTTGAATAAAATGAAGGCTGAAAGTAATAAAATCACTGCGTTAACAGCTTATGATGCCAGTTTTGCTAAGTTATTTCATGAGAATGGCGTTGAAGTTGTTTTAGTCGGTGATTCTTTGGGAATGGTATTACAAGGTGGCGATGACACACTCGCTGTGACAAACCAAGAAATTGCGTACCATACTCGCTGTGTTCGCGCTGGAAGCCGTGACCTATTTGTTATTGCCGACCTACCGTTTATGACCTATGCAAATCCAAATGATGCGTGTAAAAATGCCGCAGAGTTGATGCGCGCAGGTGCTAATATGATCAAGCTTGAAGGTGGCGAATGGCTGCATGACAGCATTAAATCACTTACTCAGCAAGGTATTCCGGTGTGTGGGCATTTAGGGCTTACGCCGCAATCTGTGCACGTATTTGGTGGTTTTAAAATTCAAGGCCGTGAAGAAGCACAAGCACAAAAAATTATTGCCGATGCAAAAGCATTAGAGGCAGCGGGTGCTCAACTACTCGTGCTTGAGTGTATTCCAAGTGCCTTAGCAAAACGTATTACTGACTCATTAAGCATTCCGACTATAGGGATTGGTGCGGGCAATGTAACCGATGGCCAAATTTTGGTTATGCACGATTTAGTCGGTATTTCTGCAGGCTACATTCCTAAATTTTCAAAAAACTTTTTACTCGAAACAGGCAACATGCCTGCCGCTGTTAAAAAGTATTGTAACGATGTTAAAAGCGGCGTTTTTCCAAGCGCTGAACACGAGTTTAAATAATGCAGTCAATCACTGAAATTAAATCATTACGCAGTCAAATAAGAGCTTGGCGCCAAGCGGGTTTAAGTGTTGCACTAGTACCTACTATGGGTAACCTGCACCGCGGTCACTTTTCGTTGGTAGAAAAAGCAAAAACACTGGCCGACAAAGTCGTTGTTAGTATTTTTGTTAACCCGATGCAATTTGGTGCTAACGAAGATCTAGACAATTATCCGCGTACCTTAGATGCCGATAAACAAGGTTTAGCCGATCTTGAAACGGATATTTTGTTTATCCCCAGTGTAGAGGCTATTTACCCAAATGGCTTAGGGGTGCAAAGTTTTGTTGATGTACCAGGTATTTCGATGGGCTATTGCGGCGGCTCACGTCCTGGTCATTTTAAAGGTGTAGCAACAGTTGTCACTAAACTATTTAACTTAGTCCAACCTGATTACGCCTGCTTTGGTGAAAAAGACTTTCAGCAGCTGCAAGTTGTTAAAACAATGGCCCGTGATTTGTCGATACCAGTAGAAATTATTGGTGTGCCAACGATGCGTGAAGTTAGCGGCCTTGCCATGAGCTCACGCAATGGATATTTATCAAGTGATGAAAAGCAAACCGCTACGATTTTATTCAACACTTTAAATCACTGTGCGCAGCAACTAAAAAGTGGAAATAAAGCGTTTGCTACTCTTGAAGCTGATGCTAAAGCGACTTTAGAAAGCGCAGGGCTAAAACCAGATTATTTTTCGATAGCTCAACGAGATACATTAAAAGCTGCTACACTCGAAGATACACGATTTGTTATTTTAGCTGCCGCCTTTTTAGGAAGTGTTAGATTAATCGACAATATACAGGTTGAAGTTTAATACTGGTGTAGCCTCACTTTAAGGATAAGTATGAAAACTTTTATTAAAACCACTCTAGTGGCTTTTTCTTTTGCAGCATTGGCAGGGTGCCAAAGCCAAGCAGGTAATCCAGCACTTAACCAATGCGCTCAGCAAAGTTATCAATGCGAAACCAGCTGTGAACAACAAACAACCACCGACAGCCTTAAGTCACAGGTTTGCTCATCTAAATGCATCGAAGCGTATAATCAATGCAAAGTACAAGCTGAAAACTTAAGTAAAGCTGACTAATATCAATCGGCATAAATTGTAAACCAAAAAAAACCGCTCATTTGAGCGGTTTTTTAATTATTAGCGGTTTATTTTAAGCCTAACTTTTTCAACTCAACTTCAACTAGCTTTGCAGAAAGTGGCACATAACCATCTTTTTCTACAATTTTTTGACCTTCTTGCGAAAGTACCATCTTTAAAAACTCAGCTTCAACTGGGCCAAGTGGCTTATTTGGGTGTTTATTTACATAAACATATAAGAAACGTGAAAGTGGGTATTTACCTTGAGCTACGTTTTCAAGCGTGGCATCAACAAAGTTAGTACCTTTTTTAGATAACGGAACAGTACGCACACCCGATGTTTTATAACCAATGCCAGAATAACCAATGGCATTTAGTGATGCTGAAATTGACTGTACAACAGAAGCTGAACCCGGTTGCTCGTTCACGTTATTACGAAAATCGCCTTTACATAAGGCTTTCTTTTTAAAGTAACCGTAAGTCCCTGATACTGAGTTACGTCCATATAATTGCACGTCTTTTGCAGCCCAATCACCTTCTAGACCAACATCACTCCAGCGGTTTACTTGCTCTGGTGCGCCACATTTACGTGTTGATGAGAAAATAGCATCGATTTGGTCAATACGCAGCCCTTCAATTGGGTTATCTTTATGAACAAATACCGCCAATGCATCAATTGCTACACGTACTTGTGTTGGCTTATAGCCATAGCGCTTTTCAAATGCTTCAATTTCTTTCGACTTCATAGCACGGCTCATTGGACCTAAATTTGCCGTTCCTTCTGTTAATGCTGGTGGCGCAGTAGACGAACCTGCCGCTTGAATTTGAATATTTACATTTGGGTAAATACGCTTATATTCTTCAGCCCAAAAGGTCATCATGTTGGCTAACGTATCAGACCCTACCGATGAAAAGTTACCTGATACACCGCTAATTTTTTGATACTCAGGCATACCGTCTTCTAATGCTACTGCTTGCGCAGATACAAATGTTGTAACAGCCACACCCATTGCGGCAACTAAGTTTTTAAATTTCATTTTGGGGTTCTCCAGTTTGTTCGTCCCATTTCCTAACTGCGGTTCACTCTAAAGTGAGTACATGACAATGGTGTGACTCTTAAATGACACTTTTATGACTAGCAGTATTACTCGTCACTAATGGCGGAATAGAGATCAGCCTATCGCTTGAAAACGCAAAAGAAAAACAGGAGCCTTTACCCAGTTCACTGTTAATTTTTAATTGGCTACCATGGCGAGTAAGTACATGTTTAGTAATTGCTAAGCCTAATCCTGAGCCACCTGTGGTGCGGCTTCTGGCTTTATCGACCCGATAAAAACGCTCAGTTAAGCGATTTATATGCTCTGGTGCAATACCATCACCATTATCGGTAACACTAAAACATGCCTGTTCATTGTTGCGCTGCCAACACACCTCAATTTTACCACTTGGCTTAGTATAATGAATGGCATTAAATACTAAGTTTGAAAACGCACTTCTGAGCTCATCCTCAGCACCGGTAATATCAAGTGACGCATCAATATTAAAAATAAGTTGATGGCCTTTATCTTGATTTATAGACTGTGCTTCAGTTTCAATCAGTTTTAGCAATTGCGGTACATTTACTGCCTTATCATTACTGTGGCGTTTTGCGCCTTCAATACGTGATAACGAAAGTAACTGGTTCACTAAACTATCCATGCGTTTACATTGTTCTAGCATGGTAGTTTGTGCCTTATTCCACATTGCAGGCGGAGGAAGCGAATCACTGTCGAGCATTTCAAGGTAGCCGGTAACAACCGTTAAAGGGGTTCTGAGCTCATGAGACACATTAGCAACAAAGTCTTTACGCATCTGCTCAAGCTGCTTTAAACGGGTGACATCACGTACTACCACCAATAACTGAGTGTTAGCATAAGGCATCACCCTAAACTCAAGAACTTGCTCAACACTGTGGCCACTTTCAAGCTCCAGTGCATCACTAAACTCTTTACGGCGCATATATTTAGCAAATTTAGGATCGCGAATGAGGTTATCTAAACGCTGACCATGATCAACCGGCCATTGTAACCCTAACACTTTGAGTGCAAGTTGATTACACCACACAATTGATAAATCGTTTTGCAATACAACAACAGCATCAGGCACCGCCTCAGCACCGTCACGAAAACGGCGTATCAGCTCTGCCAGCTCGTTACGCTTTTTACGATTACGATGTTGCAGCTGATAGATGCCTTCAAATACTTGCTCCCACGACCCTTCACCTTCTGGTGGGTTAAAGCTGCGCTGATTATGCAGCCAATCACTTAAACGATAAAGTTGATGGTAATGCCACATAAGTAGCGAAAAAGCGCCCAAAAACAACATCAAAAATGGGGCACCAATAAGCACCCCAATTAAAAGTAAAGGTATAAAATAGACAAACAGCCGCTTTGTTAGCGCCTGCTTGTTAATAACTCGATACATACACGCTCTTTACCTTATAAACGCTAGCAGACAAGTTGACTGAGCTAGGTTAATAGATTGCTACTTAACTAAGTAAGCTTAATTGTAAGCACACTATAATTTACTCGAAAAGCGATAACCAGCTCCGCGTACCGTTTGTACTAAGCGGTCATGTCCAAGCGTAGCAATCGCTTTACGCAAGCGACGAATATGAACATCTACGGTTCTGTCTTCAACATACACATTCGTACCCCATACATGATCAAGCAGTTGCTCACGGCTGTAAACACGCTCTGGATGGGTCATAAAAAAGTGTAAAAGTCTAAATTCGGTTGGCCCCATATCAAGCTCACTGCCCCCTGAGGTAACACGATGCGAAATAGGGTCCAAGCGCAGGCCATGCACTTCAATTGCTTCTTCTAAAGAGGTAGGTGCTACTCGGCGAATAACCGCTTTAATACGCGCCATTAACTCTTTAGGTGAAAACGGCTTTGTAACGTAATCATCAGCGCCCACTTCTAAACCGCGTATTTTGTCTTCTTCTTCGCCGCGAGCAGTCAGCATAATGATAGGGATTTGGCGTGTGTGTTCATTTTGTTTGAATTTTTTAGCAATTTGAATTCCACTACCACCAGGTAGCATCCAATCGAGTAACACCATATCTGGATAAGGTTCAACCATTGCGGCTATTGCAGAATCATAATCTTCTGCCTCAATGGCTTGAAAGCCATTTTGTTCTAAAACAAAAACCAACATTTCCCTGATAGGTGCTTCGTCATCAACGACTAATACTTTACGTGACATTCCAATTTATCTCTTAGGCTATTGAGTAGGTTTCATTATTATGACTAAGTATGACATTTTTATTAAAGTGTAACGTCTAAATTAAAATGAGACTAAAAAAAACACAAAATAGTAACAAAAAATTGAATATGTCATATTTTTATCATCTTGAGCAGTAAATAAAAAAGTGGTTTGCAGTAAAGTGAGTCGTTATTAAAGGCATTATTTATGATATTAACTTGGGATCATCAAATTACTAACTAGCAGCTATTTTTAGGCTTAATAATAAAAGTCGGCACCTATTTAGATCAGGTTTATTAAGATCTTAAATACAAGGATCAGAGTTTTATCAAGCAGATCCCTTTTCGGATCACTATTTTACCCACTAACAAAGCTAAACCAATGATTTACTGTGTGATTTTTATCCATTAATTATGATGTTCGACACTTAAAAGTACAAAATGCGTCACTTTAAGCCCTTCACTTAGTAAAGTAATGATCCCAGATAAGGTTAGTTAGTAATCGAGTGATCCCAGATTTATCGGTAAGTAAAATACTGATCTCTTACAGATCAAAAAAGCCAGTGCGTAAGCAACTGGCTTTTTATAATGAGTGCGAGAGTATCGCCGTTATTGGCTCATTATTTTATTTTTGGGTTTAACTCACCGCTTAAGTATTTAAGGTGCATTTCATCCAATGAAATTGGCTTAATTTTACTTGCTTGACCCGCAGTACCAAACGCTTCGTAACGGGCGATACAAATATCAGTCATCGCTTGTGTTGCAGCGGCTAAAAACTTACGTGGGTCGAAGTTAGACGGGTTCATTGCTAAATGACGACGGATTGCACCGGTAGACGCTAAACGTAAGTCAGTATCAATGTTTACCTTACGCACACCGTATTTAATACCTTCAACAATTTGCTCAACTGGCACACCGTATGTTTCAGGAATTTCGCCACCGTATTGGTTAATCACTTCTAACCACTCTTGTGGTACAGAAGACGAGCCATGCATTACTAAGTGCGTGTTTGGAATACGCGCATGAATTTCTTTAATACGATCAATCGCTAAAATATCGTCGGTTGGTGGACGCGTAAATTTGTAGGCACCGTGTGATGTACCACAGGCAATAGCCAGCGCATCAACATGGGTTTTATTTACAAAATCTGCCGCTTCTTCTGGATTCGTTAGCATTTGCTCAGTGGTAAGTTTACCCTCAGCGCCAACGCCGTCTTCTTCACCCGCTTCACCGGTTTCAAGTGAACCTAATACACCTAGCTCACCCTCAACTGAAACACCACATGCGTGTGCCATTTCAACTGTTTTACGTGTTACATCAACGTTGTAATCGTAGCTTGACGGAGTTTTACCATCGCTCATTAACGAGCCATCCATCATTACTGATGAAAAACCTAACTGAATTGAACGCTGACATACACCCGGTGATGTACCGTGATCCTGATGCATAACCACGGGGATATGTGGCCATTCTTCAACTGCCGCTAAAATCATATGACGAATAAAAGGTGCACCGGCATACGCACGTGCGCCCGCAGAACCTTGCACAATAACAGGGCTATTTGTTTTATCAGCCGCTTCCATAATTGCGCGCATTTGCTCTTGGTTATTTACATTAAACGCGGGTACACCGTAACCATGCTCAGCGGCATGATCCAGAAGTTGTCGCATACTGATTAAAGCCATTGGGTATTCTCCAATTTATCGATAGTCATTAAACTATCTAGTTTGAACGGATTTGTTAGTTTGGTGCAATAACTGCACCTCGAACCTTAAAGCTCAATGCCTAAAATTCGAATTAAATAACTAATAAATAAAAGTGAGAGGTATTTATCAGTTAAGTGTAGCAGATGCGGACACTCCACATCTGCCTAACGGCTAGCTAATACTTTACGTATTACTTAGCACGTGATTCTAACATCACTACTGCTGGCAGTTTTTTACCTTCTAAAAACTCTAAGAAAGCACCACCACCGGTAGAAATATACGAAACTTTGTCACTAATGCCGTACTTGTCAATTGCTGCTAAAGTGTCACCACCGCCTGCAATTGAAAACGCTTTTGAATCAGCAATTGCTTGGGCAATAGCACGTGTACCATTACCGAACTGATCAAATTCAAAAACACCGACTGGGCCATTCCATACAACGGTGCCCGCATTAGCAATAATTTTTGCAAGTTTGTTTGCTGTATCAGGACCAATATCAAAAATCATATCGTCGCTGGTAACTTCGCTTACATCTTTAAGTGTTGCTACAGCTGATTCTGAGAATTCATTACCCACGACGACATCAGTCGGTACTGGAATTTCACCATTGTTAGCTTTTGCTGCTGCACATAAGCGATTAGCTTCGTCCATTAAGTCAGCCTCAAAAAGTGACTTACCTACAGGGTAACCTGCAGCTGCAATAAAGGTATTAGCAATACCGCCACCCGTAACAAGCTGGTCAACAATTTTAGATAACGAATCAAGTACAGTTAACTTAGTTGACACTTTAGAGCCACCCACAATCGCCACGAGCGGGCGTGCTGGGTTATCAAGTGCTTTGCCTAGCGCTTCAAGTTCAGCCGATAATAATGGACCGGCACACGCTACATCAGCAAATAAACCTACACCATGCGTTGATGCTTGTGCGCGATGCGCAGTACCAAAGGCATCCATTACGTACACGTCACATAATGCAGCTAATTGCTTTGATAAGGTTTCGTCGTCTTTTTTCTCGCCTTTATTAAAACGCACGTTTTCAAAAACAACGACTTCGTTATCTGCAACATCAACGCCGTTTAGGTAATCTTTTTCTAGGCGAACTGTTTGCTCAAGTGCATCATTTAAGTAATCGACAACCGGAGCCAATGAAAACTCTTCTTCGTATTGCCCTTCCGTAGGACGGCCAAGGTGTGACATAACCATCACTTTCGCGCCTTTCTCTAACGCTAGTTTGATAGTAGGTAACGCAGCACGAATACGTGCATCTGACGTCACTTTTCCTGCTTTAACGGGTACATTTAAATCTTCACGAATTAATACGCGTTTGCCGTTTAAATCTAAATCTGCCATTTTAATGACCGACATGAACATCTCCTTAGTTAACGATACTGAACCTGAAAAATACGTTTTAAATATTACTTAAATGCCATCATAGCACGCGCGGTATCGAGCATGCGATTCGCAAACCCCCACTCGTTATCACACCAAACTAATAACTTTATCAGTCGTTTATGACTAACACGTGTCTGTGTGCCATCTATGATACAAGAATGTGGGTCATGGTTAAAATCAACCGATACCAACGGCTCTTCGGTGTAACTTAAAATACCTTCAAGGCGGTCTTTAGCTTGTGCTTTAAGGGCATTATTAACCGCACTTAAATCTACATCTGCATTAACCGTGACACTTAAATCCATCGCCGTCACATTAATGGTCGGTACACGGACCGCAATGGCCTCAAAGCGACCTTTAAATTTAGGTAAAATACGGTCTATACCACGTGCTAATTTTGTATCTACAGGAATAATAGACTGGCTGGCGGCACGCGTACGGCGTAAATCATGATGATACGCATCAATTACTTGCTGATCGTTCATTGACGCATGAATGGTCGTAATAGCACCTGATTCAATGCCAAAGGCATCATCGAGTACTTTAATAACAGGAACGACGCAGTTAGTTGTACACGAGCCATTAGAGACAATAGTATGCTCGCTTTTAAGCTCATCGTCATTAATACCGTAAACAATAGTGGCATCAACATCATTATCCGCAGGATGTGAAAACAGCACCTTTTTTGCGCCCGCAGTCAAATGTAATTGCGCGTGTTCACGCGAGTGATAAACACCCGTACATTCAAGCACCACATCAACATCTAACGTTTGCCACGGTAATTCAACTGGATTTTGTTCACAAAATAACGCAATGGTGTCATCAGCTACGCTAATGGTGTCTTCACCTAGTTTAACTGGAAAAGCAAAACGACCATGAGAGGTGTCGTATTTTAATAAATGGGCAATAGCTTCAGGGTCGGCTAGTTCGTTAATTGCAACAATTTTGATCTCGTCGCTTAAGCCTGATTCGTATAGTGCACGGACAATATTTCGACCAATACGACCAAAACCATTAATTGCAAGTTTGATTGCCATGAAATATAAAATCCACTCTAGTTACGTACAGAGAAAGGCAGCGTCGCCTTTTAGATGGCGGTATTGTAATCGACCTTGCCTGTGATTATAAGAGCCAAGCATTAGAAACTTTAAATTAACGTCATAATCAACACACACTGCACTTTTACTTTTAGCCCTGCTAGTGGGTATTTGCACTGTTTGCTATTTTAGTTTTAAATCAAACACCACCTTTATTGATGCTTTAACGCTTATTGTTGCGCCTAAATATTGCTGCTGCATAAATGGATTCTCGTTATTACTAGCAACCATACTATTTCTGTGGCTAGATAAAATAATGTGCTTAACAACGCCCGCGTCATAATCGTAATCTGAGCTGCCGGAATTTGCACTGATACTGTAAACGTTGCCAAGTTCAGCGCCAAAAGCTTGAGCGAGCTTATTTCCCTTCGCTTTTGCGTTATCGATTGCTAATTGTGTTGCCTCTGCCTCTAACTGATTAACTTTAGAGGATAAACCATTAATTTTTTCGATATTGTCTATTTTTAAGCTTTGAGCAAAATTAATAAATTCATCGACTTTTTTAATATCTTTTAATGTGACTTTAACTGTTTTCAGGGCTAAATACTTATCGCCTGAAACAGTCCCAGATTCTGTACCAATCATAGTGTATACCTTGCTTTTTAAACCAGATATATAAACATCGTCTTGGCCAAAACCGTATTTGTCTGATTGTTCAAGTAGCAAGCTAATCCGGCCATCAAGCTCACGTTTAGCCTCAAGTAATGTATCTTCAGTGCTTTTTACTTCAAATATAATTTGAGCCATATCAGGCTCAACAAATACCTCAGCTGACCCCTGCACTGCAATATGACGATTAGCTGGCACGCTTGAATTAGCAAAAGTAATAAGAGGGAATAAGGTAATAAAAATAGCGATGATAAGTTTCATATTCGTTCCTTGAATTCATAATAAATCACACGTTCCCATAGTTATACAAATAAAAACAAAAGTAAACTGCCTCAGTAATCTAGTATTTATGTATTCTTTATAGTTAGGTTGGGTTTCGCTTCGCTCTGCCCAACCTACGTCAACTCGCCTACTTTGAGCTCCTTACCGGCGCTTATTTGATGGCATTGGGCTAATAACAACTCAGCAGTGGCTTGTGCATCGGTAAGGGCGTGATGACAATGATAGCTTGGTAAGTCGTAGCGTTTACGACATTCATTAAGAGTTAAATCGTCTAATTTTATATCTGAGCTATGTTTTAGCAGACGCTTTTTTTCTATTTGTAAGGTGTCGATAATCAACTTGGGGCGCTGGGTGATCCCTGCATTTTTTAGTGCTAACTTTAAAAAACCCCAATCGAGCATGGCATTATGAAATACTAAAATACAGTCACTAAAGTGAGCGCTTAAAGACGTTATAATGCTTTGTAGACTTTGCCCTTGTGCCACCGAGTCAGTACTAATGCCATGAAAAACGGGGCTCTGCTCTAGACTTTTCACCTCTTTATTAACCAAATGCTGCGACTGACTGTTTTTGATACATTCGTTATCAATAAGTACCCAAGCAACCGAAACAATTTCATGTTGTTTAGGATCAAGCCCTGTTAATTCCAAATCAATTACTAAGTAACGTTGCTTTAAAGCACTTTGCACGAGCAAATGGCGACGCTTTAAATAACGAGTAATAAGCTGCTTAACCATTGTTGTTACAAACTCCCACGCGCAAATTTAAACGCCGCGCCTTGCTGCGCCTGTTTTACTAGGTAAAACGCTTCTTTAAGCTGATGACGCTCTAACGAATTGAGCTTATCTGGGTTTATACAATTGCTGGGTAACCCCTCTTCGTTTATTTGTGTGCGCAGCCGAAGCTGAGTTAAAAATCGCCAACAATCTTTTAAATTATAAATATCTTCTTTGCTTAACAATGAATACTTTAATAAGGCGTCTAATCGCTCTTGGGTGTTAGCACGGCGGATGCCTACTTTTAATGCATACAGCCTTGCCAGATCGTTAATGATCACTACCCCGCGCTTTTTAAGATCGATGTATTTGTGATGCTGCTCGGTTTTTTCAGTTTTAAAGTTATTAAATAAACCAATCGGCGCGCTGTTGGTATTCACATCGCTGGCCATTGCCGCATAAAAAAGATCGTTGCGAGAAATATGAGTTAACTCTTCACAAAACTGGCTATAAAGCGTGGTGGATCCTTCAATAAAACGCAGATCAAAAAATATTTTACAGTTGAGCATTGCCTGGGGTGTGGGGCTGGTGATCCACTTTAAAAACTTCGCCCGCCAATCACTAACACTCATTCGACACGCATCACTGCTGGCCATAATGTTACCAGGGCAACGACGAATACCGCATTCAACTAAGTTTTCACAAACAAATTCACCCATTTGTTTAAAGTACGCGTGCTGCTCATCGTTTAGACCATCGGGTAATAACAAGCCATTATCTTGATCAGAATGCAGTGTTTGCTCTTCGCGCGCTTGAGAGCCAAAACAAATAAAGCTAAAGCTCGTAGGTGCAACACCATGTTGTTGTTGAAATAAAAATATTAGCCGCGAGGTTAGCGCATCGGTTAAACCGCTGAGTAGTTTTCCAATCAGTGAAATATCATCAATATTATTAGAAAACCCCTTTAATAACTCAGGAATTTCTTTAGCGTAACGCTTTAAATCAGCGACATTATGCGCTTTGTAAATACGACCAATGAGCTGGACAGGGTCGCTTTTTTGTTGGCGTAGTAAGTCTGTACTAGTGATCATACCTAGCGGTTTATGATTTTCATCAAGCACAGGTAAATGATGAATATTATGCTTAAGCATTAAGTGTAGCGCTGAAAACACACGATTATTTTCAAATATAAACTTAGGCTTATTGGTCATAATACTATTGATAGCTTGCGCGGGGTCCACCTCATCAGCAAGCACTCGATTACGTAAATCACGGTCAGTAACCACCCCAACAAGGTGCGAGTTTTCGGTGATCATTATTGAAGAAACCCCATGCTCTTGCATTTTTTTAGCACTATGACGGATGCTGGCATCGGGGGGCAGCGTTATCGCTTTGCGAGTCATGATCTCTGATATTTTACGCTCAGACCAACTGTCGTTGTTGCTCTTATAATGCGATGACAGTAATCGATTTGCATGTGCACGGACAAAGTATTGCTCAAAGGCTTTATATTCTCGGCGTAAATAATCAAAATGCGTTTGGTCGAGCATATACACTATGCCCTCTTTTTGTACTTCTAAACTGTTTTGAATTGCATCTCCCGTTAGTAAAGAGGGGTAACCAAAGTAATCACCTTGAGTTAAACGCGTTACCGTATCGCCTTTGGCATCGACTAAATCGTATAACCCGGAGCGGATTAAAAATAACTTAGGCTGTTCACTGTTAAGCCATTGCGTTTGGTTTTCTCGGGTCAAATAAATACTATCGAGATGGTTTACAAAATAACTGCAGGCACTGTCTTGTAACATTGAAAATGGTGCTTGCTTGTTAATAAACTGCGCGACTTCCTGTTGCTCACTACTCATAAATCATCCTCAATAAAAAGCGACTTAACCTGAAATGTAGTCATTTTTTAAACAAATAAAAAGCCCGACTTAAGTCGGGCTTTGATGCGTTATATCATTAGCTATATGGATTAGTGAGCATGTGCTTCACTAGACCCTTTAGGATTACGAATGCCTTCCACCATTTCTTGGATTTCAATTGGTGTTGGTTTAGTCATTTTCATTACAACTGCTGCTACTGCAAAGTTGATCATCATACCGATTAGACCAATCCCTTCAGGTGAAATACCTAGGAACCAATTTTCTGGGCTATTAAGCTCAGGGCTCACAAACTTAAAGTAGATGATGTAAGCCGCAGTAAAGGTAATACCTGTTACCATGCCTGCAATCGCACCAAATTTGTTCATTGATTTAGAGAAAATACCCATAATAATTGCAGGGAAGAAGCTCGCTGCTGCTAAGCCGAAGGCAAAGGCAACAACCGAGGCCACAAATCCTGGCGGGTTAATCCCAAAGTAGGCGGATATTACAATAGCAATCATCGCTGCTAACCTCGCTGCAAGTAATTCTTGCTTGTCGGTTATATCCGGTTTGAGTGTCCGTTTTAGCAAATCGTGCGATACTGAGGTTGAAATAACCAATAGTAAGCCCGCTGTAGTCGATAGTGCCGCGGCAATACCACCAGCAGCAACGAGTGCAATAACCCATGCTGGTAAGTCGGCAATTTCAGGGTTCGCTAGTACCATAATATCGCGGTCAACGTTTACTTCGTTCGCGCTATTAGGGTCAGTGATTTTACCTGATGTGTAAAACATTTTGCCGTCACCATTTTTATCATTAAAGGTAATTAGGCCCGTACGTTCCCAGTTTTTGATCCATGCAGGCGCATCTGCATACGCTGTGCCGCTACCGTCTTTACCATTAATGGTGTCAATCATGTTTACACGGGCAAACGAAGCTACTGCAGGTGCTGTTGTGTAAACAATAGCAATGAACACCAGTGTCCACGCCGCTGAAATACGTGTGTCCTTTACGCGAGGTACAGTGAAAAAGCGAACAATTACATGTGGTAAACCAGCAGTACCCACCATAAGAGCACCTGTGATTGCAAATACATCAATCATGCTCTTCGAGCCTTCAGTGTATTGCCCAAAGCCCAACTCAGTACTTAAACCATCTAATTTATCCAATACATACATGCCTGAACCATCACTTAGCGTGGCACCAAACCCTGTTTGTGGGAAAAAGTGACCGGTTGCCATCATCGAGATGAAAATAGCCGGTACTAAATAAGCAAATACCAGTACACAGTACTGCGCAACTTGCGTGTAAGTAATGCCTTTCATGCCACCAAGTACAGCATAAAAGAAAACAATTATCATGCCGATGTAAACGCCGGTTTCAATTTCAACTTCTAAGAAACGCGAGAACACCACACCCACACCACGCATTTGACCCGCAATGTAAGTAAAACAAATAAAGATGGCACATAAAATAGCCACTAAACGCGCAGTACGTGAGTAGTAACGATCCCCGATAAAGTCTGGCACAGTAAACTTACCGAATTTACGTAAGTAAGGCGCTAAACACATGGCCAGTAGTACATAACCACCCGTCCACCCCATTAAGTAAACACTACCGTCATAGCCAGCAAACGAAATAATACCAGCCATTGAAATAAATGACGCAGCACTCATCCAATCCGCAGCAGTTGCCATACCATTGGCTAGTGGAGGTACACCACCACCGGCAACATAGAATTCATTTGTTGACCCTGCACGAGCCCAGATTGCAATGCCGATATAAAGCGCAAAGCTTAAACCGACGATTATAAAAGTGAGTATTTGAACATCCATTGCTTAGCTCCTATTCGTCTACGCCATATTTTTTATCTAACGTATTCATTTTGAAAACGTACACAAAAATCAAAGCTACAAAGGTATAAATCGCGCCTTGCTGGGCGAACCAGAAGCCAAGTTTAAACCCAAAAAAACGTACTTCATTTAGTACATCTACAAGTAATATGCCAAAGCCAAAAGAGACCACAAACCATACCGCTAATAACTTAAACAGTAATGAAATGTTTTCTGCCCAATAAGCTTTTGCTTGTTCTTCATTTTTAAAAGCCATTTTTATTTTCCCCTTTAAACATCGCAAGATTACGATGGGTGGTTTTTTATATTCGTTAATCAATTTAGCAACGCTACTCAAATATTGAATTGCGACAATAGTCGTAACAACATGTTAACGTTTTCGTAAACTGTAGGCGCTTAATTAGTAAACAACAAGTGAACTACTTTAATTTCAGTAAGTTAATTAATTTATTTGCGAGGTGTTTACGCCAATTTTTGAGTAAAGCGTGGGAATAAGACATTAGTCTAACTAAATAACCAATTTAGAATAAATCATTAAAAATCAATTCTTTATTTTATTTATAGATAATATAAATAAAATGTATACCCCCCTATTTAACCCGCAACCAAGTATTGTAAAAAACCAAACTACCTCAAACGCCAACTGACGCTCGCATCTTGAAATAGTTTGGGTATAGTTATGGCAAATTATAAAAATATTCTACAAGGTTAAATAAACATGACGGCTGTACTACTCATTGTTGCCTTTGGCTACATAGGCGTGCTGTTTTGGCTGGCTAATTGGGGCGATAAAACCACGCCACTTGCCAAGCGTATTAGTCATCACCCGTTTGTGTATTCATTTGCACTAGGTATTTATTGCACTTCATGGACTTACTACGGCTCAGTAGGCACAGCAGCGACCAGCAGCTGGAGTTTTTTACCTATATTGTTAGGCCCCGCTTTATTGTTTTTTTTCGGTCAAGGCTTTTTACGTAAACTGGTACTGGTGAGTAAAAAACAAAATATCACCACTATTGCCGACTTTATTTCAGCCCGCTATGGTAAGCGTCAAACCACCGCCATTATGGTGACAATAATCGCCTTATTGGCCACCATTCCGTACATTGCATTGCAATTAAAAGCACTCAGCTCTAGCTTTTTACTCCTACAAAACAGCAATCAGATATCAGGGGATATTTTAGCGCTATCGGCCACGTTAATGATGGCGCTATTTGCTATATTTTTTGGTACGCGCAAAGTTGATGTAACCGAATACCGTTCAGGTTTAATGCTCGCTGTGGCGTTTGAATCTCTAGTTAAACTGTTTGCCTTAGCCGCAGTTGCAGGGCTTGCGATATACAGCTTATTTAATTTACCTACCCAAAGTAGCAGTCAAGTTGCCGAGTCTATTTGGATGCACTGGACACACTTTGACTTTTTTAGTTTTAATTTTATCGGCCAGTCACTTATGGCAGCAGCGGCTATTATTTGTTTGCCACGCCAATTTCATGTAACCGTGGTCGATAACCAAGATAAGCGCCATTTATTCACTGCGCGTTGGGCCTTCCCGCTGTATTTATTGCTAACAGCAGCAATGATTTTACCTATTGCCACCGCTGCGATTCACCCAGAAATAGGTCGCAGCTTATCACCAGACAGCTTTGTACTTGCCTTACCTATGCTGCACAATAATGCTTTTTTGACTACGTTTGTGTTTATTGGGGGGCTTTCAGCAGCTACAGCCATGATTGTTGTAGCCACATTAACGTTAAGTACCATGATCTCAAATGATGTGGTACTGCCGTTAATGTTACGTCGTAAATTTAAACGTAACTTAATTACCAGCAGCTATAAATCACGTATTTTACTAGTGCGTCGATTTACCATTGCCGGAGTACTTATTTTAGCTTACTTCTATCAGCAATGGTTTGGAAATGGCAGTGCACTGGCTAGTATGGGATTGGTTGCTTTTTCATTGGTATCGCAACTATTGCCTGCCATTGTGGGTGGTTTATATTGGCGAAAAGGCCATGCCTATGGGGTTTATGCTGGACTACTCGCCGGCGTGATATGTTGGGTGCTGTTTTTAATGTTGCCTATTTTAGATGCCCCCAACCCACTAGACAGTGAGTTACAACAAACCCTAATAACGCGCGGTACACTTATCGCTTTGTTTGCTAATATTGGCTGTTACATTAGTTTTTCGCTAGGGGCTGAAGAGCGCTTAATCGACAAAATTCAAGCGGCTGCTTTTGTTAATCCTAAAGATCAGGCTATTTTATCGCGTCGCTTAAATAAAAATGTAAAAGCCACGGTATACGACTTCAAAATACTGCTACAGACCTTTTTAGGCATTCAACGTAGCCAGCAAGTATTATCACACTATGCGCTTCATCACGACTTAAACGACAACAATGCTCACCCTCGCGCTGACTTTATTGCTTACTGCGAACGTGCGCTTACTGGGGTATTAGGTGCCTCATCAGCGCAAGCACTTATTCATACCGTATCATCGGGCAAACGCATGGCGTTTGAAGAGGTGGTAAACTTTTTTGATGAAACCACACAAGCACTGCAGTTTAATCAAAACTTATTATTTACCTCGTTAGAGAACTTAAGCCATGGCCTATCCGTTGTTGATAAAGACCTAAACCTCGTGGCTTGGAATAAGCGCTACAGTGAAATGTTTAACTACCCCGAGGGCTTTTTACAAGTTGGCCAACCTATTGAGGAAATAATCCGGTATAACGCAGAGCGCGGTGAATGTGGCCCAGGTGAAATTGACCGTCATGTTGATAAGCGAGTTCAGCATTTAAAAAATGGTAGTTCACATCACTTTATTCGCCATCGTCGAAACGGCCAAGTGTATGAAATGATCGGAAACCCACTTCCTGATGGCGGATTTGTAACCAGTTTTTCTGATATTACTACTCACATTAGTACTCAAAATGCGCTAGAAGAAATTAATATGGACTTAGAAAACCGTATTGAAGCGCGCACCCAAGAAGTACAAACGATTAATAGTAATCTACAAGCACAAATAGATAGCCGCGTACAAACAGAGCAAGCACTTACTTTAGCTAAGCGTGAGGCAGAACAAGCTAATGATAGTAAAACTCGCTTTTTAGCATTGGCCAGTCACGATATTTTACAGCCATTAAATGCTGCACGTTTATACCTTGCCGCGATTGATGAAACACAACTAGACACCACGAATAAAAATAATTTTAATAAGCTTGGCGACAGTTTAGATTCAACTGTGCATTTAATGTCGGCCTTACTCGAAATTGCAAAATTAGAACAAGGCGCAATGACCCCAAGCCCACGTCACTTTTGTATTGACGATATTTTAGACCCTCTCAAAAGTGAATATGCCATTTTATCAAGCGATAAAGGACTGTCATTTACAGTGCGCTCAAATAAGCAAATAGTGCATAGTGACATTACCTACTTGCGCCGAATACTACAAAACTTGCTGTCTAATGCGATTAAATACACCGAAAATGGCCGAGTGCTAATTGCCTGCAGAAATCGTAAACACAGTTTACGCATAGAGGTATGGGATACAGGCCCAGGCATTAGCGATATTGAACAGGCAAAAATATTTAACGACTTTTACCGAATTGAAGCGGGCGACAATAAAGGCGTAGGCCTTGGTCTAGGGGTAGTTAAACGTATGGCTGATTTACTGAGCCTGCCGATTGATGTGGTTTCTTTACCTAATAAAGGCAGTCGATTTAGTATAGAAGTGCCTTATGGTGATGCGCAATTAGTGCAACAAAAACAAACAAATCAAAATATCGTAGACAACCGCGCTGCGATTAATATTATTGCCGTTGACGACGATCCTGAAAACTTAGCCGCGATGGCCAGCTTATTGAAAAAATGGCGGGCAAATTACACCTTATTCGACAAAGTTGATGCTGTGTTAGCGTATGCTAAAGCGCATGCAGCGCCCGATGTTATTTTAATGGATTATCAATTAGGTAATGATTGGGATGGCATTACTTTAATTAAAACACTGCGAGAGACTTGGCAAAGCGACATTCCGGCAATTTTAATTACCGCGGTGCGTGACACCGAGCTAAAACAAACAACCAAAGCTGAAAATATTCATTACCTAAGTAAACCAGTAAAACCAGGTAAACTTAAGGCCCTGCTTAATCATAGTACTTAACCACCAATAAACGCTTAAGCCCAGTAAAATACTGGGCTTAAAGCTATGCTTAATTGCTATAATTACGCTTTCTTAGTTTTTGGAACAACCAACTAAGCCCGACTAACGAAAGCCCTAAGCCAATAAACGATAATGCCTTTAAAAGCCCAGTTAAATTAGCCATATCAATTAAAAATACTTTAACGATTACCGCACCAAGAATCCCCAAACCGACATTTTGTAATAACCGCAGCTGTTTTAAATGTCCGGCGATCACCACCAATGCGCCAAGTAATAACCAAATAACCGAATAGCTATATAGCTCGGCGTCACTGGTTGCCTTATCAAGGTAAATAAAGCCGCCTTGCCAATATTGGCGGATCAAGGTGTTGATAGCTAATACCGCTAATAAACCAGACACACCGAGTGTAATTTGACTCAATTTAGCATTTAACGATTTAACTAAACTCGCTAACCATAACGCCAGCAGGCTCGGGACGAACCAGATTAAAAGCACCCAGTTAAATATTGGCGTTTCACCAACATAAAGACGCATTAATAACGGATTATCATCCAACGTTGTATTGATTAATAATAAGCCAGCTAACGCTGATAAAATCAAACCTGCAGTGCGGTATAACTTACCCAGCTGCCCTGCACTTTGCGCGCGATATAAATAAACGCAGCCTAAAGCAAGCAAGTTACAGCTGAGCAAAACTTGCTCATAAAAACTTAAAGAAAACAACTGAGGGTAGTGCCCTACTAGTTGATAACTGGTTTCGGTTGTCACAAATAACGCTAAACAATGCAGTGCTGCCCCCTCTAACCATATTTTTAGTTTTGAAGTATTAAAACATTTAGCCGCTGCAAAAAATAACCCAATACACAGCGGGTAAACAACTAAGCTCCAATGCAAACCAAAGATAGTTAGAGAATCATAACTAGGCGTCCACGGCGATAAGGTAAGGCGTAAAAGTAATGCCGCCACAAGGGCTTTTATTGGCCAGTGTGGCATAGCCACACTGTATTTTTTTATTAATAAGCTCAGCAGTAATACTTGAACAGCCAGTGCAATGGTAAGGCCGCTATCGCTCAGTAGCATAGTAATTGCTAAAGTGATATTGGCGTTTGCTCCCACCCAATAACTAAAACGCTGCCATAAGGTTGTATTATTTTGCGTAAATTTAATTAACACCGCACTCATTAAACATAACAATACCGCCCAAAGTGGATAAGCGGTTGCTAAAGCCGTATTTGGGATCATCGCATACAAAGTGCCAACTAATGCAAACACACTTAATGAAGCAAGCAAATGAAAAGCTAATCGTTTTGAGTATTTATTACCAAAATAGAGTCCATAGCCACTTAACCCCAGAGCAAGTAATAAGCCTAGCCCATATTCGTTTTTAAAAATAAATAACGCATCATCAAAGGCATAAGTTTGTTTAGCACTGATCACTAGTAACAGCGCAATCACTAAAGAAACCCCTTGCCATGCATCCCAACGGCTATTTTTTAACACTAAAAATAGTAACAAAGCGATGCTTAACAACGCCACGATTTGCCATTGTAAATTAAACAAACTCAATAGCATGGCAATCATTAAAGGCGCCATAAAGGCCAGTAATAATCCGTGATCTGGAAATAAGTTAACTAATCGTTTGAAGCTGTGCGGGCGCACTTCAAGGGTATTAAAGCCCAAACCTAAACGTGCAATAGCGATTAAGCCTAAAATACTTAGTAACGCATAAGCGCCTATTAACCACACTGTGTCGTAGTTAAATAGAGTGAGTCCAACCAAGTACCAGCCTATATGCCCTACCCATAGTAAATACCACAACCACACTCGCTGTACTTTATGTGCCACAACCGCTGCGGCAACACTCACAAGTGCAACATAAATAAGTAAAGAAAATAACTGACCACTGCCCGTATTTACCCAAATAGGAACACTGTATGCGCCTATAATGCCAATTACAGCAAGTAAAGGACCTAACTTAATCGCCATTGCACTGGCGCAAAGAGCAATCACTGCTAAGCCAATAAATGCCCACTCAGCACTGAGCATGGTAAAGCTGTTATAGGCCAAAAACATTAAGGCAAAGCAAGTCATAAAGCCGCCACTGGCAAGGGCTGCAGGAATGTAATTATTAAAGCCTTCAAAAACAATACGTTTATAATGTAAATAATACGCTGCTGCGATTAAGCCAATGCCAAATAATCCACCGGCACTGAGCCTCATTGCAGGTGAAAGTAGCCCCGCCTCTAAACTGTATTTGGCTAAAAACACGCCACCTAAAGCCAAAGCAATAGCACCAATCCAGGTCATCCAGTTTAGTTCAAAGCCTGCACGTAATTGTTTAAAAAGCAGTTCAATACTCGATGGCTTTTTAATTGCTACTTTAGGTAGTGGCGTATGTTTAATGCTTGCTGGTTTATAAACAGAGGCAGGAATGTCTGAGCGGTTTAAAGATTTTGCGTTATCTGGTTGTGTGTTTACAGGGGATTCGCTAGGGACTGTATTTGGGTTTAACTCATACTGTGATAGCTTGAATTTTAATACTGCAATCTCTTGTTTTAAGCCGTTTAATTGCACTAAGGCAACTAAACCACATACGCCTCCTGCAACAATCGCAATAGATATAATGATTGCTAATCCGATTAACTCATCCATACAGTCCCTTTTTTATTTTACAAAACAAGTACCCAAAAAAATTACAAACAAAGCTTATACCATAAAATTATGATGTTTAAGCAACCTCAAGGCGATCACGGCCTGCTTTTTTAGCGCGGTATAATGCTTGATCAGCACGTTTCATTACATTATCAAAGGTCTGGTCGCTTGTACGATGTGCAATACCGATACTGACCGTTAAAGAACGCTGATTTTGTACTGTAATAGTACGAGCCGTCTCTAGAATAGTCTGCGAAAAGTTAAGTACTTCATCAAGCTCATAACTAGGCAGGTAAGCGGCAAACTCCTCACCACCTATACGAGCAAAAATATTTTCATCTTTAAAAAGACGGTTCACTTTATCAGCAAACTGTTTAAGCACCTTATCGCCCACATCGTGGCCATAATCGTCATTAATACGTTTAAAGTGGTCGAGATCTATAATTAAAACAGTGTAAGGATTATTAACAACCCCCTTCACATGCTGATAAAAGCAGCGACGGTTATACACTTTCGTTAAATCATCCATAATAAACTCTTGCGCTAACCGGTTGTGCATTCGCTGCATAAAGTGCATGGTTTTAAATAAACCATAAGCGGTAATTAGCATACCTAATGTGCGGCATAAGTCTTCTATGTAATTACTTATCCAAAAAGGCTGACGTATCACTTCATCAAGTACATCGGCAGTAGAACCTACAATCCATAGCATTAAACCGATACTGACATATAAATACGCTTTTTTAGCTAACCGTGAACATTGCACTACAAAAAAAATAGCAAAAATCACCACTAAATTAATAAAGTCAGTGGTAAAGCCATAGAGGTTTTGGGTTATGTCTAATCGGGGAAAGTACATCAACGAAAAAATTGAGAAAGCGATAATAAACGCCAGCGTCATCAAAATTAACAGCTTATTTAATCTGGTAATTTTAACAAAATGGCTTAACTTTAAACTCACTTTTTCCGGGTTCATCATAGGCGATATTTACATTATTTTTATAATTACTATTAAAAACTATACCACAAATTATAAAACGGATTGATTTATATTAGTGTGCTAACAACCCAGCCAATAGCAACTAAAATAGTTAACCCAATCATGGTTTTAGTTTTATGTTTACTGATAAGTCGCTCAGCTTGATTGCCTGCATAATATACCACTAACGCTAATCCAAAATAGCGTATAGAGCGCGCAATCGCAGATGCCACTAAAAACATTGCCAGCGAATACTTAGTTGCACCAGCGGCCAACATCGCAATTTGAAACGGAATAGGCACAATACCTAAGCTTAATACAAACCAAAAACCTTGTGCCTGCATTTTTTGCTTAACGTTTTCAAACTGCTCAGGGCTTGAGAATGTGTTGATAACCCAATCGCCAATCACATCAAATAAATAATAACCCAACGCATAACCAAACAACGCCCCAATAACACAGCCGATTGTGGCCATAAGGGCAATTTGCCACAGTTTTTCACGCCTTGCCTGCATTAATGGCACCAGTACTGCTTCAAGTGGAATGGGAACTATGGTGGATTCTAAAAATGAGGCAAACGTAATACCGCTGAGCATATTTTTAGACTCAATAAACTGACGCGTTTTTTGCTTTAGCTTTTTTTGTATAGCCATTAAACATCCTTTTAACTACTGAGATTAATATTTTTAGCGGGTACTGGCATCATCGCACAGTTAGGTTAATCTAACCTGAAAATATAACGCCTTATTATTTATAGATTTAACATTGGCAAAATAGTAATACTTCCCAGAGTACTTTATTATTGCTCAATGCCATTATACTTTTCTGACAATTATTAATTATGCAAACTGCGCGTTTTATTCCTTTTAGAAAGCAAGATATCATAGGCATGTGCAGCCAAGAGCTTGCCGATAGTGCACAACAAACCTCTTTTAAACAGTTTTGCGACGTGCTCGCCAGCCTGATTCATTATAATTACCACTCAACCCTTGAGTCACTAAAAAACAATTACGCACCGTTCGATCCTAATAGCGACACCCGCTCGTTAGCTCCTGTCTCGAAGGAGCAAAAAGCCCAGTGCCAACGCGATTTTGCTAAAGATTTTGCTAACGTATTAAATGCGGCTAATTTTGAAGTGATCACCAATGAAGACCTCCAAGATGCACTCAACGAAGAATCGCTTTTTAAGGTACGCCTAGAGGTAGAGTTTGACGACTTTGAAGAAGTGGTCTTTTATCGCAGAGGCGAATCGCAACTCACCGAAACCATAACCAGCTTTTGGGGCTTACGTAAAAAGCCACTGCATTTTACCAACTACGACCGCGTAGCGGTATTTATTCGCTTTAAAGATAAAGCCTATTTTGAATCAAAAAATAAACTACCTATGGGGTTTGAGCCAAGTTCTACCATAGTAAAACTATTTCAAAATGTGCCAAAAGCTGACTTAGAAATGCTGTTTCCGAATAGCGAAGTGCGGATGCGCCCGATTGATAAAATTATTATTGGCTCATCTGCACTTATTGGCGGTGCGGTGGTGTTAGTTACCAAACTGGGCGCCTCATTACTTTTATTGTTTGCTTTGTTTGCATTTTGGGGAGGGTTTAGAGATGAAGCCGTTACCATGACTCAGCAGCACTTTATTACGTTAGCGATTGGTATTGGGGTATTTGGTAGTTTTGTTTTTAAAGAGTGGAGTAAATTTAAAAACCGCAAAATTAAATTTATGAAAGCGTTGAGCGATAATCTCTACTTTAAAAACCTAGATAACAACGCCGGTGTATTCCACACTCTGATAGACGCTGCCGAAGAAGAAGACATTAAAGAAGCCCTGCTTGCGTATACGTTTTTACTAAAATCTAAAAATGGCTTAAGCGCACACGCGCTTGATGAGCAAATAGAGACGTGGTTTAAAACTAAGTATCAATGCGAGCTAGATTTTGAAATTAGTGATGCGCTTGAAAAACTTGAACGTATGCATTTAGTAACCTGCACAAACACCCTATATAACGCGATAAATCTAGAGCACGCAAAAGCCATATTAGATGAACGCTGGGATAACCTGTTTCAATATAATTAAACTGCACGCTTTACTTAATAACAACGAAAAAGCAGCTGACACTTCAGCTGCTTTTTACGTTATTACCTAATTGGTAATTAGTTAAGCTGTTTGCGGCTTTTTAAATTTTGTATGCACTAACTTATAAAGTGCTGGCAAAATTAATAGCGTTAGTAAGGTAGATGACATAATACCGCCTACAACCACGGTTGCTAATGGCCTTTGCACCTCAGAGCCGGTACCGGTATTGAGCGCCATCGGTATAAAGCCTAAACTTGCCACAAGCGCGGTCATCAGTACGGGGCGTAATCGCTGTAATGCGCCGCTGTGTATTGCATGGTATAAACTTAACCCTTCGTTTCGTAACTGCTTAATAAACGACAACATCACTACACCGTTTAATACCGCAACACCACTTAGGGCAATAAACCCCACACCCGCTGAAATAGAAAGCGGCATATCTCGTAGCAATAACGCCAATACCCCACCGGTCAGTGCCAGAGGTACACCGCTGAATATAATGAGTGAATCACGCAGCGATCCAAAAGCACTATAAAGTAAGCCAAAAATAAGCAATAAAGTCACAGGCACAACCAACGACAAACGCTTACTCGCCGATTGTAATTGCTCAAACGTACCGCCGTATTCAAGCCAATAACCACTGGGTAGGTTAAGTTGTGCGTTCATAGTCGCTTGAGCATCGCTTACAAAGCTGGCTAAATCGCGTCCTGTTACATTAGCTGTTATTACAACATTGCGCTTGCCGCTTTCGCGATTTATTTGATTAGGGCCTTTTTCAATACTGATTGTAGCCACTTCTCCAAGCGGTACAAATGCAAGCTCAGGGTTACTACTTTTAGGTAACGCAATAGGTAAACGCGCAAGCACAGAGATATCATCAGACCAACGCTTATCTAAGCGTACTAGTAACGAAAAGCGCTTATCGCCCTCATAAATGAGCCCTGTTTGCACTCCACCAACGGCAGCGGCAAGCGTTTGTTGAATGTCGTTTACAGTTAATCCTAATAACGCCATGTGGTCTCGCATTGGAGTAACAGAAAGTGTAGGCAGCCCCTGTATTTGTTCTAAACGAACATCAGTAGCACCGGTAATATTTCGCATTAAACCAGTGGCTTTTTCGCCAAACTGCTTAAGTATGGCTAAATCGTCACCGTAAATACGCAGCGCTACATCGGCACGCACACCAGCAATTAACTCGTTAAAGCGCATTTCTATAGGCTGGGTAAATTCATAGTTATTACCCGGTACCTCATTCACGCGATGACGAATTTGCTGCACTAACGCGTCTTTACTTAATGATGGATCTGGCCATTGCTCGGACGGCTTTAACATTAAAAAGGTGTCGGCAACATTTGGCGGCATAGGATCGCTGGCTACATCCGCAGTACCAATCTTCGAAAATACGTTCGCAATTTCGGGTTGCGCTAATAAAGCCTGCTCCAACTGCTTTTGCATTTGCACCGATTGTTCAATACCGGTGCCGGTAATACGCAGCGCATGCATTGCAATGTCGCCTTCATCTAGCTGGGGTAAAAATTCGGCGCCCATATTTTTAACTTTAAAGCCAAGTACTAATACCAAAACAGTGGCAATACTCACCATCAGCCACGGTAATTTAAGCGATAAGTTAAGCAGTGGCTTGTAGATTTTTTTAACACCACGCATTACTGCATTTTCGCTTTCATCTACTTTACCACGCACAAATACGGCAATTGCCGCCGGCACAAAGGTAACAGCAAAAATAAGTGCACCTATTAACGCAGCAACAACAGTAAACGCCATAGGCTGAAACATTTTGCCCTCAACACCACTGAGCGCAAATAGCGGTAAATACACCAACATAATAATTAAAATACCAAATACGGCGGGGCTAAACACTTCTTTGGTGGCTGAAGTGACAACCTTTAAACGCTCACTGAGTGTAAGTAAGCGCCCATGTTTATGTTGAGCCATCCCTAATTGACGAAGGCAGTTTTCAACCACAATCACCGCACCATCTACAATTAATCCAAAATCGATTGCGCCTAAGCTCATTAAGTTACCCGAGACTCGATTGCCCACCATACCAGTAATAGCAAATAGCATACTCAGCGGAATAACCATGGCGGTAATAAGCGCACCAGTGATGTTCCCGAGCAATAAAAGTAAAATGACGATAACTAATACCGCCCCTTCAAAAAGATTTTTTTGAACTGTGGCAATGGTTTTATCAACCAGGTTGGTACGGTCATAGACAGGCTCAACGATAACCCCTGCAGGTAAGCTTTTTTGTACCTCTATCAACTTATCAGCCATGGCTTTGGCGACCACACGGCTGTTTTCACCTATTAGCATCATTGCCGTGCCAAGTACGGTTTCTTCGCCATTATAGGTAGCCGCGCCGGTTCTGAGCTCTTTTCCTAAATACACATTTGCCACGTCTTTAATTCGCACAGGAGCATCATCACGCTTGGCGATAACGGTGTTTGCTATATCGGCTAAGGTTTTTAATTGCCCAGGCGAGCGCACTAAATATTGGCCGTCAAAGCGCTCTATATAACCAGCGCCACGGTTGCTGTTATTAAGCTCAAGTGCACTAATAACATCCTTGATTGTCAGCTTATAAGCAATGAGCTTTTCTGGCATGGGCGCAACCTGGTACTGGCGCTCAAAGCCACCTTGGCTGTTTATTTCGGTTACGCCTTTTACTTTTAAAAGCTGCGGACGAATAACCCAGTCTTGCAAAGTACGTAAGTCTTCGGCGTTATACGCCGTACCATCACTTTTTAACGCATCGGGTTTTGCATGCACGCTATAGGTAAATATTTCACCTAAACCACTGGCAATAGGTCCAAGGTTTGGCTCAATATTATTAGGTAAATCGGCGCGAATACTTTGAATACGTTCACCAATTTGCTGACGCGCCCAATAAATATCGGTGCCGTCATCAAAAATAACAGTTACTTGAGAAAGCCCATAGCGAGAAAGCGAACGGGTGTAATCAAGCTTAGGAATACCCGCCATCGCCGTTTCGACTAAGTAAGTGATACGCTGTTCGACTTCAAGCGGTGTAAAACCAGGCGCTTTAGTATTAATTTGCACTTGCACGTTGGTAATATCGGGGACAGCATCTACCGCTAAGTTTTGGATGTTATACACACCAAACCCAGCAAATAAAAATGTTAGCGCAAGCACCATCATGCGGCGTTTAACCGCAAAAGAAACAATCCAGTTAATCATGGTACCTCCTAGTGAGCGTGACTTGCGCCGCTTTTTAAAATATCGGCTTTGATCACATAGCTATTGGCAGTGACGTACTCGCTACCTGGGCTTAAACCTGCGATGACTTCAACCCACTCGCTATTTTTTGCGCCTAAAGTAACCGGGCGTACTTCAAACACATTATTTTTACGCACAAACACACTCGCCATGCCGTTAAACTCTTGTATAGCCTCAGGCTTTACACGCACGCGAGCATTAACCTTATCGATACTGACATCAGTATTAACATGCATACCTGGGCGCCAATGACCATCTGGGTTATTAAGCGCTATACGGGCACGTGCAATGTGCCCGCCGGTCATCATAGGCGCTATAAAAAACACCTTACCTTGGGCATTTAAATGATGATGTAAATCGTACACCGTGGCGCTTTGACCAATGGCTAGATTTTCGATGTTTTCAGGAAAGGCTGAGAGCTCAACCCATACTTTATCAAGGTTCACGACTTGCATTAACGCACGAGTACTTGCCAGTTCGCCACGCTTTAAATATTGCTCGGTTACCACACCGCTAATGGGGCTTTTAATACTGTAGTTTTGCAATGTTTCACGGTTGGTGACACTGGCCAGTACCTCACCTTTTTGAACCTTTTGACCAATGCTGACAAAAATATCGCTGATCAATCCGGTATATGGCGCCATCACTTCTACTGTGCCGTGCTGTGTCGGTGCAATAACACCAAACAGCGTGTCAGAAATATCAACTTCGCCACTTTTTGCTATCTGCGTTTCAATACCCGCACCTTTAATCGCTCGCTCACTAAGCATAGTGCGGCCTTCGTGTTGGGTGTACTCAAAACTAACGTGTTCACCTTTATAATTGGCAGTAATGAAAAGCGCAAACGAATGTGGCTCATTTATGGGTTGCGTGCTAACAAGGTACTCATTCTCACGCGTAAATTGTATTTTTTGCGGCGCTTCTACTAATCGTTTTAAGTTCATTTCGATGCTTAAATCGTTTATATCTACTGGCTGATTTTGCTCATAACCATATACGCGCAGCTCAACTTTACCTGCCAACTCTCGCAGCTTTAACTCAAGAGTGAGCTTTGCGTTGGTTAATAAAAAGCCGCCATGGGCACCTTGTTTTTGGGATTGCTGCATTTGCCCATGCTCTGCTGAGGCAAATACATGTGTGCTTATAACGCTCGTTGTAAACGAAAGAAATATTAATAGTGCGATAAACGTGTTGTTCATGATTGAAAAGTCCCAGTTAAAGATTGGCCAGTTAAACGCTCAAGAGTAAGGTGCGTTTGATATAACGCTGCATAGGTATTGATAAGCGCGCGTTTAGAATCAAAAAGGGCTTGTTGGGCATCGAGTAATTGCAACACCGAAATTTGTCCGCGTTGATAGCTTTTTAAACTTTGCTCAATGAGTGTTTGGGCTTGTGGAATAACCTGCTCAGATAACAACTGCACCTGTAATGTTTTGCCTTGGTAATAGGCGTACAAGGTACGAACTTGCTGACGTAATTTAATCCGTAACTGTCCTTGCTGCTCACGTAACAATGCCAACTGACTGTTAGCCGCTTCAAAATTACCGCTATTTGAGTTACTCAATTGCAACGGCATAGAAAACGAAAACAGTAACGAACTAGTATCGCTTTGCTGATTGTAGCGCAGGCCCGCACCTACATTAATGTCGCTTTGCCCGTTAGCTTTTTGCAGCGTTAAGTTGGCCGCTTGCTGTAAGTATTGTTGCTGCAACATGGCAAACTCAGGCGCTTGGTTAACTGCATTGAGTAACGCTTGCTCAGATTTAAGCGGTATTAAGGTAGCCATATTCCCTGCGAAATTCGTGTAGTCATGTTGCTCATTCCACAGCTCATTGAGCGATAAACGCGCTCGCTCAAATTCGCTATTTAGCTTAGCTGTCTCAAGCTCAACTTGGCTTAGCGCATAACGCATACGGGTTACATCGGCTTGCGATACAGCCCCAGCGTTAGCCCGTTGCTTTATTGCTTTGAGAGCTTGGCTCACCACGTGTTGTCGTTCACTGTTAAGCGTAAGTAAGGTTTGAAATTTAAGCGCCTCGTAATATCGCTCACCAGTGGTTGCTAATAAAGCTAACCGAGTATGTTGATATTGTATTGCTTGGGCTTTAATGTTCGCCGTTGCGTAATTTATACGGCTTTGGCGTTTATCTCCAAGCTCTATAAGCTGGCTAAATGCCAAGGTTATTTCAGCCCCTTGCACACCACGCGCATCGTTAGTTCCTAATAGGTTTTCGGCTTCTACATTTAAGACAGGATTAGGCGAAAGCGCCGCTTGAGATTTAAGCGCGCTGAGTATTTTTTGATGATAAGGATAGCGCTTTAATAGCGGATTTTGTTGCTCGGTATTTATCAACGCTTGTTTTAGGGTTAACGTTTTAACATTTGCAAACGCACTAAAAGCAGGTAGCGCGCACAGCATCACCACCAGCATAATTGGTTTTTTATTCATATAGCTTGTCCGTTTTTTAATAAACAGAGTTCACTTGCAAACCATTCACAACCTACGCTAAAAACAGCGACAGTGTAAAATAGTTAGCAATTTAAACATGCCTATAACAGCCCATAAAACGCTTACGCGCAGGCAGCTAAAAGCACAATAATTAATTGAAATTAAATTAAAAACTAGCTAAATGAATTCGGTGGGGGTACATCAGGTGGATAATTTAAACCATGGTAATACACAAGTACTGAGGGTTTACTTTGTTGAGGAATAATAGCGTGACTAAGTGTGCTGTAATAGCCACAGTGACAATGTTGGTGTGCATGAATCTCAACCGGTGGCTGATTATCGCTTTGTCCTTGGTCCTTATCAGCGGTTATAGTGTTTTGTGATAATACGTTACTTACATGCTCAACGTCTTCTTGTAAATGGTATGCAGCGCCATCACAACTTATAAAGCTGTGCACAAGCACGAGTAACATGACCATTAACAAACGATTTGAGCGCATAATTTAGCTATCTTCTCAGCCTAAAATTGACTTAAATAAACCTAACCAATTGAAGCCACATAGTATATTAGCGGCAAACGACAATAAAGGGCTTTTTATCAATTAATGGCGCCAATTGCGTTTACTGAGGTTAACTATAAAACAAAAAACCACCGGCTTTAATAGCCAGTGGTTTTTTAAAATTAACGCTTAAGCAACCGCGTGTTCTAAAATTTCACGGCTTTCTTTTAGCGTAATCGCTTGGTTTTCACCAAGGGCAACCATGCCATGTGCTTCTAGTTTGCCAATAATATTATCAATGGCAGCCGCTTTATCATCACCATGTTCAGTTAGCTGTGTTGCAACCTCAAGGCTGTGGTAAAACGCTTCAATCGCTTGAATTGTTTGCTCCGCTAAATCGTCTGTTTGCTCAAGGCCAAATACGTTTTTACCCATTTGCTCTAGTTTCGCTTTTTTAACTGCAAATTGATTGCGCAATAAAGAAGGCTGAACAATAGCAAGCGAACGCGCATGGTCAACACCATAGGCAGCAGTAAGCTCATGACCAATCATGTGGGTTGCCCAATCTTGCGATACGCCAGAACCAATTAAGCCATTAAGTGCTTGGTTAGCTGCCCACATAAGGTTTGCACGCCATGCATCGTCTTGGTTTTCAAAGTTATCGCCCAGTGTTTTGAGCGTTTTTAACAGTGCCTCTGCGTATCCTTCTTGTACCAATGCGCCTTCAGGGAACGTAAGGTATTGCTCACAAGTATGCACCCACGCATCAACTAAGCCATTTACAAGCTGGCGCTGTGGTAATGTTTTCATTACATCAGGATCCATAATCGCAAATTTAGGCAGTACTTCTGGTGAAGCAAACGGCAATTTTTGCTTAGTCGCTTCTTTGCTTACCACTGAGTTTTGGTTAGATTCAGAACCTGTAGCTGGTAGCGTTAATACGGCACCAATTGGTAATGCGCTAGTAATTGTATGCTTACCAGTAGGAATGTCCCAACCTTCGCCGTCGTATACTGCAGAAGCCGCAATGTATTTAACGCCGTCTATTACAGAGCCGCC
Source organism: Pseudoalteromonas sp. DSM 26666 (assembly GCF_900116475.1). Classification (NCBI taxonomy): domain Bacteria; kingdom Pseudomonadati; phylum Pseudomonadota; class Gammaproteobacteria; order Alteromonadales; family Pseudoalteromonadaceae; genus Pseudoalteromonas; species Pseudoalteromonas sp. DSM 26666. The sequence goes on along the minus strand of NZ_FPAR01000003.1, from coordinate 350,189 downwards.
GCCGACACCTAATACAAAGTCGATATCTTGTTCTTTACAAATTTTAACCGCTTGGTCAAGTACTTCAATTGTTGGGTTAGCACCCACGCCCGAGAATTCTACCCAATCAAAACCTTCAAGTGCAGTAGCAACTTGGTCATACACGCCGTTCTTTTTAATTGAGCCGCCGCCATAAACAACTAATACTTTTTGATCTTTTGCGATCAAGTCGCTAAGTGCGGCAATTTGCTGTTGGCCAAATTGGATGAGAGTGGGATTTACGTAGCTAAATTTCATTATTTTGCTCCTAGGTGACGGTTAATTTCATAATGCTTTACTTAGTCACATATCAAGTAAAGCTTTGATGGATGCATATTAGTAGCAAAGTTAATATATAAAAAGCCCAATAACTACCTAAAGCTTGCCTAAAACTACCAGCGCTGTTATTTTACGCAAAATATTTTAATTACAGATACTTTTATGCCCATCATAGCCAAAATGTTGCAACAATACGCCGAGCACAATAATTTACTAAGCTTTGAGGGCACCATGGAAACAATTATTCCTGGAGTGTATTTTCATCGCGCTACCAAAAGTTCACCGCGCCAGCCGCTTATTTATAATTCAGGCATAATCGTGGTTGGTCAAGGCCATAAAATAATTCATTTCCCAGAACATCAAATAAAATACGGCGAAGGTGATTACTTGGTACTAGGTGTACCGGTCCCATTAGAGTGTGAAGCGTTTACCGATAATGACTTACCGGTTATGGGCATAGCTATAGATATAAACCCTGTCATGTTGCACAAACTGGTTAATCAGATGATGCAGCACCAGCCTTTATCTGTCTCCAGCGCGCACATTGGCGCAGTACAATCAGCAAAGCTAGATTGCGCAATGGAGCAGGTGACATGTAGGTTACTAACGGTTTTAAATAATCCACTTGAGGCTGAGGTATTCGGCGAAGATATAGTAAAAGAGCTAGTGTATCGTGTCCTTTGCGGCCCCCAAGGGAATACTTTAATAGGCCTAGCTATGCATGATGGCCATTATGCGCGTATAGCTCGCACACTAGCAACGATGCATCAGGACTATGCAAACCCTATTACTGTTGAAGGTTTAGCAGAAGAGGTAAATATGAGCGTATCCTCTTTTCATCGTGCATTTAGACAGGTAACGTTTGAATCTCCCTTACAATACTTAAAAAAAGTACGTTTAGCTAAAGCAAAAGAGTTAATTACCACAGCGGGAAGCAAAGCAAATGAAGCTGCTTTTAAGGTAGGTTACACCAGTGCATCACAGTTTAGCCGTGAGTTTAAACGCCACTTTAATAAAACTCCGAGTGAAATACAGTTATAAAAATAAGATTTACCCATTCATGCGCTATATCAAACTTTATTATTAACTTTTACTAGCAAAGATAACACGCTTTGTTAATATAGGGTAACTGCCATTTTTATAACCCTACTATGCTCAATAACACCGTAACAATAAGGAAGCACTTACATACAACCACCTCCTTATGTGTTAAATTTTGCGGTGCTTTATTTTTTATTTTTCTTATCTGCAATACAGCTATTGCAAAAGATAGCTGCAATTTAAAATCTATCACAAACAGTGTATCCATTCCCTTATCGCAAGGTATTGCTGCAGACATAAAACTAGAAAAAGGCATTAACCAATTTGAGTTGGTATGTACGCTAAACCAAAGCGGTGTTTTTACGTTTACTCGCCCTGCACTTGAAAGTTTTTCGTGGCAACAAAATAACCAATTAAAAGCCCCTTTAAAAACAAATCAAATGGCTATTTTAATGGAACAAGGCAGCTTTAATGCAAAGCTAACTTTAACCACTACTGCCAGCTATAACCCCCGGTTTACTTGGCTAGACTCACAGCAATTTATTGAAAAGGTGCAATTGTACAATTTAATATTTGGGGTGTTTTATGGATTATGCGCAACGCTTATTTTTTATGCTTTAATAATAGGTTATGGCATTAAAGACGCTATTTTTAAACTGTATGGCATCTATCTTTTTTGTATCGCTAGCTTTATTTTTTTACAAGAAGGCCAGCCCTATTTATTTACCAATGGCTACTTTTCTGCATATATCAGCCACCTTTATACATTAAGCATTGGTTTAACTATAGTCAGTGCTACTTGGTTTATGAGCGCACTATTAGAGCTACCTGAGTATTGGCGCAAATTAAGTTATGCATTAAAAATTACCGCGTTATGTGTACTGACTTTGTGCTTACAAAAAATAGCTTTAGATTTACCCGCTATTACTAATATCACCACAATCGTTACTGGCTATTTGTCACTACTGATTGTGATGACCATTTTTATACTCTCAGCTGTGCAAGCTAAACAAGGCGTTAACGAAGCCAGCTTGGTATTTATTGCCTTAAGCTGTGTATTTATCAGCATGATATTTAGAGTGTTACTAACCGAATACAGTCCTTTTATACAGCGTTATGGGTTTGTGATTGCTTTTACAATTGAATCTCTGCTTCTTGCTATTGCAGTTGGTAGGCGAATTCAACGACTCAGTTATGCTAAAAAACAGGCTGAACAGCACGCTAATTACGATCATCTTTGTCATATTTATAACCGCCGAGGCTGGAGTTTAAAAGCCAATGAGTTATTAAAAAAACACGCTCAACGTGGTGGCGTGTTGTGTTTTTTATATATCGATTTAGACCGATTTAAAGCAATAAATGATACCTACGGCCATGATGTTGGCGATAAAGTACTTTGCACGGTGGCAGAGTCAATTAGTCAGCATATGCGCAGTGAAGACGCAGTTGGCCGCTTAGGCGGAGATGAGTTTGTGGCTATCGCATTATTTACCAGCAAAGATAAAATTAACCAGCGAGTTGCGACCCTTGAACAAAAATTAAATGCGCTTAGCTTAGAACACCAAGGCAACACCATCGCTATTTACGCAAGCGTAGGGCAAATAAACTATAGCGAAGCGCCTAAAAATTTAGATGAGGTTTTAAAAGCCGGTGATGAAGCAATGTATCAAAAAAAGTCATTACGAAAAGCGCAGGCTAAGCAAACCTACACAAGAGAAAACGCCTAAAGTAATCGTTTAGGCGCATAATCATTACTCGCCTTTTTTGAATAATACTTCTGGGTTTACCATAGTTTTCATTTCTAAAACGTTACCATTTGGATCTTCAATAAAAAACGTTTCTTGCTCAAATTCATCACCTACAAAACGGCGGTAAGGCTTATCTAAATATTCGAGACCAGCAGCCGCAATCCGAGTTTTTAACGCCTGAAATTCATCTTCAGATAAGTGAATACCAAAATGCGGTACAGCTACTGCGCCCATATCAACATCATGACGCACTGTTGGTAAGCGCTCTGTGCTTTGATGAAGCGTTAACTCGTTACCCCAAAAATCAATGTCTACCCATCGCCCAGCTTCACTATTACCCGTTTTACAACCAAGCACGTCACAATAAAACGCTTTCGCTTTTTCAAGATCACCAGCTGGAATAGCCAAATGCAAACAGTTAGACATAAATTACCTTAGGTTATAACTTTTAATATATGAAATATGCTGCATTATACATAATTTGTAATTTATAGAACATTAACGGCATTATTTTTAGTCATTCATTGCGTACATTTAATTTTAAGCCACGGTTATTTGCTCTTTTGGGAGCCATATATCGCTTTTAGTCTTAAATCGTCGATTTTAACTATTAAAGCTAAAACTGAACCTTTATGATGTGCGCCTTATGACTAAATTCATACTTTTAAAATTCATCACCTTTTTTATCGGCTGCTTGTCGTGCTTTATAATGCATACCACATTGGCATTACCTATTGTTTTGTCTGCTGCTTTAATAGGCCTTATCGGCTCATTTATTCCGTTTCCTGCACGTTATCAAAACCACCCTTATGCCTCCATTTATGCAGGTAGTTTTGCCGGTATGTGTTCCACCAGCTTAATTAGCAACTATTGGGAAATCGCTATTATTTCTGCCATTGGCGCTGTTTTATATACACTGACACTTAATGTATTTGCAGGATTTGGCGGACGATTAGGCAGTATTGCATTTGCCAGTGTAGCCCTGTTTGTTTTAGCTAAAGGATTGCTGATATGACTATTACATACCCAGTATTAGCCTTGGCTGGTGCTTTTTTTACCTTTTATTTAGCAAAGCATAACCGCTTTGATGCTATAAGAGCCTCCGCTGCACTCTCAATTATTGCCTATCTGATTTTTGCACAGCTGAGCCTCAACGCAGAACTCTATAGTATCGTTTTTTTTGGCGGCACCTTTATTGGCATGAGCGCCCCTCACCGCTTTGGTGTTTATACGCTTGCCAGTTCAGCAATTATATTTTCATTGTTTTTTGCCTATTTGGTTCCCATTCTTGATGGCTTTGGTGGCGCTTTGGGAATTAGTGCATTTTTATCAGTGTGTATTTGCCACCTTTTTATTTTACTGGGTGCACCGCGCAGTAAAAAAACTAAAATTTAAGACTTACTTGAATAAAAGTTCAATTAAATCTTACACCTATTAAATCGTACAAAAATAACGCTCCTTTTTTTGATCAATACAGAGTTTGGCTACGTACAGTTCACAAAGCTGTAACACTGTAACATTCAATTAAAGGAAAAATTATGAATAAAGTATTTAAGCTCGGTGCTATCATACTTCCCTTGTTACTCATTCAAGGTTGTAGTAGCGACGACGATAACAACGCCCCTGTCACTGTAGATCCACAACCAGCCGTTTCTGTTTTTGATGCCGCACAGGACTCTGGAGAATTCACTACCCTTGTTGCAGCTTTAGAAGCAACAGGTCTAGATGAAACACTAGACGACTTAACTAACAGCTATACAGTTTTTGCTCCTACTGATGATGCATTTGCGTTATTAGGTGAAGAAACTATCAATAATTTATTAGCTGATCCTGATACTTTAAGCTCAATTTTAACTTACCATGTGATCTCTGGCAGAGTAGATGCGCAAGCAGCAATTGGTTTAGCTGGGTCAACCGTTGAAACGGTAAACGGACAAAGTATTGCACTGTCTTTAAATGGTGAAAGCTTATTAGTTAATACCAGCACGGTAACAATGACCGACATTAAAACCGACAACGGTATTATTCATGTTATTGACGCAGTACTTACACCAAAAACGGTTTCAGAAACACCGCCAACCAACAATATTGTTGAAACAGCTCAACAAGCAGGCGACTTTAGTACTTTGCTTGCCGCACTTGACGCTGCAGGCTTAACATCGGCACTGGCGGATACGTCGAAAGAGTTCACCGTTTTCGCTCCAACCGACGCTGCATTTGAAGCAATTGGTAGTGGTTTTTTAAATACACTGCTGGCAAACCAAACCGTTTTAGCGGATGTTTTAAAGCAGCATGTACTTGTTGGGTCAGTTGATTCAGTCACTGCAATGTCTTTAAACGGCCAATCAGCTGAAACGCTATTAGGCAATACACTTCCAATCGCGATAAACGCAGATACAAATATGTTGTCGTTTGGCGGTGCAAACATCATTGTTAAAGATATTATGACTTCTAACGGTGTTATCCATGTAATCGATTCGGTTATTATTTCTGATGTAACCTTACCGCAAAGCGCAGGAACAATTGCTGATATAGCCAGTGCAAATGGTAACTTTACTACACTTCTTGCTGCGCTAACGGCAACAGGCTTAGATACGTTAGTTGCTGATCCAGATAACACTTTTAGTGTATTTGCTCCTACGGATGATGCATTTGCAGCGCTCGGTCAGGATACAATTAATGCGCTGTTAGCTGATACAGATACACTTCGTGATATCTTGCTTTACCATGTATTCCCTGACGCCACTGTTTTATCTGATGACGCTGTAGCCATTGCTAATAGCAATAGTAACAAAGTAGAAATGGCCAATGGCGACATGGCTGCTATTTCTTATGTAAATAGCTCGCTATTTATCAATGATTCGACAATCACAGAGGCAAATGTAACCGCTAGCAACGGCGTTATTCATGTATTAAATAAAGTGATTATGCCACCGGCTGAAGTCGGCACACCAACTAAAACTATTGCAACAGTTGCCACAGAAACGCCTGCATTATCTACATTAGTAACTGCACTGCAAGCAGCAGGGTTAGTTGATACGTTTAACGATACCACTCAATCATTTACTGTATTTGCACCAACAAATGCGGCATTTAGTAAAATCCCTTCCGCTGATTTAGATGCCTTATTGGCTGACACCGCTGCACTAACAGGTGTTTTGACTCAACATGTATTAGGCGCTCAAGTTGGAAGTACCGATGCATTTGCAGCCAATGGTAAAATGGTCACTACACTTGCTGATAATATGCTAAGCGTAAACGTGGTAGATTTTACCAGTACCGAAAATACAGCAACAGACAGCGTAGCTTATGATGCAACAAATAATCGTTTAGTAACGGGTATGGCCGATGCAATGCCTGGTAAAACAGTGTATGTATTTGATAACGACTTAGGTGAGGCAATGAGCGTATGTGAAGCAGCTTGTGCAACAACGTGGCCACCCGTGTTAGGCACTGCGGCGTCTATCGAAAATATTCCGGGTTTATCATTGATTGCTCGCTCAGATGACAGCATGCAAGTCGCTTACCTTGGCCGCCCTTTATATACATTCTCAGGTGATACGGCAGTTGGTCAGAATAATGGTCAAGCTGTGAACGATATTTGGTGGCAAGTAAGCTTACCGGCTACATCACTACAAGTAGCTGGCAGCAATGTAACAACCACTGATATTTACACTAGTAATGGCGTTGTACACTTAATTGATACAGTGATCACAACGGCCAAATAACTAAATTTTACTGTGAGATAAGCCAGGAGTGATGCTATTTGCTCCTGGCTTTTTTTATATAAAAATAGGCTTACTTATTACTACTTTGAGAGCTTGTTGGGTAGCCAAACAACACGTTTAACTTGGCTTTTAACCCTTTAGCTTGGTAAGTACTTTTAAATAAATACTGCCACTGATGAAAGGTGATTTTGATTGGGTTATTACTGTTTAATTGACCAATAATGCCGTATTTACAGGGCTTGTTTTCATCCTCTTCTACATAAGTGCCAAATAATTTATCCCAAATAATTAAAACGCCAGCGAAGTTTTTATCTAAGTAGCCATTATTTATAGCGTGGTGCACCCGATGATGCGATGGGGTATTAAATAATGCTTCAAACCAACCGAGCTTTTTTACCACTTGCGTGTGTACAAAAAATTGATAAGCCAAATTAAGTGCCACCACCGCAAAAACAATCACAGGCTCAAAGCCTATTAATATCATCGGCAACCAAAATAGCCACATTCCCGCCAGCGGATACATTAAACTTTGCCTAAATGCCGTGGTAAAGTTCATTTTAGTAGAACTATGATGCACTACATGAGCGGCCCATAACCAATGAATATGATGTGATGCACGATGAAACCAATAGTATAAAAAGTCTTGCAGTAAAAAAGCGCCTAATACAGTAAATAGCGTCAATTCAATATCAAATAGCCGAAACTGATACAACCAATAAAAAAACGGCATTAATAATAATAACGCAATGGCATCAGCGCCTTGATGTAATAAAGCAAGTAACGCGTTGGCTAAGCTGTCTTTTATATCGTAGTAACGTCTAAATTTTATAAACTCAACCCCTACAAACAGCAAAAAAATAGGGCTCAGTGCCAATAAAATAATTTCAATGCTCATGACGTTTCTCCTGAAAATAGCTGGCTATTTTTTTAAGTGCTTGGCTAACATCTTTTTTTATAAAAAAAGCCAGTATAAAGTCGGGTAACCACAAAGGCGCAATACAACGAATATGGTAGCTGATCTCGGTGAGTGATGGCTGAGTATTATTGGCTTTTAAGTAAATATCACCACGGTGCTGTGCAACGGGTTTATCCCCTAAAATGCGGTAACAAATGTGGCTATTATCGGCCGTTATTATTTGCTCCTTAAATGTTGTACCTTGCATTTTTATTTGTCTAATGGTGCCTTTTCCACCACTTATTTCACCCGAGTCTTGCGGTGTTAACACTTCAAACTGCGCATTAAAAAAGCGCCCCAAATCAGCATGCGCTAATAATAAGGTGCGTAATTGTTCAGGCGTTGCTGCCACACTATGTTTAACGTTTATCTCAATCATTGTGTGCCCATATTATTTTTATAGATCTCTAGCATATAAAAATATTGCATGGCAAACTTGCGATTAGATGACTATTTTTTAGCTTTAGGCGACAAATGAAAACCTTAGCCGATCATTACTTTTCTAGCTGTTTGGATTATCTTCAAAGCACAGGATTAGATAGCCAAGAGATACTAACTGCCATTGAATTTGATGAATATACAAATAAGCAAACACAACAATTAGCGCCTCGTATTAGCTTAAAAAGCTATAATGCGCTGCTTAGTTATGCACAGCAAACGCTAAATGACTCCTTATTCGGGTTTGAATTAGGAAAACAAATACGTACCGCTGATTTTGGTGTACTTGGGTATTTAATTGAATCGAGTACTAATCTAGCCAGTGCCATTACTGCATTACTGAGCTACGACAGTTTAGTGGCTAACATAGGGCGTGCTGAGTTTGAACAGCAACAAACACTTTGCAAGGTAACCTGGTTAGCAGACCCACAGTGCAGTCCACAAGCCGTATTACGAAATATGACCGCGTGGGTAAGTGTTATACGCCAACTGCTTAATCCTCAGCTTTCGCCTAGTTGCGTTTATTTTACAGCACATTTTTCAGACAGTGAGTTACAACAATTAGCGCAATGGTTTAATTGCCCAGTAAAAGCTGGCGCTAACTTTAATCAAGTAGAGTTTCCAAGTAGTTACTTAACCCTTCCTTTTAAAACCGATAACTCCCAGATTAACGCTGTGCTAAAGCAAATGTCAGAGCAACAGCTATCCCAGTTTAAAAGTCAGCAATTATTAACAGAAAAAATTAATCATATTTTAATGGCTAAATATGATTTGCAGGACTGTTCACTGATCAGAACGGCTAGTGCTTTAAATATGACCCCGCGCACAGTGCAACGTCATCTAAAGCAAGAAAACACCAATTTTGCCGCTCTCCTTGAGCAAGAGCAAAAACGCCGTTTGTTAACATATATTCCTCATTATTCGCTAAGCAGTATTGCAACTATGTTGGGGTTTAATGATCAAAGCTCTTTTAATCGCGCCTTTAAGCGCTGGTATCAATGCTCACCTCGTCAATTTATAAAAAACAATAATTAAACAATAATTAAACAATTTGATTACCTAAAACACACATTTAACGTGTACCTTTTTATTGATTTTATTTACACTAGCCTCATGTATTGCTTTAAAGACAATTATTTATGCGTTTGCGTATGATGTTAACTGTTTTTGTATTGGTTTTTTATAGTGCGGTCTGTCACGCAAACCCGGTTACCTTCATCGCTGAAGATTTGCCCCCTTATCATTTTAAAAACCCTCAAGGTGAAGCGCAGGGTGCCTTAGTAGATATCGCTAAAGCAGTATTAAAAGGCACGGCTTTAACAGCAACGTTTGAAATAATGCCGATGGCGCGTATGTTTCAACAACAACAAGCCAATCCTAATGCCATCATGCTGTCACTGTTAAAAACGCCAAACAGAAACAGCCAGTTTAAGTGGCTGGGAAAAGTGTATTTTGCAGATGCATACCTAGTAAGTTTACGCAGTCATAACGATGAAGTGATTCACTTAAACTTTGCCAAAGAATACAAAGTAGCCACTATTCGCGGTTATTCTGCACAAGCTTATTTAGAAGCTCAAGGCTTTACTGAAAGTGAGAATTTAGTCTTAGTCAGTTACTACCAGCAGCTATGGAGAATGCTGTATAAAAATCGTATCGATTTTGTGGTGACTAACACCCTCACCCTTGAAAACGAGTTAAAGCGAGCAGGGCTCGACCCAAACTTAATTACTAAGCGTATACATTTAGATGAGCTACCTTCTTCTCTTCACTTTGCAGCAAGTAAGCAGCTTAACCCGCAAACAGCGAAAATTATTACTGATAGATTAAACGCGATAAAAGAAAGCGGTGAATACCAACAAATTTTAAATAAATGGCAGCTCCCTATTCCAACGCGCCTTTAGTCTTGAGTAGGTAAAACGCCTTGCGTTAAGTAATTTTTCAATGAAGTAAATAAAGGTGAAGGTAAGTTATTAATATCGCACCAACGCCACTGTAAACATTTGTTAGGCTCTTTATTCACAGGCTCGCCACCTTCATACTTTGCCTGTACATATAAAGTAATATAGTGCTTGTTCTCGGCGCTAAAAATATCGTTGGTAAAATCGAGTTTACGAATATTAGTAACATTAAGCCCTGTCTCTTCTGCGACTTCGCGTACTGCACATTGCTCAACCGTTTCACCAAATTCTAAATGCCCCCCAGGGGTTGCCCACGTATTTGCACCATGCGCACCTAACCGTTCACCGAGTAAAATTTTATTATCATGCATTACTATCACTGCAACGCCTACTCTGACAACTTGACTCATTATTACCACATTAAATAGTTCATCATTTTTATATGTTACCTCATTTAAATCATCAAACTAGTCGTTAGTTCTTTATAAACCATAGCGTTAGCTAAAAACCAAACAACTCGTTCATTATTTAACCGACCATAGTCGAATATCACTCCTGATAAAAAGCGCTTAGTTTTAAATAAAGTTATATTAAATTTTGCTCAGGAGCCTTTATGTCAGGTGAATACAAACAACATTACAACGAGTTTAAACAAAACCCGGCAGCGTTTTGGTTATCGCAAAGTAAACGCCTCCCTTGGTACCAGGCTCCCGAAACAGCTTACACACAAGATGAAAACGGTTTATATCACTGGTTTGCCGACGGCCAACTTAATAGCTGCTTTTTAGCGGTAGATCAGCATGTTATTGCCGGCCATGGTGATGAAACAGCGTTAATTTATGACTCACCCGTAACCAATACCGCGCGCAGCTACAGCTACTTTGAACTACAACAAGAGGTCGCTAAATTCGCAGGAGTAATGCAGTCTTTAGGCGTAACAAAAGGCGACCGCGTGGTTATTTATATGCCCATGATCCCCGAGGCCGTAATTGGTATGTTAGCCTGCGCCCGCATCGGCGCTATTCATTCGGTCGTATTTGGCGGGTTTGCAGCGCATGAGCTTGCCGTAAGAATTGATGACGCCAAGCCTAAGTTAGTACTCAGTGCTTCTTGCGGTGTGGAAGTGAATACCGTAATTGAATACAAAGAGTTACTTGATAACGCGCTCGAATCAGCCTCGTATAAAGTAGAAAATTGTATAATTTATCAGCGTGAGCAAGTAACTGCACCACTTATGCCTGAGCGTGATATTGACTGGGCTGTTGCAATGCAAACAGCTACTGGCGTTGATCCCGTTCCGGTAAGTGGCGATCACCCGCTTTATATTTTATACACGTCAGGCACAACGGGTACTCCCAAGGGGGTTGTTCGTGAAAATGGCGGCCATGCCGTGGCCATGCATTACAGTATGGAAACCGTATACGGAATGAAACCCGGTGACGTGTTTTGGGCCGCTTCGGATATTGGTTGGGTTGTAGGCCATTCGTACATAGTGTATGCACCGCTTATGTACCGCTGCGCCACTATTTTATTTGAAGGTAAACCAGTTAGAACCCCAGATGCCAGTGCATTTTGGCGAGTGGTTGAACAGTATAAAGTAACGGCTTTATTTAGCGCACCAACGGCCTTTAGAGCGATAAAAAAAGAAGATCCCAATGCCGATGGGTTTAAACAATACGATACTTCAAGTCTGAAACGCTTGTTTTTAGCAGGCGAGCGCTTAGATCCCCCCACCTACGATTGGCTCAAAGAAAAAACAGGCCTACCTGTGCTTGATCATTGGTGGCAAACCGAAACTGGTTGGGCGATAGCCTGTAATCCTGTCGGCATTGAGCACCTACCTACAAAAGCAGGCAGTTCAACGGTTGCGACTCCTGGGTTTGACGTACGTATTTTAGATATGAATGGTGACGAATGCGCCCCCAATGAACAAGGTGCAGTCGTTATTAAACTGCCTTTACCGCCAGGATGTTTACCCACTATTTGGCAAAATACCGAACGCTTTAAAGCCGGTTATTTAAGTGAATATGAAGGCTATTATCTCTCTGGCGACGGCGGTTATATTGATGATGATGGCTACCTATTTATTATGGGCCGCACCGATGATGTGATTAATGTCGCGGGGCATCGTTTATCAACCGGTGAAATGGAAGAAATTGTAGCCGCTCATCCCGCGGTTGCTGAATGTGCCGTATTTGGTGTTAATGATGCGCTCAAGGGTCAAAACCCCATGGCCATGGTGGTATTAAAAAATGATTTTCATGGATCGCATAAAGAAGTAGAGCAGCAATTGGTGCAAACCGTGCGTAATCAAATCGGCGCTATTGCGTGTCTTAAAAATATTATGTGTGTAGAGCGCTTACCAAAAACACGCTCAGGTAAAATTTTACGCAAAAACTTACGTCAACTTATTGATGGTGAAGAACTACAAATTCCATCAACCATTGACGATCCGAGTATTTTTGAGGAGTTAACTCTGCAACTTGCTGAAAATAAAATATAAATATTATTTTTAAAACGTCTATTTAAGCGCGGCTTAAATAGACTTTTCTCGCCCCATCTGCTTAACTAGATTTCATTAAATAGATGAAACTCACGCAAATAAATCTCTTGGGAATATAAATGACTGAAATACGATCGCAGCTGCGAGAATTTTTACTGCAATGGTTTAGTCTTTATTTTCCTGGGAGTGCGCATTTATGGTACAACATATTAGTACTGTGCTGGGTTGGCTTATTTGCGCTCATATTGCACCTCATCTTAAGGTCAGTTTCAAAACGACTACTTAAAGGCCGCTTTAGTGATAAAGTTGTTCAAACCGATACCCACACGCCTGCCGACTTAGCGCTTAAATTAACACGTAATATTTCCTTTGTTTTACAAGGTGCTGTGGTTGTTATACAAGCTAGGCTCTGGATTCCCGAAGGAACGGCTTTTTTACATATCATTGAGATGTTTACTGATCAGTGGATCATTTTATTTGCACTGCTCTCGCTGTTCTCTTTGCTTAATATTTTTCAAGCAATATCTGACAGGCAACCCATTGCAGCTCACTTTCCATTACGTGGTTTTTTACAAACAATTAAACTGATCGCCAGCGTATTAACCGGTATTTTAGCGATTTCATTATTAATGAATAAATCCCCGTTAATATTACTCAGTGGTTTAGGTGCGCTATCGGCTGTACTGCTCCTGGTGTTTAAAGACGCTATTTTAGGGCTGGTGGCCGGTATTCAGCTCTCAGCAAACAATATGCTTGCGATTGGTGATTGGTTAGAAATGCCCAAATACGGCGCAGATGGTGATGTGATTGATATAGCCTTGACCACAGTTAAAGTAAGAAATTGGGATAAAACCATTACCACTATTCCAACCTATGCGCTAATTTCTGACTCATTTAAAAACTGGCGCGGTATGTCAGAATCCGGTGGGCGGCGCATAAAACGGAGTATCCATATAGAAATGAGCAGTGTGCGCTTTTTAGATGAGCAAGAGATCACCGCGCTGAAAAAAGCAGATTTATTAAGTCACTACCTCGAAATTACCCTACCGGCTATTAACGAGCAAAATACCACGAAAAAAATAGATATGAGCTGTACGTTAAATGGTCGTCGGCTCACTAATGTTGGCACATTTCGTCATTATTTAGTCGCGCTATTAAAACAGCATCCACATATTCATCAGGGAATGACACTGATGGTAAGGCAGCTAGAGCCAACTAAAAATGGCTTACCCATTGAGATTTATGCATTTACCAATACAACTAATTGGGGTGAGTATGAAAATATTCAGTCAGATATATTTGACCATATATTAGCGATATTACCCGCCTTTTCGTTACGTGCCCATGAGGCACCAACAGGGAACGATATTCGTCAACTAATTAAATAGTCACTAAATCCGTTTTAATTGCGCTATTAACCACTGGTGAATATCGCTGTTATTTGAACGTGGATGCCACGCTGCAATCACCTTAAATGGCGGTGGTAATAATTCAACTTCAAGCTGTTTCACTTTGGCGTTTGGCAGTAAACGCGATGGGTAAAAAGCAATTAAGTCAGTACTGCAAAGCAAATCGGGGACAAATGAAAAGCCAGGCACTGACATAACAATATTGCGCGCATAGCCCTTATCAGCAAACCATTGGTCGTGAGAGCCTCGTAAGTTAGCACGTGACGCTGAAACCACTAATTGAGGGTGTGCGGCCACTTCAGCAAGGCTCAACGTCGATGAAGAAAACACCGTGTCTTTCCCCGCAATACAAATATGTTGTTCTTCAAATAATGTGTCATAGATTAAGTTTGTAGGGATAAATTCAGGAAAACTAATTAATAAATCCAGCTCTCCTGCACTTATTAATTGATTAACATTATCAGAGGCAAAGTCACGAATAATCAGCTTTAATCCTGGCGCTTCGCGTCTTGTTATTTCTAATAATTGTGGCAAAAGAGCTGCTATAGCGTAATCAGTCGCACTTATTGTAAATACGCCCTTGTAACTACTTGGGGTAAATTGTTTAGGTATTAATAACGCTTCTACCTGAGTTAATATTTGATTAATGGGCTTCTCTAGTGCAATTGCTTTAGGTGTTGCAACCATTGTATTGCCTTGGCGAATAAAAAGCCGATCGTCAAATAAGTCACGCAATTTTCGCAGCTGCTCACTAATAGCCTGCTGGGTTAAGCCCATTTTGCGGGCCACATCCGACACATTTTTTAGTTTAAGTAATGCACTCAATATTCGTAATTGTTTTATATCAAGCCGAGATATACCATTCATAATTGTATCTTAAACAAAAAAGCATTGTTTCAAATTGTACCTTTTAATCCCTATGCTCACCAGCATTGTAATTGGCACTAAACAGCATTATTAATTTAAAAGGTATTAAAATGAGTCAACCAAGTAAAAATATCGACAGTCTATTTTCATCAATCAATTTAGGCCCATACACACTTAAAAACCGTATTGTAATGCCGCCACTTACACGCTCACGCAGCACAGTTCCTGGCAATATCCCCAACGAGGTGATGGCCACATATTATGCACAGCGTGCTAGTGCTGGTTTTATGGTTACCGAAGGCACTCAAATTGAACCAAGAGGACAAGGGTATGCCTGGACACCGGGCATTCATTCTAATCAACAAATAGCTGGTTGGAAAAAAGTAACTGATGCAGTACATGCAGAAGGTGGAATTATTTTTGCTCAACTTTGGCATGTTGGCCGCGTTTCACACACCAGCTTACAGCCTAATGAAGCCAAACCTATTGCCCCCTCAGCTCTAATAGCTGATAGCGTTAAAGTCTTTATTGAAACAGGACCGGCTCAAGGCGCTTTAGCCAACCCAAGTGAACCACAAGCTTTGACAACCGATGAAGTAAAAGAGCTTGTTGGCATGTATGCACAAGCTGCCCGTAATGCGCAAGAAGCGGGGTTTGATGGTGTAGAACTGCATTGTGCTAATGGGTATTTAGTAAATCAGTTTATTTCTGAGCACACCAATAAACGAGATGATGAATACGGCGGATCTCTTACTAATCGCCTGCGCTTTTTAAAAGAAATTGTCGCGGCAGTAAGTGACGTAGTAGGCCCTGAGCGCTTAGGGGTTAGATTTGCGCCCTTATTTAGCAGTACTGATGAAACCCGTGTTTATTTAGGGTTAGTAGAATCAGACCCACACCATACCTACATTGAAGCGATTAAAGTACTTGAACAAGCCGGTATTGCCTACCTTTCAATTGCAGAAGCTGATTGGGACAATGCTCCTGATTTACCAGAGCTATTTTATCAAGCAGCTAGAGCTGAATTTTCTGGGCGTATTATTTACGCTGGTAAGTACACTGTTGAAAAAGCGGTGGCGATGTTAGCTAAAGGCTACGGTGATTTATTTGCTTTTGGTCGCCCTTTTATTGCAAACCCTGATTTACCAGCGCGCATAAAAAATCAATGGCCATTAAATGAAGCCGATGCAGCCACTATGTATGGCGGGACTGAGCAAGGTTACAGTGACTACCCTTACTACAAAAACGATTAATTAATAGGCCATGGATGGCCTTATTCAATGTTTAAACGCTTTTTACATCGTCTCCCACTTTGTTGAATTTAATCTGCTCACTATTTTTACATTTACTAAAATGTCATACATTTGGTTAAAAAATGTCGATAAAAAGCATTAAAATTAGTTTTAAAGTATTGTTTTTAAATAATTAACAAGCATTAAAGTAGTAATATTTTTATATATCAATACAATAAGCTTTTATTTTTTTAGGCATCGGCCTTTGGAGCATGGGTTGTTAAAATTAGCAGGAGTTAAATCAACTTCTTTGAGTCTTTTAGCCGTGTGTGGATTATTTTTGTTATTAACTCAATTTCAAACCCAATGGCAAAGTAAGCTCTCTCTTATTAATAATCTTGTTTATCCATTACTGATTATTACCGCTATATTTGCCACTCAGTTTAATCGAAGTCGAGTTGCTATTTTGTGCGCGTTTTGGTTACTTTATTTATGTTCACTTGAGTATGCTTTGCCTTGGTCAAGTTGGCTTAAAGCGCAATCTGATTGGGTTTTACTATGCGCTGCAAGTTTATTAATGTTGTTAGCCGTGATTAAAGATCGCGCACTTTTATCAATACACACTGCGACCCGAACCCTATTAATTATTCTATGTGGCGGCGCAGCGTTTGCGTGGCTGGCACTGAGTCTGCATTTACAAGGGCTATCATTACAACCTTCTGTTTATACTCAACTGCTTCCTTATTTACCCATAGCTTTACCACTGTCGCTCATTGGCAGCTTACTCATTTGGCAAAGCGTAAGAACACATAACCTGACGCAAACGGCGTTACTCATCACTTTTATTGTGTGGTGCCTTAACCAACAACATGTTATTGATTTTCCTTGGTCTGTCATTGCTGTACTTATGGCTTCTCTGTATTTATTAGCGGTGAGTACCGACTCTTATTATTTAGCTTACAGAGACGATTTAACGAGCTTACCAACGCGCCGCGCACTTAATCAGCTTGCTCTATCATTAGGGCGAAAATACACCGTTGCTATGCTCGACATTGACCACTTTAAAAAATTCAACGACACCTATGGCCATGATATTGGCGACCAGGTACTTAAGCTAGTGGCAGCAAAAATGAGTGGCGTTAAAGGCGGTGGCAAGATTTACCGTTATGGCGGAGAGGAATTTACCGTTGTATTTCCAAGAAAAACAGCTGAGCAGTCAATTCCTGAACTAGAAACACTGCGTCAAAATATTGCAACCTACGACATGGTGATCAGAAACCCAAAACGCACAGATAAAAAATCCCGAAAGGGCAAACAGACAAACGACAATAAAACGGTAAACGTCACAGTTTCTATTGGCGTAGCACAAAGAACGGCAAAACAAACCTTTGACGAGGCTCTAAAAAATGCTGATTTAGCGCTTTATAGAGCTAAAAAGAAAGGCAGAAACAACGTAAGCGAATAATGCTTTTATAACGTGGCACGCTAACGTTTAGTCATAGCGTGCCCAAAGGCAACTAATTTTATCTGCAACCTATTGCTTTTCAATCACCGCTTTTAAATTATTTAACGCGGAGACCGAAAAGCCACGGTCGTAAAAGTAAATAATTTTGCCACTCTCATCAAGCAGTATTACGCGGCTGTTATTCGGGTTTTCGTTACCAGTAAATGCCTGAACCTTATCGCCATCTTTGTAAATTGTGATCACCCCACCCCACAACTCTTTTGGGATCCCTTTGCGCATACCGCTATCGATTAAGGTACTAAACATGCGAGGAACCATACCCTGAATAGTGGGCAACTCATAAGCGGTCACATTCACTGCGCTCATATCTAAACCAATAAGCCAACGATCAATATCAAACTGGCTATCTTGTTTGTATCCAATTAATAACAACGTATTTGGGTTGTTAAAGTCCTCAGGAATGGTGAATGACTTTTGCTCTAAGCTTTCTCCCGTCACAGTAGGAAATTGCTTACCAAGTAGTGCTTGGTTTGGGTATTGGGTTGAACACCCACTAACCACTAAAACCATCACCAGTGCCATTATTGCCTTTAACATACCTCTACTCCCTCTTTTAAATAAAAACTAAAGTGAACAAATTAATTTATTACTACGTATTAGGGTTACGATTTTATTTGTAGTTAAGATCTTACTTTCATCTAGTAAACGCCATAAATTAAAGAAAATACAATCATATGGGCTAATTTTTTCAACAATGTGCTCATTCGTTATACTTTAATATTATTACTATATTCATTTTAATTCTATACCATAGCGAAAGCGTATTTTGTTAACGTCTTACAAAGCGTTAAAGTGCCGCGCTAATTCACAGCTACAAAAGAGGGTACTATGTCGCTTGCTGTATTATTAATGTTGGCATTATTTGTCGGTTTGCTGTTCGCGATTTATCTTTTTTCGCAAAAAAGCAGCTCTTTATCTCCTACCGTTTTATTTGGCTTAGTGCTTGGTAGCACCTTTGGCTTAGCCCTACAGTTTTTATTTGCCCACTCTCCAGAGACGATTAAAGAAATACTCAGCTGGGTAAGCGTGGTGGGTAAAGGCTATGTCGGTTTATTAAAAATGATCATCATGCCATTGGTATTAATTTTTATGATTGCCGCAGTGGTAAAGCTCGAAAACCAAGGCTCTTTAGGTAAAATATCATTTATTAGTATTTCTGTTTTACTCTTTACCACAGCAATTGCCGCTTTGGTGGGTATTGCTGTCACCTATGGATTTGACCTCAGTATTGAAGGGCTTGTTTCGGGTACTCGAGAAGCCGCTAGAATGGACACCCTACAAAGCAAAGCTGCGAATGTAGCCGACTTAAGCGTGCCGCAAATGCTACTGAGCTTTATTCCTGAAAACCCCTTTGCGGATTTAAGTAATCAACGTTCAACCTCTATTATTGCCACGGTTATATTTGGTGTCCTTGTTGGTATAGCTGCACGTAAAGTAATGCTGGAAAAAACAGAACTTGCCAGCCCAATTCGTAACGGTGTAAACGCCCTACAAGCTACGGTAATGAGCTTAGTTCGCATGGTGATTGCACTAACGCCTTATGGTGTTGCGGGCCTAATGGCAAGCGTCGTGGCAAACTCTAGCAGTAACGATATTTTAAATTTACTTGCCTTTATTGTTGCCTCGTATGTAGCTATTTTATTGATGTTTGTTGTGCATGGCTTATTGCTTAGCTTTGTGGGTGTAAATCCAAAGCATTATTTTGAAAAAATCTGGCCAGTACTGACCTTTGCATTTAGCTCACGTAGCTCAGCGGCCTCCATTCCTATGAATGTCGATGTGCAAATTAACCAGTTAAAAGTACCACCGGCAATTGCGAACTTATCGGCTTCTTTTGGTGCCACTATTGGTCAAAATGGCTGTGCTGGTATTTATCCTGCGATGCTCGCAATGATGGTTGCGCCAAGTGTGGGGATAGACCCACTTACATTTGAGTTTATTTTACCGCTAATTGGTATTGTGGTTATTAGCTCGTTTGGTATTGCAGGTGTTGGTGGTGGTGCTACCTTCGCAGCGTTGGTTGTATTGCCTACCATGGGATTACCTATAGAGGTTGTGGCTTTACTTATTTCTATTGAACCCTTAATAGATATGGCACGCACAGCACTCAACGTATCGGGCTCTATGACCTCAGGTGTGATCACCAGTAAATTAATGAAAAATCAATAACACAGATTTTAATCTAATAGCCCAGCCTACGCTGGGCTTTTTTATGTCTGCCACTTTCAAAGCTCTTTAGTGATTTGTTTATTTAATCATTTAACTTTAATAAATCATTTTTATAGATTGTATCAATCGGTTTATTTCGCACACGGTTTTTAGCCCCTCTACTATACTATTCGCACTGCTTAGTCATTCAAGCTTGGTAAACAACAACTTGAATGGAGTAAAAGCTCACTAATTTTTAAATTATTAGATTCTATTTTTAATAATAGTAATACGCTTTGTATATAACGAAATTCGTTAACTTTAAGGAAGCTGACAATGAAAAACCGATCATTTACTAAAAAAGCACTTGTTGGATTTATAAGTATGGCACTTATGTCTGGCTCTGCTTTTAGCCAAGAAAAACCACAAATGTCTAAGCCACAAGGTGCTGTTGGCATGGGTGAGGCTAAAATGGGCGCAACCAGAACAAACCAATTTTGGTGGCCAGATCAACTAAACCTATCTCCTCTTCGTGATCATGATCTACGTTCAAACCCTTATGGTGCAGACTTTAATTATGCAGAGGCATTTAACAGCCTAGATTTAGACACAGTAAAAAGTGATATTGACGCCCTACTTACGCAATCTCAAGACTGGTGGCCAGCGGATTTTGGTAACTATGGCCCATTTTTTATTCGTATGACATGGCACAGCGCAGGCACCTACCGTACGCTTGATGGCCGTGGTGGCGCAGGCGGTGGTCAACAACGTTTTGAACCGCTTAACAGCTGGCCAGATAACGTAAGCTTGGATAAAGCACGCCGTTTACTTTGGCCAATTAAACAAAAATACGGAGAAGCACTTTCATGGTCAGACTTAATCGTATTAGCAGGTAACATTGCTCTAGAAAACATGGGATTTGAAACCTATGGTTTTGCCGGCGGGCGAACTGACGACTGGGAACCAGACATGGTTTACTGGGGTCCAGAAGTAGAAATGCTTGCCAGCGACCGTGAAGATGCTAGCGGCAAATTAGAACGCCCATTAGGTGCAACGCACATGGGTTTAATTTACGTAAATCCTGAAGGCCCTAAAGGGGTTCCTGATCCAATTGGGTCAGCTAAGAACATTCGCGTTGCGTTTTCTCGCATGGCGATGAACGATGAAGAAACACTGGCACTTATCGCCGGTGGTCACACCTTTGGTAAAATGCATGGTGCGCATAAACCTAAAGACTGTGTAGGTGCAGAGCCTGCTGCAGCCGGTATTGAAGAGCAAGGTTTAGGCTGGAAAAACAAATGTGGTAAAGGCCACTCTGAAGATACCGTATCTAGTGGTTTAGAAGGCGCATGGACACAAGCTCCTACTCGCTGGTCATCACTGTACTTAAGCAACCTACTTAACTTTGAGTGGAAACAAACTCGCAGCCCTGCAGGTGCCATTCAGTGGATCCCAACGGATGAATCGTTACACAACGCTGTACCTGACGCTCATATTAAAGGTAAGTTTAACGCACCGGTAATGACTACGGCCGACTTAGCATTAAAATTTGACCCAGAGTATCGCAAAATTGCTGAGCGCTTTTTAAATGACCCTAAAGAGTATCAACTGGCCTTTGCTAAAGCATGGTACAAATTAACTCACAGAGATATGGGACCACCACGTAACTTTTTAGGGAAAGAAGTTCCTAAAGAAGACTTAATTTGGCAAGACCCAATTTCAGCAGAGACTAAATCAAACATTGATGCTGGTGCTGTGAAAAAGCTTAAAGCCGCTATTTTAGACTCAAACTTAAGTGTACCTGAGTTAGTACGTGTAGCCTGGGCTTCTGCTGCCAGTTACCGTGACTCTGATATGCGAGGCGGTGCCAACGGTGCACGCATTGCGCTTGCTCCACAAAAGGATTGGGCGGTAAATAATCCGGCCGAAACCGCAAAAGTACTTAACGTATTAAAAGCGATTCAAGCCGACTTTAATGATAGTTTCTTTAGCAAAAGCCAAGTGTCACTAGCCGACCTGATTGTGTTAGGTGGTAATGCAGCGATTGAAAAAGCAGCCAAAGATGCAGGTTACACAGTAGATGTACCGTTTAATGCTGGCCGTGGCGATGCTACGCAAGCGAAAACTGACGTTAATGCATTTAGTTTATTAGAGCTGCCAGCCGATGGCTTTAGAAACTACTTTGATGCAGAAAAAAGCTATAAATCGCCAACTGAAATGCTAATAGATAAAGCGGATCAGCTTGACCTAACCGTGCCAGAAATGACCGTGTTAGTAGGCGGCTTACGTTCGCTTGATGCAAACTACAAAGGCACTGACTACGGCGTATTTACTGACAAGCCAGGCACTCTAAATAACGACTTCTTTGTTAATTTATTAGATATGTCGACGGTTTGGAAAAAGTCATCAGATGCGGGGATTTATCAAGGCTTTGATCGTCAATCAGGCGAGCAAAAGTACACTGCTACTTCGGTTGATCTGATTTTTGGTTCAAATTCAGAACTACGTGCAGTTGCTGAGGTGTATGCCTTTGATACATCAAAGCAAAAGTTTGTAGAAGACTTTGTTGCGGCATGGACTAAAGTAATGAACTTAGACCGTTAATTACCATTAAGTAATACAACCATAGCGCTGCAATTAATTGCAGCGCTTTTTTATTATTAAGCTATTTTAAAGCAACCACTCGCTCGCGCAAATCATCGGCATTAACCTTCTGTGCAGCCACCATTTCACCAATAGTCACACTGACCAACGACCACTTTGGTCTAGGCAATCGCCACTTCGTTTTTCGACTAAACATACTGCCCCATAGTCCATCTAAATGGACAGGAATAACAGGCACCGGTGTGCGCTGAATTATTTTTTCAATGCCACGGCGAAATACATCAACCTCGCCATCTCCACTGAGCTTGCCTTCAGGAAAAATTCCCACCAGCTCTCCACGCTCTAGTGCCTGAGCGATATCGTCAAAGGCTTTATTAAACGCCTTAGGATTTGCTTTTTCGCTGTCAATTGGAATGGCTTTGGCCATTTTAAACAACCAATTAAGTGCTGGTGAATAATAAATAGGGGCAAACACGACAAACCGAATTGGCCTAGGTGACGCGGCTAAAATAAACATCCAATCAACAAAGCTAACATGGTTACTCACCACCACGGCAGCCCCTTCATCGGGAATATTGAGCTCGCCTTTAGTGCGCACGCGATACATGCAAATCGCTAAAATGTAGATAATAAAACGTAAGAAAAACTCAGGCACTTTGCTATATATGTACAGCGATATGAGTAAATTAAGCCCTGCTAATAACAATAGTAATTGTGAAATATCCCAGTGTAATAGCGTTAAAGTTACAATACTTAAAACGGCACTGCCGACCATAAACAGTGCGTTTAATACATTATTAGCTGCAATTACTCGTGAACGGCTATCGGGGTGAGTACGCTGCTGAATGAGTGCATACAAAGGTACCGTATAAAACCCCGCGGCAATACCAATACCGGCCATCCAAATAAAGTGCCAGAGCATATCGCCGGTATTAGTCACTTGCTCAAGGGTAAGCAGCGATTCATTAGTTTGGCGATAAAACTCAATGCTTGGCTCTTGGCTTAATAAATATAAAAACAAGCTAATTAAAAGCGCCCCAAAAGGCACAATGCCTAACTCAATACGTGAGCGCGATAGCTTCTCACAAAGTAAAGACCCCAATGCAATACTCAACGAAAACACCACTAAAGCTGAGGTAACCACCAGCTCATCACCTCCCATTACATGTTTTACATAGTTAGGGAGCGCGGTTAATATCACTGCACCAATCAGCCAAAACCAGCTGATCCCCAATACTGATTTACCCACTGACTCGGTTTGTGCGTTAAGCGCATTAAATACACTTTTGGTCGAGGAAATAGGGTTAAGCGATACCTTTAAATTAGCATCATTCGCAGCACTTTTTGGTATAAAACGACTACTCAAATAACCAATAACCGCCAGGCTCACTATTGCAATACTGATATAAACAGGGCCTGCAGCTTGAGTTATATAATAAGTGCCAAATACGGTGCCCAATAAAATAGCCACAAAGGTGCCAGATTCAACTAACCCATTAGCTTTGGTTAATTCATGAGGAGCGACATGCTGCGGTAAAATTGAGTATTTTAATGGCCCAAAAAAAGTGCTTTGTAAACCCATTAAAAACACAGTACCTAACATTAACCAAACCTGCTCGGTTAAAATAGATACCACGCCCACCAGCATTATTGGAATTTCGCAAAACTTTACGATGCTGATCAACTTTGATTTTTCCAACTTTTCTGCAATTTGACCAGCCATGCCCGAAAATAAAAAGAATGGCAAAATAAATAATCCCGCAGCCACGTTAGAATAAAAAGCACCATCGGCCACCGTAGCAGCCTGAAAAATTAAAATAAGGAGGATTGATTGCTTGTAAACATTGTCATTTAAAGCGGAGAAAAACTGTGTCACAAACAGAGGTAAAAACCGTTTACTGCTCAGTAAAGCTCCTTGATATTGTTGTTTATTTTCCTTCATTACGGTCTCTTAAAATTAGCTACAGCGTTTAGATTACCACTGTGTAAAAGAAATACGAACCCACTTTTTTAAGTACGTGCTCAAAAATATACCTAATCGCTAACACGCAATAAAAATGATTAACAAATGAACAATGCAACTAAATCTTGCGTATAAGTTGTTTATGAGTTGTAAATAAAACATCTATGTTCTAAAACTAAAAGGTGACTAAAAAAGGAGCATCTTTATGCCAACTACAAACACAATAGACAAAGACACCAAATTCGCACGTTGTTTAGAGTGCAACAAAGTAAATACATTTGCCGCTTTTCATTGGCTTTCGTTAGCGTTTAAGGATATGGCGCGCGCGCCCATGCTGAGCTTAATTTACGGTTTAATCTTCACACTTATTCCCGTAGCGATTGTTTACTCTGTTGTACTTACCGACAGCCACCTTGCCATACTGCCAGCCACGGTTGCATTTGCCTTAATAGGTCCTGTGTTTGCGGTTGGTTTGTACGATGTGGCTTGGGAGCTTGAAAAAGGCCATAAACCTACTTTAAGCCATTCATTAAAATCGATGTTTCGTAACCCTGTAGGTGAGTGGGGTTTTGCCGTGTTACTTATGGTAATTATGATTATTTGGATGCGCTTAGCTGCAATTGTTCATGCATTGTACCCAAGCCATGCAAACCCAACATTTGAAGAGCTTTCGGCGTTTTTAACCATAGGCAGTATTATTGGCGGTATTTTACTGGTTAGTGTGTTTTCAATTTCGGCATTTACCCCGCAAATTATGATGGAAAGACGCGTTGATATAATGACTGCCGTGGTTTCTTCAATCCATGCAGTTAAAGAAAACTTTGCAGCCATGCTGGTATGGTCTATTTGTATATTTGTACTTGTGGCACTGGGCTTTGCTGCGGGTGCCGCTGGATTCATTATTATTATGCCACTACTTAGTTACGCTAGTTGGCACGGTTACATTGCGGTTATTAAAACTAAAAAAGAACGTGGTTACGAATAACATTCATCCATAGTCATTTTTTATCACTTAATAAAACGCTTTAGGGTGTTTTATTAAGTGATGCCTGTTTCCCTCCTGTGACTTAAATCTGCAAAAACCTTGATCTCAATAAGGTGCAAAGCTTAAAAAGCGCGCTAATATAATGTGATATACCACACGCTTTATAAAGGAATAAACATGAGTCAAAACGTTGCAGACTTAATGACACCTAACCCATTCTCAGTGAATATAAAAAGTACTTTGCACGACGCACATAATTTAATGAAAGAAAAAAATGTTCGTCACATTCCCGTTATCGACGAAGATGGCGCATTTGTTGGCATGCTTACGCAAAAAATTATGGTCGCCAAAGTAATGGGGATCATGGCTACTTTTGGCGCAAATGCACTACAACGCAAAGAAAAACTCACAAAAGTAGAAGATATTATGGTGAGTGACTTTATTAGTGTTACTCCAACTCAGCCATTATCAGATGTGGTTAAGTTTTTTGTAGAGAATCGCCATGGCTGTATGCCTGTGGTTAGCGAGCAAGGTCAGCTGGTAGGTATTTTAACCTCTTCTGATTTTGTGCGCTTAGCTGCGGCGCTATTATCTTAATTAATAGCACAATAAAAAACCTGCGTTTTGAATTTACTCAAAGCGCAGCTATTTTTATAAACAAATACCTACCCAGAAGCCTCTTCGTATATAGCTAAGTCACTAACAGCCTGTTATGGTAAACAGCTCTTTTCAGCAGTTATTACTAAAAGGTAATTTGTCATATGGCTAATCAATTAAATGTCTTGGGAACTCGCCTACAGCTATGTTGTGGCAATGGCGGCTATACTCGCGAAGGGTTTTGCTATGTGCCAGATTCAGACTTTGGTAATCACAGTGTGTGCGCCATTATGACCGACGAATTTTTGCAATTTTCTAAGGCGCAAGGTAACGATTTAATTAGCCCTAATCCTTTGTATGATTTTGCGGGCTTAAAAGCTGGCGATAAGTGGTGCTTATGTGCGATTCGTTGGTATCATGCCATTGCTGCAAATGTTGCTCCTCCTGTTGTACTTGAAGCAACAAACCAAAAAGCGCTAGATATTATTCCCCTTGAAGTATTAAAAGCACATCAATATACCGGGTAATGATTTGAGCGCTCAGCTTGCAATATTAAAGTATTATAACCACCCTTTATGTTTAAAAAATAAATAAGGGGCAAAGCCCGACAGCAACATAATGCCAATTGCAAATGGATAACCCCATTCCCATTGTAGCTCAGGCATTATATTAAAATTCATACCATAAACACTAGCCACTACTGTAGGCGGTAAGAAAACCACTGAGGCAATAGAAAAGGTTTTAATAATTTGATTTTGTTCAATATTAATAAAGCCTTGTGTTGAATCCATCAAAAAGTTCACCTTGTCGAACAAAAAGGTACAGTGCGACATTAAAGTTTCTATATCGAGTACAATTTCTCGAAGAGATTCGCGCTCGTCATTTTGCGCGCCTATACGGCGTATTAAAAACGAAATATTGCGTCGCGTATCCATTAAACATAAACGCACTTTACCATTAGCATCTTCTAAGCGAGCTATGCGACCAACCGCCTCTTCTAAGTCTGAGTTATCTTCTTCAAGTACATAAGCACTGAGCTTCTCTAATTGATGATGCATGTCTTCGAGCATATCCGCGTGGTTTTCAACTTTTTGATCAAATAAAGTGATTAATAATTGTTTTGCTGTATCGCATGCCACCTGACCTTTGCGCGCTCTTAAGCGCAGTAGTCTAAAATCAGCCAATTCCTCATCACGAATAGTAAGTAAGCAATTGTTTTGCAACAAACAAGCTACCGTTACAGTATTAAATCGCCCTTCATTAGGTGACATAAACAATGCATGCACATGTAAACCTTCATTATCGATAAAGCACCTAGACGACGTTTCAATCTCTTCTACATCTACCGAATCTGGAAAAGTTATATTGAGCGTTTTTGCAAGCGCATTTTGCTCCTGCGGTGTTGGATTAATAGTATCAATCCAATGTGCATTCTTTATGGATACTTCAACAGGGGTATCAGGTAAAGGCGCTAACTCTTTGATCACTCCTTGCTCGATGGAAAAAAACCTCAACATACACTTCTCCTTTAATGAATCTTTAAGTTGAGTATATGTAACAGGACATTAATCAACAATGATAATACCTTCATTATAACCACTATAAAGGGCACGCTATTCGCTAACACTTTAAAGTACTGCTGTTTTGCAGAATTTACAAAAAAGTGCATATTTTTCATATGCACTTAATCTTACTGCTTTATCAAGTACTATAAATAAAAATTAAACTGCTATTTTTCAGTTAGTTAAAGCTATATCACTATCGGCATGACGATTGCTTCTATAAATACAAGAGGTGTTCGTTATCGCAATTTAAATACTCACTAGAGTAAAGCGAGCACTATTTTTGAAATAGTAGGAGGAATCATGAGTAACAGTAATAATGCAAATAAAGTCGCTGAATTTACCGCTCCCGGTGTAAAAAACGAATCAGCAAATAAAGCAATATCTGTACTAGAAAATCGCATGGTAGCGCTAATTGATTTACAGCTAACTTTAAAACATATTCATTGGAATGTAGTAGGTCCAAACTTTATTGGCGTACATGAAATGCTAGACCCACAAGTAGAAACCGTCCGTGAAATGACCGACACCATAGCAGAACGTATTGCCACTTTAGGCGGCGTCCCAGTTGGCACACCAAAATCGATTGTTGAGCGTCGTTCATGGGAAGATTATGCCATAGGTAAAGGCTTAGTAACTGAACACTTAGCCGCATTAGACAAAGTATATAACGGCGTTAACGGTGATCACCGTAAAGCCATAGAATCACTTGCTGAGCTTGATCCGGTATCTGAAGATATGATCATTGCGCAACTTGCAGAGCTTGAGCAATATCAGTGGTTTGTTCGCGCCCACATAGAATCATCTACTGGTCAATTGAATAGCTAATTTTTAAAGCTGTCATTTGACTTACAAAGCCCAGTAACTTACTGGGCTTTTTTATTTTTAAACTATATTCCTCTTATTAATACACTAGAAATCCCCCTATTTAGCGCATCTAACACGTTTAGTTACTATACTTATTATTAAAGAGAACTTACTATCGACTCCTAATTATTAGCAGGGAATTTGAAGTGTTGTCGCGTCTATATAGCTTTATGCCAGGTTTACACACCTTATTTAATTATCAACGCCAATGGTTTGCAGATGATGTTAGAGCGGCATTATCGGTTGCAGCCGTTGCTTTACCTGTTGCTATAGCTTATGCGCAACTTACAGGCGTTAATGCTGCAGTTGGCCTGTATTCTTGCGTATTACCTATGATGCTTTATGCACTTTTTGGTACCTCTAAACAGCTTATTATTGGCCCTGATGCCGCAACATGTGCGGTTATTGCAGCCGTTGTTACTCCACTTGCTGCAGGCGATAGCTTTAAACATTGGCAATTAGTGATCACCATGACCGCAATGACCGGTTTTTGGTGCTTTATTGCCAGCCGCTTTAAGCTAGGTGTATTAGCCGACTTTTTATCTAAACCAATTTTAATGGGGTTATTAAACGGTGTGGCTATTACCATTATTGTTGGTCAGTTTTCTAAAGTATTTGGCTTTACCTTTGATGAGCGCTACTTGCTTGAGCGTTTAGGTGGCGTCCCTACGTATTTATCGCAAACTCATATTCCCACCTTGCTAATGGCTTTATTTACCCTCGGCGTTTACTTTGTGTTAAAGCGCTTAAAACCTACATGGCCAGCCTCTATGTTTGCCATTGCACTAGGTGCGGTATTCGTTTGGTTGTTTAATTTAGAGCAGTTTGAAATAAAAACCATAGGCACAGTAACCGGTGGTTTGCCTGTGTTTAACACTCCAGTATTTGACGTGGGTATTATTCGAGAACTTGTTGTACCGGCACTCAACTTAGCCATAGTTAGCTTTGTCAGCATGATGCTAACGGCGCGAAGCTTTGCAGCAAAGAATGGCTACGACATCGATGCCGATAAAGAATTTAGAGCCTTGGGCATCGCTAATTTAGCGTCAGCATTATCACAAGGCTTTGCCGTTAGTGGTGCCGACTCACGCACAGCCGTAAACGACGACTCTGGCGGAAAAACCCAATTAGTTTCGATTATAGCTGCCGCTATTATTGGCGTTATCGCTCTTTTTTTAACGGCGCCGCTTGAATTTATTCCCAGTGCTGCACTCGGGATTGTATTAATAATTGCCTCTGTTCACCTGCTTGATTTAAAGGCAGTCTGGCAATTAAAATTTAAAGATAAGCAGGCATTTTACTTAGCCTCAGCCACACTTTTTGCTGTGCTGTTTATTGGTGTTATACCAGGAATTACCCTTGCTGTATTACTAGGGTTATTTCAATTTATTCGAACTGTTATGCGCCCATCAGACACCATTTTAGGTGTGGATATAAAAGGCGTAGTAAGAAGCTTAGACGAAACAGATAAAGCCAAAGCAGTACAAGGGGTTTTTATATATCGTTTTAATTCTCCTTTAACCTATTTTAATGCCAGTTATTTTAAACGCCGCTTGTTAGAGCAATATGCAAGACAAAAAGACGACACACAATGTGTCATTATTGATGCTGTGCCCTGCTTCACTCATCTTGATTTAAGCGTTATGGCCATGCTCGCAGACCTAGATGTGATATTTAAAAAACGAGGTATTCGATTAGAGCTAGCAGGAAGAAAACGCCAGCTACTTTCTTGGTTTAAAACCGCTGGTATCGCCTCAGGTAAAGACGGTATTTATATTCATTCAGACTTATACATTGCCTTACAAAAAAACAGCGTCAGTCAGCATGTCGACGAGGTTACGATGTTTCAATCGCAAAACTCCGAAGAGATAAATGCAGGTAATAATTAGGGTTATTATTTTTCCTCAACTACACTAGGGTCTGTTGACCTTTGTGGATTAAAATTTGTTCAAACTAGGGGCGGTTTAATCGCGGCGCGAGGTTTGTAACCTAGTGGGCTAAGTAAAAACCGAGTAACAAAGAGTAAATCGTCCCTAGGCAGAACCCTTCGGGCAGCGCCTGTTTGGCATTGATGCTACGTTATCGCCTATTTATGGGGAATAACCACACCACATAGGCTCTGTCTTGCCTAAATACCAAACAGACTGCTGCAAATTTAACCTTGAAAGGTCAACAGACCCTAGATGAGTCATTTATTGTGAATGACTCTTTATAAAAACAATAGAGTGTTCAAGCATTTTAATAAATCAACACTTGATAATAAGCGTAGCCTTATTACCTTTTCTTGCTACTTACTAAGCCTTAAAAATACAAACAATAGCCAGATGCAAATATCATACAGCGCAGTAAATACATAGTTTAGTCGCTAATGCGGTCGCTTTTAGTTTTAGCTAATTAGCCATAAGTTGTTTATGGCTATGGTTTATCAATTGCCGCTCACTAAACCCAATGAAAGACAAAGGAGCTACCATGAAATATACATTAATAATTTTATGCTTAATTGCACTTGCAGGTTGCGATAAAGGCGTTGATTCTCCAAGGGGGTTTAGCTTACCAGAGGGAAATGCTGAAAAAGGTAAAGCCGTTTTTATTAAGTATGAGTGTTTGGCATGCCATACGCTTGCAGGTGTAGAAGATGACAGTATAAAAAAACATGACGATATTTCTATCAGACTAGGCGGAAATAAAACCAAAATAGTCACTTATGCTGAGTTAGTTACATCGGTTATTAACCCTTCGCACCGCTTTTCGAGGCCTTACAGAGCTGATGCTAGAACCCCCGATGGAGCATCTAAAATGACGGTATTTAACGACACCATGACCGTTTCTGAACTCACTGATTTAGTGACCTTTTTACAACCAAATTATAAACTTATTCCTTATCACAGAACGAAGTACTCAGATTACAAATAAATACTTATAAGTAAACATCAACAAAAAAGCCGTTATTAAACAACGGCTTTTTATTATAGATTATGGATAACCCTATTCAGCATTAACCATGTCTTCAAACTTCATACCGGTTAACTTAGTCAGTACTTTAATTACATAAACAAAAATACCAATGAGCATGAGCATAGACGGAATAGCAATTACCGGATAACTCAATAGCGTCATTTCACCAAGCTGTTCGTTAAATTCAATGGAGCCTGCAGGGCTGGTAACAATCCATTTAGCAAGGATGTAATTCATCGTAGATGAAAACACAAAGGTCAGCGCTAAGAGGTAATTAGCATTGGTGATTTTTTGTTTAAAGCTTTGTGTATTGCCTCGTGCATCTAAGGCATCATAAATAGTATCTAGCTTAAATAAAAGTGAGTTTAATAAAAGTTTGGCTAGCAGGGGTTTACCAAAAAAGCCCGACATCAGCACGGTAAAACCAATGATTGCCGGAATAGCTGCTTCTTTAATAGCTAACCACTCAACGTTTAGCTCAAACAAGGCAATACCACCGGTAAGCAAAGTACTTAAAAAGCCTAATAGCGAGATGAAGTTTAATGAGCCCGCTTTTATAAAATCATAAATACCGTAACTAATAGGGAATATAAGCGCGACAATTAAACCAGTCACACTGCCTAAATATTCAGGGCCAGAAAACTTCATTAAAATGACTGAAGGGATGATGATATTAAAGACTATTTCGATAAGCGGATTATTTTTTTTACGCTTATTTGTGGCTTGATTATTACTGGTCATTTTTAGTTCCAAAAAATATTACTGCTGCCATTAATTTCCCCTAATGTGGAATAAATAATGCTAAATATTGCTTCTTTGCATAATACCCGCAATAAGCCCGCTATTCTAGCATGGCACTTAGTCATATTATTTTATTATGTAGCGCTTACTCTGCAGTAATATAGGTATAAATTGAGGCGTTAATTAAATCACCAGTCGTATTTTCAGCCCTCAAAGACTATATTAAAGCTACAAAAAATAAATTAGTTTAAAGTCATGCTCAGTAGTAAGTATTTATCTACATCGTACTTTTGGTTATTTTTATTGATGGTTTGTGTGCATCAAAAGGCCGCTGCCAAACAAATTATTGCTGTTGCCGAATTAAGTGGACTGTTTCAACACGCTGCTAATAATCAACACCAAGGGGTTTATCATGCGTTATTAACCAAAGCACTCGCAGATACAAAACTGAGTGATCAATACATAATTGAAGTCATGCCAATGAAACGCGCTAAGCTTGAGTTTTTAAAACAAACTGTTGCTTGCTATGCACCAGGTGAGGACACCTTTGATGGCTCAGAAGGGATTACATTACCTAAAAACATTTTACACAGCACACCTTTTAACAAAGCACTGATCAAAGTGGTTTCTAATAACCCAAAGCGAGTTATTTCAAACGTAGGCCAAATTAATAACAGCGATATTATTAGCATTGTTCGAGGGGTGCCCAGTAGTCGTGAGCTAGATAGAATAAAAGAAAAAGCCAAAATAGTAATTGAAGTAAATAGCGAAATGGAAAGCTTACAACTTTTATTACTCGGGCGAGTAGACTTAATATTAGCGTTTTACCCCGATATTAACTTTGCCTATAAAGCGTTAAATATACACCCCCATCTACCCTATAGTAATAACTACTCACCGGTGAGCATTAACGATAATATTATTTGCCACCCAAGCTATAAAAAAGACTTTGAAAAAATAAACAAAAAAATTACCGAATATCTGCAAAACGGTGAAATGAAAATATTATTAAATGATTATTTTATTCATTAACCTCTATTTAAAGCCTGCATAGGGTTGCGCCATATAAAACTCCCTTTTACAGCTTGGAAAACCTTCTCGCTTGCTCTAGTATCTAGTTGTCTTAGCTCATAATTTGCATTTTAATGAAATCATTTCCGTCACTGTACTTTGCCAATTTATTTTTAATTATTGGTACCGGTTTACTTACTACCTATTTAGCGCTTTATTTAGGTAAACAAGGCACGTCTACGTTTTGGATAGGCTTAATGACCTCGTGTTATTACCTTGGCTTATTACTGGGTTCAAAACTTGGCTATCATCTTATTAAATCGGTAGGTCACATCAGAACCTTTGCCGCCAGTACTGCTGCAGTGACAGCCTGTGTGGCTGCTCACGGCGTGAGTGATAATCTTTATATATGGTTAGGCCTTAGGCTTTTTGTTGGCTTAGGTATGATGTGTAATTACATGGTGCTAGAAAGCTGGCTGAATGAACAGTCAGCCCCCGAATCACGCGGCCGCGTATTCTCGTTTTATATGATCACTTCATACTTGGGGATGATTTTAGGGCAATTAGCGCTCGCACAATTTCCTGAGCTAGGTTATGCGCCGCTATTTTTGGTGTGCATGGCGTTAGCAATCGGTATTATTCCTATTTCTATCACCCGTAGAATTCACCCAAAACCCTTAAAACCGATAAAAATGAGCCTATTTGATTACGCTAAAAAAGTGCCACAATCGCTTACTGCGGTGCACTTTGCAGGCATTATTAATGGTAGCTTTTATGGTCTAGCACCTATTTTTGCCAAGTTATCAGGCTTTAACGCCGCTGAAGTTGCTATTTTTATGTCGCTAACTATTTTAGCCGGCCTGCTAGCACAGTGGCCAATGGGCATGCTTTCTGACCGTATTCGCCGTAGTTTATTAATTCGTACTAATGCCATAGCCATAGGCATTGTGAGTTTGGCATTGTTTTTATTACCAAGCTCACAGTTAATTGCTTACATACTCACCTTTATATTTGGTTTGTTTGCCTTTACTTTATATCCGCTTTGTTCGGCACTGGCCAATTCGCGAGTTGAAGACGAAGAGCGCGTGGGCGTGTCATCAGCGTTATTGGTTGCTTTTGGCGCCGGTGCAGCAATAGGCTCAACAGTTAACGCACAGATCATGAGCTACTTTGGTCACCAAGCATTGTATGCGTCTATTTCGCTATTAACCGTAACCATGTATTTATTACTCACGTTTATTAATTCTAAACAAAAAGTAGAGCAGCCTGAACCCAGTGATTATGTGGTCGGTACGTCCGATGTAACTAACTCGCCACTGGCAGCCACTATGGATCCCCGTATTGAAGAAACTACCGCACAAGATCAAATGTTGGTTGTGGATGACGAAGAAATAGATGATGAGTTTTTTGAACATCCTCAAGGGGAGCTGTTTAAAGATCTAGAAAACGAGCAAAAAAGTGCATAGCGCTTCACTTTCAGCTTCAATTAAATGAAGCGTCTCAAAAGTTAGCCAACAAAATTAGAGAAAATATCAATAATTTTTAAGCTAATAATAGCAATAACAAACACCTAACAATTAACGTTGTTTACAATTAAAAACAATAATAATTGCATATTAACCACTTTTTGTTTATAAATGATCTCGGAACGGATTCTTGAACAATGTCATAAGCTTATCAGTGTAAACACATCTCCAAGCGTTCGTTTAACTATATCCTCTACGAACATTGGAAAATTCATGTTAAAAAATAAAAAACATCTTGCAACAACTCTTATTGCTGCACTTGCAGCTGCTACTTTATCTGGTTGTGCTACAACATCTTCAAAAGCAATAGACACACCAACAGTAGCAACTTACAACACCACTTACTCTGGCACCAAGAGTAAATTGGTTGTGGGTCAGTTTGTAAATCGCTCAAGTTTTCAAAATGGTATTTTTTCATCAGGCCAAGATCGTTTAGGTAGCCAAGCAAAAACAACCTTAATGAGCCACTTACAACAAACTAATCGTTTTAGTGTGCTAGACCGCGACAATATGCAAGCACTTGCAGAAGAAGCTAAATTAACGGGCGCAAAGCAAGTAATTAGCGGTGCAAAGTTTGTAGTAACTGGCGATGTAACTGAATTTGGCCGTAAAGCCATAGGTGATCGCCAATTATTCGGTTTATTAGGAAAAGGCAAGTCGCAAATTGCATACGCCAAAGTAACACTTAACATTGTTGATGTAACAACATCAGAAGTTATTTACTCAGTACAAGGTGCTGGTGAGTACAGCTTATCAGAGCGTGAAGTAGTTGGCTTTGGTAGCACAGCTTCATACGATGCAACATTAAACGGAAAAGTACTCGATTTAGCGATTCGTGAAGTGGTAAACAAGCTCGTTACTGGTCTTGAATCGGGTCAATGGGGTAGTAAAGCATGAAAAAGCTAATCGCTACCGCTATAGTATGCGTTGCGCTTACTGGATGTAATAACACCAAAGAGCCTCTTTATTATTACGGTGACTACAACAGCGCCGTTTATGCTTATTTAAAAGCAGATGAAGTTTCGGTTGAAGAGCAAATAACCATTCTAGAGCAGGTTATTGCTGATGCAGCTAATAACAGTAAAGCAATAGCACCAGGATTACATGCTCATTTAGGTATGCTGTATTTTGATACAGGCAATGCTGTGAAAGGTATTGCTCATTTTGAAACAGAAAAACAATTATTTCCTGAATCAGTTCAGTACATCGACTTTCTTCTAAAATCGGCAAAGGGTGCTTAATATGCGTTATTTAAAGATAATCTCTATCGCAACATTATTAACAGCACTCGCAGGCTGTGTATCACCGCCACCGAGCCATGATTACAGTGCATTTAGACAAGCAGATCCTCATTCAATTCTTGTGTTGCCTCCTTTAAACAACACACCAGAAGTAATCGCGCCATATAGCGTAATGACACAAATGATGACTCCTATCGCTGAATCTGGTTTTTATGTATTTCCTGTTGCGGTTGTTGATCAAACCTTTAAAGGTAATGGCTTAACGGTTGCAAACGATATCCACCAAGTGCCCGTTAAAAAGCTACATGATATTTTTGGTGCTGATTCAGCCTTATATATCAACATTGAAGAATACGGTACTAGCTACGTCGTTATTTCAAGTGAAACAGCGGTCACTGTATCAGCAAAACTTGTTGATTTACGCACTGGCGAAGTCCTATGGCAGGATAAGGCAAGAGCATCGTCTGCTGAGCAACAAAACAACAACACTGGTGGTGGTTTAGTCGGAATGCTAGTTGTTGCAGCTATTAATCAAATTGCTGAAACAGTGAGTGATAAAGGCTTTGAAATTGCTGCAATTACTTCTAATCGTTTGCTTTCATCAGATGCATACAATGGTTTATTGTATGGCCCACGCTCGCCAAACTACGGCCAGCCCGCGCTAAGTGAAAAGAAACAGTAGTTTGTAATTAAATATACAAAAGCCGAGTTAAATACTAACTCGGCTTTTTAATAAATTAAATTTTAAAACTATTTAACCCCTTTTCTATTTGCCAGCCGTTATAGCTCTGAAACAACATAATAAGTTAATTTGGAGCGGCTTATGCACACACTTGAATTCCCTAAAAACCCCATGTTCAAAACATCAACAGCTGTTATTGGCGGTGCTGCGATGACCTTTATCGCATTTGCCTTTATGCAATACTTAATTAGTGGCGAGCAAAGAGCGCCTATCAAATTGGGTGATGATATTACTGTTGAGATTTTTCAAGCACCAGAAGATAAACAAACCACGCATATTAAAAGAATACCGCCTCCACCCACACCTAAAATGCCGCCTAAAGCACCACCACGTGTAACACCTAGTAATGATCCAATAACAGCAGTAAGCACAGCACCACCCATAGTAATTGACAGACTTGGTGACGATATGAAGCAAACACTTGCCCGCCCTACGGGAGATGCTTCACCCATTGTGCGCATAAATCCTAAATACCCAACTAGCGCAGCACGTGATGGTATAGAAGGCTGGGTGCAACTTAGCTTTAATATTTCACCCACAGGTGAAGTCATTGATGCCACAGTAGTAAATGCCGAACCAAAACGCATATTTGATCGCGAAGCACTTCGCGCTATTAAACGCTGGAAATATCGTCCAAAAATAATTGAAGGTGTGGCACAATTACAAACAGGTCAAACCGTACAGCTTGATTTTAAATTAGACAGTTCGCAGTAAAGGAATAAGCGCCTATGCTATTGAGTATTAAGTCATGGTTATTTGAAGCGCCAAGCAAAGACTGCATGGCGCGGTATGCAAAAAGTGGCGACAACCGCCACTTAGAGCAGCTTATTACCTTATACAGTAACGATTTATATCACTACCTAGTTACACAATCTAATACACATTTAGCATACGACGTAAGCCAACAAACATGGCTAAAGGTTATTGAAAAGCGCCACCTTTACCAAGCACAAACCACGCCTAAAGCCTGGTTATTTCGACTCGCACGTAACACTCTGATAGACGAATACCGCAAACAGCAACACTTTGTCGAGCTTGACGAAAACAGCCAACGGCTTGCACAAAATAACAATCAAAGTGAATTAACAAGTAGTGATTCGCATATAGGCGACACACACATAAGTTACGAAGCATTTAACACTGCGCTCAAGCAACTTAGCTTTGTGCAGCGCGAAGCCATCACCTTACAACAAGAAGGCTTTAGCCTTGCCGACATAGAGCTTATAACGCAAAGCAACGCCCAAACCATAAAAACAAGGCTACGCTACGCCAAACAAAACCTAAAACAATTATTAGGAGACCGTAATGAACAAGCCTGATGAGCAGTTTAATGAAAAGCTCACACAACATTATAACGAGCGAAAAGCATGTACCACTCTTTCGCATGCTCAACAACAGGCGTTAAAACACAGCGTAGCTCAAAAAAAACCTAAAAAGATTGGCTTTGCCCTGCAACTCACAAGCCTTACCTGCGCATTGGGCTTACTGGCTTTTATAGTGCTCGACAGTAACGACGTGATAAACACTTCCCCTAAAACCGTATTAAACACCATAGACATACACAACTACTCGTTTATAACAACGCATGAAATAGATCAAACAGGTAACTACGCAAGTACCATAACGCAACAAAAACGCGCGCTCGACACCCAACTAGCAAACGACTTACGCCTACACCAGCAACACCACATAGAATACGGCACGCTCGTAAAGGTCGATAATGACTGGTACATAGCCAGCTGCAATGACGAGGTACTGGTACACATTAAACAATCACTGCTCAGTGATTTAAAAGGAAAGCATGCAGTTGAAAGTAATATCAATACCGGCGACATGCTCGCTATGGCACATAACGGCAAAGGGCAGATTGTAGGGCTTAAACATGCGGGGGTTGGAGTTAGGCAGTGTGGGGCATAAAAGTAGTAGTAACATCTACGCTTAAAACTAAGTTTTTAATTTAAAAAGCTATGTAATTAAACTTACAAATTATAATTAAAAACTACAATTATCACTCGCAAACCAGCGAGTAAAACACTTAATATAAAGTATCATATTCAAATAAAATGAATTTAATATGAAAGAGATTTTACTAGATCATAACCAAAAAAATTATTGTATTTATCCTCGTTTAGAGATTGGTAAAAATACATCAGAGTGTAGGTTTTGCAAGTCAAGATCTGCAACGTACAATAACCTATCTCACTCTCTGCCTGAGCTTTTAGGAAATAAAAGTATCTTCACAATAAATGAGTGTGATAAATGTAACTCTATTTTCTCTGACTTTGAAAATCATTTAAGCCGCTTTATCCCTCCTTCTTTCATAACACAGATCAAAGGTAAAAAGGGTTACAGTAATTCTTATGTTAAGGGTGGCGGAAAAATATTTGCTACAAGTAATTTCATAGAGGTAAAAGATGAGCCAGACATATTTTCAAAAGAAGTAATTATATCAAATCAAAAATTCTCAAATGTTAAAGTCTACAAAGCACTCCTTAAGTGCTTAATATCTTTATTACCAGATCAAGACGTAGCAATATTTGATGACGTAATTAAATGGCTTATATCTAATAAAGGATTTAGAGATTTTGATTATACTGCTGTGGCGAATATAGGGTACCGTTTACCGAGTTGTGACAATAAGGAGCTGTTGAGCGTGACGTTATTTAAAGAGAGCTCTAAAGATAAGTTGAGGTACATGTTAAGCGGTAAATTTAATAACTTATTTATTTTACTCCCTTTTTCATTTGTTACTACAGAAAAAGCTAAATTCAAAACTATTCCTGCAAGATCTGAAAGTGAAAAATTTTATTTTCATGAAGTTGATTTTAAAGACTACTCAACACAACATAAATTTAGGCTCAACTTTAAGTAATTATATATTGAATTTATTTCGGGCTAACGCCCGACGCGCTAGCAAGCTAAGCGCCTACAAAAATAATGCATATATTTAACGTTAAAGCTGCAAAGTGGATTGGCGATCCGTTAGGTTTAATGTCACTCAACCCAACCTACGTGTAAACAAAAAAGCCTGCGAATAAGCAGGCTTTTGAGTGTTTGGAACTGTCTTGCTCTGAAATGTATTTACAACACAATTAAGCTCGTTACTAAGTAAGCTACAAACGTTAGGCCACCGCCTACTAATGCATAGGGTAATTGAGTTTTAACGTGGGTGAGTAAATCACAACCTGAGGCGATGGCCGATACTGCGCTGGTGTCGGATATAGGCGAGCAGTGATCGCCAAATATCCCGCCACCTAAAATAGCGCCCACCACCAGCGATGGCGGTAAACCAAGTGCTTGAATAAGCGGCACGCCAATGGGGATAAGTATGGCAAATGTGCCCCACGAGGTGCCTGTAGTAAACGACATAACCGCACCGGTTAAAAACAGTACTGGCACTATTAAATATATTGGTAAGTAATCGCCAACCAAAGATGCCACGAACACGCCTGTACCTAGCTCTTTTAAGCTTGCACCCAGTGTAAGCGACAACAGCACTATGGCCACTAACGGCATTAATTCGCCCATGCCTTTAAAGCCGGTATCAACAAGTTGGTGGTGGGTAAATTGACGCGAACTAATCATTAAGCAATAGGCCACAACAATAGCCAGTACCGTGGCGTACAATACTGATTTTGAACCGCTACCCTCGGCAAGTACCCCGTTACCGGTGTAAAACATAAAGCCAACCATGCTAACAATTAGCGTTAACAGTGGCACTAGCATAAAACGTGCTTTAGAGCCTTTTACTTCTTCTTTTAGTTCGGTTGTTTGTAGCTCTAGTTTTTGTTCAGCCACTTTCATTGGGCCATGTACTTTATCGAACGCAATGGTATAAAAAACAATAACCAAGGTGATTATGGCGTAAAAGTTATAGCCTACACTGCCCCACAGCACCGATACGGCCGACTCGCCTAATTCGTAATTACCTAGCAAGCCCAGTACGAATGCCCCCCAGCCGTTTAGTAATATTAAAATACACACAGGGGCGCTGGTGCTATCGATTATGTAGGCTAAACGCGCGCGGCTCATTTTAAATTTGTCGAACAGACCGCGAGATAAAATACCCGAGGTAAGCACACTTAAGTTTGACTCTATAAATACCGCTACGCCGGTAAACATAGTTAAAAAGCCCACTTGGCGCTTACTTTTAGCAACACCTTTGTTCATTAGCAAATTAACGGTAGCAGCAACACCGCCAGATTCGCGAATATAAGCCAGTAATGCGCCTATTAAAATACTAAATATGAGTATACGGGTATTACCTGGCGAACTTGCTACCGAAATAATGCGCTCTATGGTATTTAAAAATGTATTAAATACGCTATTTCCTTCGCCCTGAATGGCCAGTAAAAACTCTGATGAAGCCACTGCCACCAAAAGAGCCATAATCACTTCTTTACGCCAAAACACGATAGCAATGGCAATCAGTGGCGGTAAAATAGAATACCAATGCATAAACAAACCTTATTTATTTTTATAATGACGACGCTTTACTTAACTTAATAGATATAAGCACTTAAGTCACTTACTAACGCTTATTGATTTAATAATGCCTCATAAACAAGCGACACAATAGAGCCGTATTGCGCTGTTTCAAAATTTTTCCCTACGAATTGATAGCGCTTTTCAGTGCCTTTAATAGGAGTATGCCGCGCATTAGTGAGTAAAATAATGGCCAAATCGTAAGCCGGATCAATCACGGTGACTGTGCCTGTCCACCCTGTGTGGCCATAGGCCTGAGCGCTGGCATAAGGGCCAAAGTGCCAACGCCGCGCTTGGTTATTTCCAGCAAGTCGAAAGCCTAACCCGTAGGTTTCATCACTGCTTTGTGGCGTTAAAAATTGCGCTAAGCTACTAGCGTTAAAAATTTGCGTATCGCCATAACCACCTTTGTTAAGCAGCACTTGGCACAGCACAGCTAAATCGGGAGCGTTACTAAATAATCCCGCATGGCCTGCAACACCATCGAGCGAATAATAAGCACGTTCGTCATGCACCTGCCCTTGCAGTACATTGGTGCGAATATTAACAAAATGAATACGCCCATCTCGAGTATTACCGCTAAGCTCCGTGGCAGCAAACTGCTGACGATTAAAACCTTTTTTAAGCGGATTAAATAAGGTGTTATTGAGTTTTAAAGGCGCGTAAATATGCTGCTCTAGGTATTCATCGAGTGGTTGGCCGCTAATTCGCTCAATTAAAACACCTAAAATCATGTAATCAATATCAGAGTAAACATGCGGTGCTGTAGGTTCAGCGGTTAATGGCACGCTTGTTAATAATAGCTGTTTAGTGGTTTCGCTTGTTTGTGAGAAAAACGCATCGCCGTAAGCGGTGTCTTTTCGATGAAAATCAAACACTGGCGGATAACCGGCACTATGAGTTAGTAAGTCTTTTACTTGGCGGTGCTCTCGGCCATTACCCTGATACTCTTTTAGGTATGAATGCACCGTATGATTTATGTTTAACTGTCCCTCGCTGACCAACTTCATTAATGCAAAGTTAGTAGCAAATATTTTAGTATTTGAGGCTAAGTCAAATAAGGTATTGGTTTGCATAGGCTCTGGGCGCAGAAGCATTAAATCACTTTGCTGATATTGTTTTGCATCGCCATACGCGGTTAATTTTAATACCTTACCCGCTTTAACAACCGCTAATACTGCTCCTGGAAAGCCTGCTTTTATATCGTTTTCAATTAAGGTATCAACTTGGCTAAAATCGATTTCTTTTGTGGCGGTATTTTCTAAGGTAGCAAATGCAAAGCGCAGAGTTAAACTGCCGCCAGCAGGTTGAATATTCTCTACCTTAAAGGTGTTCACGCCGTTATGCGTATAGTGCCCTAAATTAAAGTCGTACTCGGTGTCAGCGCGTAAAGGCTCATTAAGAGAGAGCTTTTTATTATTGATGTATATATCGGCGCTAACCGCACTGACATTTTGTAGCAATAGTTGTCCACGGCCCCGGTAGGCTTTAAAAGTGCCGCGGTTATTTACATATTCTCTGCTGCTGGGATTTGGCTCAGGAAAGGTAGCAATCACCTGCGCATTAGCTAACGCGTTAATATGATTAGCCGTTAAAGGGCGCTCTGATTTAATTGCTGTAGAGCGACTACAGCCTGCAATAATAATGCTCAGCAGCAATATAACTACTTTATAGTACGTTTTATTGTTTATCATTTTTAAAGCCCAATGCACGCATCCCTTTTATTAATACAGCAAATAAGGCGCTCTTTGCTGTTTAAACTGTTTAAGCCCGGCTTGCCAACTTTGTTTAATTTCCTCAACTGAGTGCCCTGCTTCTATGGCGAGCCTTAATTTATCAGTTCCTGCGAGCTTATCCATAAAATCGGCACGTTCAAAAAACAGCTGTTTAGCCTGTGTAAGCTGCTGGTAAGCATTAATTAAATAATTTAAGTTTAAGCCTGTGATATTACTATGGCGTAAATCAATCCCTTTCACCATTTGGTTTTTAAACTTTGGATTAAGCGCTGCGCCTTTTATTGAACGCGGGGTAAAACTAAATTCTCCAAGCGCCACTGGCGAGTAACCAATAACCTGAAAGGCAAAGTCAGTTCCCCTACCTATACTAATAGGAGTGGCTTCAAAAAAGCAAAGTGATGGATAAAGCGCAATTGATTGATCGTTGGGTAAATTAGGGCTTGGCTTTACCGGCAAACTGTATGGCGTTGTGCGGGTGTAGTCTGCAACAGGGATCACGTTTAGCTTTAGATCACGAGCCTGATTGATCCACCCCTCACCTTTGATCATGTTAGCAAGCTCGCCTACCGTCATACCATGCAGTACAGGGATTGGGTGCATACCCACAAACGATTTAAATTCTGCTTCTAATAATGGGCCGTCAACATAAGCAATATTTGGGTTTGGCCTATCGAGTACTATAAATTCAACACCCTGCTCGGCCGCGGCTTCCATCATGTAATGCATAGAGCTTATGTAGGTATAAAAGCGTACGCCCACGTCTTGAATATCAAAAATAATTACATCTACATTTTGCAATGACTCGGGGGTTGGCTTTTTGTTTTTACCGTAAATAGAAATA
Source organism: Pseudoalteromonas sp. DSM 26666 (assembly GCF_900116475.1). Taxonomy (NCBI): domain Bacteria; kingdom Pseudomonadati; phylum Pseudomonadota; class Gammaproteobacteria; order Alteromonadales; family Pseudoalteromonadaceae; genus Pseudoalteromonas; species Pseudoalteromonas sp. DSM 26666. The sequence continues at coordinate 306,544 of NZ_FPAR01000003.1, read as the reverse complement.
AGCGCAATACCGGTTTTGCTATCAACGGCGTTTTGTACATGAGCACCGGCATCGTGATCGCCTCGAAAGCCATGCTCAGGTGCAAAAATTTTAGTGATGTTGATGTTTTTAGCCAGCAAGCTATCAACTAAATGCGTTTGCCCCACAAGAGAGGTTTGGTTAACCACCAGCCCTACACGTTTGTTTTTTAATTGGGGTGCATACAAAGCAAATTGCTCTGCACCAACGGCGATTGCATGTTTAGCCTCATTTGCATGTGTAGCAACGGTAAAAAGTGCACTTAGTATAAAAAAGAAGGTAAAAAACACGGTTTTAAACATACAGCAAGATCCTTTTAAACAAGGCATTTAAAATAACACAGCTAAGTTTAAAGAGCAGCTTAGGTTTTAAGAATTAGCGGTCAGCGGTCAGCGGTCAGCGGTCAGCGGTCAGCGGTCAGCGGTCAGCGGTCAGCGGTCAGCGGTCAGCGGTCAGCGGTCAGCGGTCAGCGGTCAGGTAATAAAAATAAAACACCGAGCCTTTTGCAAGCGCAATTTTTATATTGTAGGCGGGAGTTTACCTCGCGCAGGTTTTAGCAATGAGAAACTGTGTTTCTAACGTGAGTAAGCTCTACGTCCACATTGAAAAATTGCGGTGATATTATTTGTAGAATGTAGCTTGCTGGTGTTTAAATACTCATGGTGATTTTGAACGTCTCATTTACTCCTCATTCACTTCTCTTTGTGCATTTAAGTTTGTAAGGGCGTTATTCACAAAGAGATTAAGAGGCGCTGCGCTTTTAGAGAAGTGATTAAAACATTATAAATCAGAAGCTGCGCCTCTAACTTAAGCAAGCTCTCCGTCCACATTGATAATGTTGGCGGTGGTGTTACCAAAAAACCACCGTTATTGTTTTATTAAGCTCTTTAAGTTTTTACTGTACGTTCTGCTTACCTTGAGTGTTTTTTCGTTATCTAACACCGCCATATATTCAGAATTACGTAATGGGTTGAGCTGTTTAATGTGGCTTAAATTAACAATGGTTGATTTATGTATGCGTAAGAAGTCTTCTGGCAGGGTATTTTTTTCAAGATCTTTTAAACGCGCACGCATTACATGGGTTTCAGCCAGTGTATGAACACACATATAATCGCCTGCGGCATCAATCCATAAAATATCTTTAAACGGAATTATTTGAATTGGGTTTTTAGCATCTTGGATGACTAAGTTTTCGGCTTCAAATTTATATTCTGAGTTTTTTGAGCTTTCTAATTCTTGATGTTCGTTTTCTATCAGCGATTGGTGTACTTCAATCAATGTGTTTTTTCTGTGGAGTTGCTCTGTTTTTACTACCCTTTCTATGGCTTCTGCAAGGCGAGCTAACTTAACGGGCTTGAGTAAGTAGTCAAGGGCTCTTACCTCAAATGCTTTAACGGCATGCTGGTGAAACGCAGTAACAAAAATAACCGCTGGACAGCTTTCTGGTTGAAAATATTTAATTAGTTCAAAGCCTGATTTTGTTGGCATTTCTATATCTAGAAACACTAAATCAACGTCATGTTTGTTAAGTACGTTAATAGCGTCATCAACACTTTGTGCACTGCCAATCACTTCAATTTCAGCAAAGGCCTCTAAACGAATACGCAACCCTTCAATAGCGCTGTATTCATCGTCAACAAGTAATGTTTTTAATTGAATCATTATTGCAAACCATTAATAGGAAGAGAAATACAAAGCCATGCGCCGCCTGATTTGCCATTGCCTTTCTCAATGCGATGGCTATTTCCATACATTAATTTTAAGCGTTGCTCGCAATTAGCCAAGCCAATGCCCCTTTTCGATTTTTTATTATCGTCAAACCCTTTACCAGTATCTGCAACTTTAATGAGCAATGCGGTTTTTGTTTTTTCAACTTTAATTGTGATCACCATTTTTTGATCTGCTCGCATACCATGTTTTAACGCGTTTTCTACCAATGGTTGAATTAATAAAGAAGGTATTAATAAATCGTTGCATGGTTCATCAACGTTAATATTAACCTCTAACCGGTCAGTAAATCGACATTGCTCTATATCTAAGTAAGTTTTTAAAATGGCAATTTCTTCTTTAATCGCTACTTTTTCAAGCGGATCGGTATACAAACTATGGCGCAGAAGATCACAAAGCTTTTCGAGCATATTCACTGCCTGCACACTTTCTTTTTTTAAGATTAAGGTGCAAATAGCATTAATGCTGTTAAACATAAAGTGCGGATTAAGCTGATATCGAAGCATTTTAAGCTGTGATTCTTTAGCAAGGTGTGTTGCTTCGGCGGCTTTTTGAGTTTGCTCTAAATTGTCGAGATATATTTTGATCCCGTAATAAAAAGCAGTCCATGTTGAGAGCATAGTTAACGATGCAGACGTCCATGTACCAAAGTCAAACCACGACATGGAAAGCCACCAATTGCCATATAACCACTGTAAAGACGCCCATTTAATTTGTGTCCAAATTAATGTGGCAGTTAACAGTAGCACCAGATGCAGTGCTATTTTAACTTTAATCCCTTGCCTATTTGAGCAGTTATAAGCCCTTCTTAAAAGTAAGGTGATTAAAAAGCCACACGCTACATCAATAACTAAATGCGGAATATGTATCGACCATGGCTCGTCGCTTGGTATTTTTATCATTAGCTCGGTCAGCATTGCATACACAATCCAACCGCAGCTCTGAAACAACCAGAAAAGATGACTTCTGGGATTTTTGGAATTCAAATTAATACGTCCAACTTTAAAGGCAGTTGAATAGCTTACTTATTATCAACTGCCTTTGCCTTATTTATTTTGAGCACGTGATTGATAATGCGTCATTATTAGGTTTTGCAGTCAACGCGATATCTGCAACTGCTAAACTTAAACGCTGAGCTGAAATACGAATTACATCTGACATAGATTGTTCAATCAGTTCGCTATCGGCGCAATTGAGTGCGATTGATAAAGTATGCCAGCGCTTATCTGCCATTGTTTTTTCAAACGATGAAAAATCAATACTTCTTAAACAGTTATCTAAATTACACATTACTTGTAACTGAGCACCTTGCTCTGGAGCTTTATCTAATCGCATCTTTAGTTCAAGGTAACCTGATTTAAATTTGCGTTCGAGTAGCGTAGGTTTTAAGTAACTTAGGCTAAGCGTTGCATCTGAGGATTGAGATTGCCACTTAAACTGCCTTGCATCCTCTTGATACGATAAATTAACCGATTGCATTAACAAACTTTTTTTATCGCCACTGGTGGCCGATGAACCACTAGTTAAAACCTTTGCTGTTGTATCAGCTAACGCCCAAGTGAGATTTTTAGCTAAACTTTTTACGAACAATGGGTGTGCATCGCTTTTAACGATTTTTTTAGGGCTTGTAGTTTCACTCACAACAGGTATGTTTACTGTGTCTTGATAAGTTAGCCCGTAGCCATAGGCAAAGAGCGGGTCGTAATTTACATCGCCTAAGTTAAGGCTAAATTGATCGTCGTATTTAGGCCACGAAAAACTCAACTTACCGCTAAAATCAAACTGGCTGTTACCGTTTTTATCTGTTAGTAATACGTCTGCAACTCCCTCACCCTCAGAGCCTGGTAACCATGCAGCAACAAAGGCATCTGATGCATTGAGTTCTTTATTGACCCAAAGCGGGCGACCACTTAAAAATACGGTAACTACCGGAATATTGTCTGCCTTAAGTTTTTTCAGCAGTGCAAGAGCGTGTTTGCTTTCATGCTGAAACTCTAGCATTTCTATATCACCAAACCACTCAGCATAAGGTTCTTCACCAATAACAACAATGGCTACATCTGGCTTGGTTTTATAGTCACCAGACTCACTTAAGCTTATTTCACCGCCTGCTTTTAATACTTGTGACTTTAAACCTGCATAAATAGAGGTCGCATTTGGAAAGTCGCTATTAGTATTGTCTGTGCCCTGCCAAGAAACGCTCCAGCCACCTGCTTGCATATTGATTGCATTGGCGCCTTTACCGGCAACTAAGATGCGACTATGCGCTTTAATTGGCAAAACGTTTTCGTTGTTTTTTAATAGAACGAGTGACTTGCGAACCGCTTCTCTTGCCAAAGTACGATGCTCATTAGCGCCTAACCACTGCGGGTGTTGTGATTCAGGTCGTGCTGATGGTTTACCCTTTGTAAACACCCCCCAGCGGATTTTAGCCCTTAAAAAGCGTCTAACCGCATCGTTTATTCTTGATTCGGCTATTACCCCCTCTTTCACTTGCTTAACAGTATTATGATAAAAGGCTTCAAAATGCTCTGGCACCATGATTACATCAACACCTGCGTTTATGGCTTGGGCGCATTGCTCTAAATCGCAGCCTTCTACAAACTTATGCGCATTCCAATCACTAACTACAAACCCATCAAAGCCAAGTTGGTTTTTAAGTACATCCGTTAATAAATGCTTATCGCCATGTACACGTTTGCCATTCCAACTATTAAAGGATGCCATCACTGATTGCACGCCTTCATTAATAGCAGAAAAATAACCTGCGCTGTGAATATCTCTTAATCCTTTTTCATCGATAAGCGTATTTCCGCGATCAACGCCTCGCTCAGTGCCACCATCACCCACAAAGTGCTTAGCGGTGGCAATACGGTTACTGCCTTTTAAAAAGTCAGCGCCTATGTCACCTTGAATACCGGTCACCATACTACCTGCATACAACCTAACTAATTCAGGGTCTTCTGAGTAACTTTCATAAGTTCTGCCCCAGCGATCATCTCTAACTACAGCAACAGTAGGCGCAAAACTCCATTCAATCCCTGTAGCAGATACTTCCTTTGCTGTTGCTTGGCCTATGCGTTTAATTAAATCAGCATCATGCGCAGCTCCTAAGCCAATATTGTGCGGAAATAACGTAGCGCCATACACATTACTATGCCCATGCATGGCATCGGTTCCCCATACCGTCGGGATCGCAATACCATCTATGGTCGAATCCATAGAGGCTAGGTACATTTCATCTGCGTATTTTAACCAAGTAGCTTGATCCGCTCGTTTATTTCCGTAAGGGGCAGTATTTCCGCCATTTAGATAAGAGCCAAATCCATACTTTTTCATTTGCTCTACACTTAAATAACCAATTTCTGGCTGGATCATTTGCGCCACTTTTTGCTCTAAAGTCATTGTTGCGAGCAGTTTATCAATCTGTTTTTCAACGGCTGGATCACGCTTAAGTTGCGTATTCACATAAGGCCAGTTAACTTGCTGATTGTCTGCACTCAATACATTTTGACAGTTGAACATGCCAAAAACAGGCAATAAGCAAAGTAATAATTTAGGGTGTTTTATTTTCGACATTTAAAACCTTCGAGATTAAATACTGTTTTATAAAATACGGACTGATTAATTTAGTGTGGAATATATTCAATAAAATCATAATATGCCCATGAAGGGCTGTCGTAGTATTGACCCGGAAAGTAATTCCCTTGAGTCGAGTTGTCACCATTCCACTGGTTAATCATTATTTTTGTTTTATCAATTGGCCATGCATAGCCGGGAATTTCATTATCGGCTATTACGCCATCCCCATTGTCTTTGTACATCACTCTAATTGTTTTCTCGTTTCCTTGTGAGTCGTACAGATACCAACGAATTGATGAGCTTGACCAATCAAAGCCAATGGTTAATAAGTTTTCTCTGTAATCAAGCCCAAACTGGCTTAAATCGATATCCTTTTCCCAACTTTGATACGTGCCTCCTTGGGGCTGGTAAATCACATTGGTATGAACAACATTGCCTAAAGAAGGTAATAGTTCGATATCTATTTCTTGCCATGCGCGTCCTGGCGAATCCCACCATGAGGTATAAGTAAAAATAGAAGACACGGTACCGGCGATATTGCCCGACTTAACACTGCCTTGTACCTTACCAAAACTATAAAAGTGATTACTTTGCAGCTCAGCACATGCACCTTGTGATAGAGAAAGGGTGATGCCGTGTTGACTTGGGTTAATCATTCTTGGGACAAATTCGCAGCCAAAAGGTGAGCCATTATCGCCACTACGTGCACTCCAAAGAGTCGTGTCAAATCCCCACGAAAAATCGTCTTTAAAATAGTTAGCGTATGTGGCGGGTGAAATAACTATAAGGCCAGCAACTAAGGTTGAAATTAACTTCGTTTTCATTATTAAATCCTTATTTAATCAAGCACCTCCTACAGTACTTTAGCCTGTAGGAGGGTAACTTTTACTCGGTTGTTTAGAATGAAAAACCCGCTCTCATACCGTAGTATCTCGGCATACCAAAGCTGCCTTTTGGGATCCCCTTACCAGTATTATTCCAGTATTGAATAGTTTCATCTGAAGCATTATTAACAAACACTTCTGCAAACCAGTTTTGTCCTTGCGGCTCATACTTAATAGAGGCGTTAAATACGGCAAACGCATCGCGGCTATCATCGATATATTTTGTTGCTTCATCTGGCACTTGAAAATCCATGTCATCTAAATGTTTATCAACATTCCATACCGTTGAGTACGACTCATCTTTCCAACTGGCATTTAACCATGCGTGAACAAAACCATACTCTCCTAAGTTGAGTGTATGTGTGTAACTGATATTGGCGGTAAACTCAGGGGTCATTGCTAAATTATTCCCCTTAAGATTGGTAGCTAACAGGGTATTTTCAGGATTTTTTGATTCTTCATAAGAAATATCAAACAGATACTCCGCGTCGTAATCCCATTTAGTATTCCAATCTTCAGTAACTTTTGCATCAGTCCACGTTACGTAACCACTAATTCGACCATTTGGATACGGCTTCCAATCAAACTCAAGCTCAATCCCTTTTATTGTTGAGCCAGGGACATTTTGTGTGTAGTAAGCTATAACTGGCTTGTTTTGAAAATCGAGTACAGGCTCGCCATTACCGTCTAAAACGGGAGAGCCATCTTCATCTTCTACCACAGATAAACGCTCTACGTTACCAATAGAGCCCACTGATGCGTATTGCATGTCGGTGTAATCTGTGTAGAAAAATGCGGCTTTTAGGTTTAATGAGTTATCAAAAAAGCTCGATTTAGCACCCAATTCCCATGTTAGTACTTCTTCTGGGTCGAACTTGGTTTCAAAACGAGTAACGTCACCGGTTCTGTCATTTACCACTTCGTAAACATCACCAATACCACCGGCTTTAAAGCCACTGGCAAGATAGGTATAAACCATGGTTTCAGGTGAAATGTCATAATCTAAACCAACACGAAAATCATGGTGTTTCCAACCTCCCTTATTGTCGTTTTCAAAGTATGACGCATAAATAGAAGGATCTTCGTAGTAGTCAACAGGAAGGTTATTTAAATCAGTTCTATTTAACCAACCTACGGCGCAGCCATCAGCATTAGAACAGCGATAGGTTTTTCCGCCTTTATCTTCTTTTGTTTCATCACTAAATCGATAGCCAAGTGTTAGGTGTAACTTTTCAGTTAAGTTGTATGTACCTTGACCAAATAATGCGAGGGCGTCGGTAGAACGATCGGGTTGATCCCAAAACGCTTTGTCATCCATAGGATTATCGTAATAACCTAAGGTTTTTGTTCTTTCATGAAAGTAATTAATACCTGCAATCCAGATAAAGTCGCCATATTCATCAGATTGTATTTGCAGCTCAGTTGAAAAAGACTCTGCGCCAGTGCCGTCTAAAAAGTAAGTTGCGCCATCCCAAGGGTCTAAACCTACTTCACTATCTTGTGCTGAAGAGCGTTCCATATCTTCATAGCCCAATAACCAGACAAGTGAATATTCATCGTTTATGTTGTAATTAAGGGTGTTTCTTAAGTACGTGATATCTAAATTAAGCTTACCGGGCACATTTACAACCGCCTGATAAGTATTATCGCTGGGTAAAAAGTTAGTGCAGTCTCCCCCTAGTTCAGCACTTCTGCCGCGAATTTTATCGCAGTTAACTAAATCTAGGTTGTTATTGCTGTCATTTACATACTTTTGAAAAACAGTGTGGTTTGAAAAATTGCCGTCCAAAGGCTCCCACAATGTGCTAATTCTAAATGAATATTCATCAGCATTATTGTAAAAATTGCTTTTATCAGCCGGTGTTAGCGCGCGAACTTTTTGCGCTTCTGGATCTGTGCCAGCGCCATCTATCCACCAGTTTTCTCGTTGGGTAATTGTTTGACCCACGCCTTGATAAGAATCTTCAGAGATTACTGGCGCATTAAGAATATCGTCGCTTAAGCGTCTTGAGTCATATTGGTTAGGATCGTAATACCCTTCTAAATAAGAATCCCGTTTCAAGCCTTTTCCTGAAAACCTAACGGCAAATTCATCATTAATAGGAATATTTAAGACTGCATCAATATTTTTACTATTAAAGTTTCCCGCTTCAATACTGACGTTGCCATATAAACCGGTAAACTCTGGTTTTGCTGAAATAACATTAATACTACCCACCGTTGAGTTACGACCAAATAGAGTGCCTTGTGGACCCCTTAGAGCTTCAACTCTGTCTATGTCGTACATCAATGCAAGGGCACCTTGCATACGTGGTGAGTAAATACCATCAAGGTGAACACCCACAGCCGGATCGCCAAGCTCAGTAATATTAGTAGAGCGTACACCTCGCATTGAAATAACCGGCGCAGCTTGATCTGTTGCAGTTGAAATATCTAAGCCAGGGACTAAGTTAGCAATATCCTTAACGCTATTAACACCGTTTCTTTTCAGCTCGGCTTCAGTTAATGCTGTAATGGCAACAGGTGTTTCCATTAATCTTGTTTTTCGCTTAGTTGCTGTTACCGAAATGATTTCTAATGAAACTGTTTCTTTTTCTGACGCTTGCTCTTTATCCGTAGAAGCTTCTTGAGCATTCAATGGCATTGAACAAGCCAACGCAACGGCTATTGATAGTGCTGTTTTATTTATTGTGTGCATGTTTGACCTTTTGGATGTGTGTGTAAACGTTAAACTTTGTTACTTTTATTTAACAGTCTCATAGTATCCATATCGATTATTTTTATTACTAGTCAAATACGCCAAGACGAGTTAGATATAATACAAACCGAAATCACCTTCTAATTTTTGAAGCTAAAGCCAGATAAACCTCAAGTATTTTCCTCGTAGTTTAGCCTTTTGATTCTATTTCAGACACAAAAAAACCGACTTAGTGTCGGCTTATTTATAAAAGCGGTAGACGCAGGATATCTCTTGTAAGGGTTAACCTATGATAGCCTGTTCGTAGCTAGAGGAAACGGCACATCTACGTGAGCAAGCAAGCTCTTCGTCTACATTAAAACGTTGTGGTGATATTATTTATAGACCGTAGCTTACAGGCGTTTAAATACTCATGGTGATTTTGAACTTCTCATTTACCCCTCTTTCATTTCTCTTTGTGCATTTAGGTTTTTAAGGGCGTTATTCACAAAGTGGTTAAGAGGCGCTGCGCTTTTAGAGAAGTAATTAAAACTTTATAAGTCGCAAGCTCTACGTCTACATAAAAAGTTGCGGTGATATTATTTATAGACCGCAGCTTACAGGCTTTTAAATGGTGATTTTGAACTTCTCATTTACTCCTCTTTCATTTCTCTTTGTGCATTTAAGTTTTTAAGGGGGTTATTCACAAAGAGGTTAAGAGGCGCTGCGCTTTTAGAGAAGTGACTGAATGGAAGATTTGGCAGTATGTATCATTAGGTTTAACTGATATCTGAAAGCTTTCTCAAATTTCAGACATAAAAAAACCGACTTTCGTCGGTTTCTTTTCTATTAACTTTAATAGTAATAGAAAGTGGTGGGCGCAGGAGGATTCGAACCTCCGACCGCCTGGTTCGTAGCCAGGTACTCTATCCAGCTGAGCTATGCGCCCACTTT
>NZ_FPAR01000003.1:0-296691 GCF_900116475.1 Pseudoalteromonas sp. DSM 26666 | reverse complement strand
TGGTGGGCGCAGGAGGATTCGAACCTCCGACCGCCTGGTTCGTAGCCAGGTACTCTATCCAGCTGAGCTATGCGCCCATACTTTATTTTACAAGATGCGCCATTTAAAAAATGGTGGAGAGGGAGGGATTCGAACCCTCGATAGAGCTACAAACTCTATACTCCCTTAGCAGGGGAGCTCCTTCGGCCACTCGGACACCTCTCCGTCTTGTGGGGCGTATAATAAAGATTTCAGAAAATATGTCAAACACTTTTCTGACAAAAGTGACTATATGGCTATAGATTGCACACATGCCTAGTTTTAAAGTGTAATTAGTTTGAAAAATAATCAGGTTAGGTGTTTGGGGTGCTTGAATTTACACCCATCACTGGCACTAGTTCGTCCGTAAGTTCAGCAAGGTATTGCTCTTGATAGCCTAACTTCTGAAACTCGGCAATACACGCGCGATAATACGCTTCTCGCTGTTGCTCTGTAGTGTTCTCATCAGGTAAAGATTCTACTCGTTTAGCTTTCATATTATTTCTCTAAGTCCTTTAGAAATTTTTATTTTTTACGACTAAGAATGACCGTGTATAAATTTCGGCCACATTTTAGCTAAAAAATTCACATAAATACAACATAATGTTTAAAAAACAATCATACCAAAAAGTTATAGCACTGCTGTAATGTTGCTAAGCAGTCAAGCAACTTTATGATAATGAAGCTGAATTAAAGATTAATTTACTTTTATACTTACACTTAATTATCAGTGTAGTACTTATTAATTAAAAGCCCTAATGTGAAGTTTAGGCAATGTCTCACAAACAATAGGGCAAAAAAAACGCCGCTAGTTAGCGGCGTTGATAATTTTTTAGTTTATTCCTTCAAGCTTAGTCTGCTTGTGGGCGCATATGCGGGAATAAAATAACATCTTTGATAGTTGATGAGTCAGTAAACAACATGACTAAACGGTCAATACCAATCCCTTCACCGGCTGTTGGTGGTAAACCATACTCTAGCGCGCGAATGTAGTCTTCGTCGTAGTGCATTGCTTCATCATCACCTGCGTCTTTTTCTTCAACTTGGCGAGAAAAACGCTCAGCTTGATCTTGTGCATCATTAAGCTCAGAGAAACCATTTGCAAGCTCACGGCCACCAACAAAGAATTCAAAGCGGTCAGTTACAAATGGGTTTTCGTCGTTACGACGTGCAAGTGGCGATACTTCCCACGGATACCCTGTGATAAATGTAGGTTGGATAAGCATATGCTCAGCCGTCTCTTCAAATATTTCACATAAGAACTTACCTGGGCCCCATACGCAGTTTTCAGGAATTTTAACGTGTACTTGTTTAGCGTACGCTTTTAATTCTTCAAAGTGGTTTTCTGGGTCGTTAAATACCGCAGCATCAAACTCAGGGTTGTATTTTAAGATTGCGTCGCTCATGCTTAAACGTGTGAACGGTTGACCAAAGTCATACTCTACTGAATCCATCACTTCACCGTTTTCATCTTTAGTGGTGTTAACCACAATTGGGCTGCCCAGTACGTTAGTTGCAACTGTACGTAACATGTCTTCGGTGATGTTCATTAAATCAATGTAGTCAGCGTATGCTTGGTAGAACTCAATCATGGTGAATTCTGGGTTGTGACGCGTTGATAACCCTTCGTTACGGAAGTTTCGGTTAATTTCGAATACACGGTCAAAACCACCTACTACTAAACGCTTTAAGTAAAGCTCAGGCGCAATACGTAAGTACATGTCGATATCAAGCGCATTATGATGAGTTACGAATGGGCGCGCAGATGCACCACCAGGAATAACCTGTAGCATTGGCGTTTCTACTTCCATAAAATCGCGGTCTGCTAAAAAGCGACGAATACCTTCAACCACTTGTGAGCGAATACGGAATGTTTCACGCGTTGCTTCGTTAGTAATTAAATCAACATAACGCTGACGGTATTTCGTTTCTTGATCCGATAGGCCATGGAATTTTTCAGGAAGTGGACGAAGTGACTTAGTCAGTAGTTCGTACTCAGCCATGTCTACGTATAAATCGCCTTTACCCGATTTATTAAGCGGCCCTTTAACACCAATAATATCGCCAATATCAAGCTGGCCATATTTTGCTTTTAAATCTTTTTGTACGTCTTTTGATGCATAAACTTGTACACGGCCTTTCATATCTTGAATAGACATAAACGGACCACGCTTAGCAAGAATACGACCTGCAATCGATACTACGTGCTGTAATTCGATTAATTCTTCTTTACTCTTATCACCAAACTCAGCCTGCAAATCTGCCGTGTAATGCTCACGACGGAATTGGTTTGGATGACCGTTGGCTGGGCAATTTGCGCGAATAGCGTCTAATTTGCCGCGACGCTCAGCGATTAACTTATTTTCGTCTTGGATTTGATCAGTCATTTTTTAGCTCTTTTTTAGCTTGGTGGTTATAAACCAGATTTTAAGCTGGCTTCAATAAATTTGTCTAAGTCGCCATCGAGTACCGCTTGAGTATTACGGTTTTCAACGCCGGTACGTAAATCTTTAATACGCGAGTCATCAAGTACGTAAGAACGAATTTGACTTCCCCAGCCAATATCAGACTTGTTGTCTTCTTGGCTTTGCTTTTCTGCATTTTGCTGTTGTAGCTCAAGCTCAAATAATTTCGCTTTTAACTGCTTCATTGCTTGGGCTTTATTTTTATGCTGCGAGCGCTCGTTTTGACACTGCACCACAGTATTAGTTGGCACGTGAGTAATACGTACCGCTGATTCAGTGGTATTTACGTGCTGACCACCCGCGCCTGATGCACGGTAAACGTCTATACGTAAGTCAGACGGATTAATATCAATCTCAATGTTGTCATCAACTTCTGGGTAAACAAACGCAGAAGCAAACGAGGTATGACGGCGGCCACTTGAGTCAAATGGGCTTTTACGAACGAGGCGGTGTACACCTGTTTCGGTGCGTAACCAACCATAAGCGTATTCGCCAGAAAAACGCACCGTTGCGCCTTTAATACCGGCAACATCACCATCGGTCGCTTCAACTAGCTCTACTTTAAAGCCTTTTGCTTCACCCCAGCGTAAGTACATACGAAGTAAAATATTACACCAATCTTGCGCTTCAGTACCGCCAGAACCTGACTGTAAATCAAGGTAGGCATCGTTTGAATCGTGAGAACCTGAAAACATACGGCGAAACTCTAAGCCTTCGAGTTGCTGATTTAAATCAGCCAGTTCGCTTTGCGCTTCATCAAAGGTGTCTTGATCTTCGGCTTCAACAGCCAGTTCAAGTAACCCTTCAACGTCGTCAGTACCTGCCACTAAGGTGTCAATGGTTTCAACAACAGCCTCTAGTGCTGACTTTTCACGACCAAGGGCTTGTGCGCGCTCAGGTTCATTCCATACGGCTGAATCTTCAAGTTCGGCGTTAACTTCTTCTAAACGTTCTTGTTTAAGAGCGTAGTCAAAGGTACCCCCGAAGCAGTTCAGTACGTTCGCGAATTTCCTTGATTTGATTAATCACAGGATTCACTTCAAACATGTACATTACTCCAAAATGGCTAGGTTATTGCGCACTTAAAAAAGAGACTGAGCGCAATTAAAAATCATCAAATAATAAAAACGCTCGATTTTAACAAAAAACCGCGCGTTTTATTAGCCTTTTATGCATGGTTTGAAGATATTTTTTAGCCCACTTTTTCAAGCTCTCTTACAATCAGTTGTAAGCTAAATTTACCTCTAAATTCATTTATATCGAGCTGGTACGCTACTTTAACAAACTGCGCCTCGGTATCTGGCCACGCTTTTACATCAATGCCAAAAGCTATGGCGTCAACTAAACGTGCAGATTGGTGTTTAAGGACTAACTTTAGGTGCTTTTCACCCACAATGCGCTGCTGTATCACTTCAAAGGTGTGTTCAAATATCGGCTCAGGAAATTGCTGCCCCCACGGGCCTGATTGCTTTAATAATTGCGCAAAATCCATGCTAAAGCAGTCGTTAGGTAGTTCACCATCAGTAAATACAATACAGCGTTTACTTTCTTCACTGAGTTGCGCGCTAACCGCACTATCAAACGCGCGTTTAAACTCAGTAAATTGCTGCTCGTTAATACTTAACCCTGCCGCCATTGCGTGGCCGCCAAATTTATTAATTAAACCAGGCTGCGCGGTGTTTAATCCCTCAAGTAAATCGCGCATATGCAAGCCTTCAATAGAGCGACATGAGCCTTTAATTTCACCGTTTTCGCCACCCGCAAATATCACCGTTGGGCGATGGTATTTTTCTTTTAAGCGCCCGGCTAAAATACCAATAACGCCTTGGTGCCAATCGTCTTGATATAAACAAATAGCATCAGGCACACTGTCTTCTTTAAAGGCGAGCCTATCGAGCACCGCTTGCGCTTCTACTTGCATGCCTTGCTCTATTTCACGTCTGGCAAAGTTTAAGCTATCAAGCTCACCGGCTATGCGCCTTGCTTGATTTATGTCGTTGCTAAGTAAACACGCTATGCCTAGACTCATGTCGTCTAAGCGCCCTGCTGCATTTAAGCGTGGTGCAAGCGAAAAACCAAAGTCACTGGCGCTCAAGCGCGCGGCATTGCGATTAGCCACTTCAATCAGTGCGGTAATACCCGGACGAGTTTTACCACTGCGAATACGTGCCAAGCCTTGGTGCACTAACGTGCGGTTGTTCGCATCAAGTGCCACCACATCGGCCACCGTACCTAGCGCTACAATATCCAGCAAATCAGCAATATTTGGCATGGGATGCTGCTCAAAATAACCTTGTTCACGCAATGCGCTTCTCAGGGCAATGAGTAAATAAAATGCCACCCCAACACCGGCTATCGACTTAGAGGGAAAATCACAATCGTGGCGGTTAGGGTTAACAATAGCATCGGCGTTAGGCAGTTGTTCACCCTGCAAGTGGTGATCTGTTACCAGCACTTTAATGCCTGCGGCTTTAACAATATCAATGCCTGCGATACACGATATGCCATTATCGACGGTGATCACTAAATCGGGCTGCATCGTCACTATTTGCTCAGCCAATGCTGGGCTTAAACCGTACCCTAAACTAAAGCGGTCTGGTACTAAGTAATCTAAGTGGGTAAAGCCAAACATGGCCAGCCCTTGCATTAAGGTGGCGGTGCTGGTTGCGCCATCGGCGTCAAAGTCGCCCACAATAAGTATTTTGCTTTGTGCGTGTAGGGCTTCAATTAACAGTTGGCTGGCTTTGTCTATATCTTTAAAAAGTTTGAAGTCGTGGAGTGTAGCTGCGCTATTGTTTAGCTCATCGGCATGGGACACATTTCGCGTGGCATAAATTTGCTTAATAACAGGGTGAAGATGGCTCGGCAGATGAGAGTCGTCAACGGGTTCTCGCGCAATGATCATTTTTTTCATGCTAGTTTTTAACTTATGATGTTCATGATATAAGACAAAAAAAGGCCATTAAGGCCTTTTTAAACACATACTCGCGGTATTGCTTAGCCCGCTTTGTTAGCCTCAAGCGCTGCGCTTAATGCCGCAGCAGGCTGATAACCTGGGATCATCGTGCCATCTTCTAAAATAATAGCCGGTGTACCGCTAATACCAAAACTCTGGCCTAACTGATAATGCTCAGCAACAGGTGCGCTACAGCCTTTAACAATTTGGGTATCTGCACCTGATTTAGCTTCAGTTAATGCTTCTTGCTGATCTTTCGCACACCATACATTCATTAAATCAGCGTAACCAGATCCTTGCAGACCGCCACGCGGAAACGCTAAATACTTAACGGTAATACCCGCATCAAGTAAGTCATCTAGTTCACGGTGTAATTTACGACAGTAACCACAGCTAATATCGGTAAATACAGTAATGCTGTGCTTCTCTTCAGGTGCTTTGTAAACAATCATTGAGTCTTCGTATTCTTTTAACCCTGATTGGCGCACACCATTAAGTGCTTGCTCGGTTAAGTTACTACGGTTGTTTAGATCGATTAGCGTACCTTGCATTAAAAATTGACCGTCAGGACTTGCATACAGCACACCTTTATTGGTGATCAATTCTTTTAAGCCTGCAACTGGGCTTGGATTAATTTGTTTAACGGTCACCCCTAGCGCGGCAAATTTTGTCACGATAGGATCTGTAGCATCCGGAGTGACTGCAACGCTATTAGCAAAAGCGCTCAAACTAGTGCACAACATGGCACCTGCTAACATTAATTTTTTCATAACGGGTTCTCTATCCTAAAAATACTTATCTTATCGTGTCTATATGACCGGCTTAGTGACAAAAAAATTCGCTTAAGCACGAGGGTGATGCTCAGCATGCACCGATTTTAATCGCTCATTCGCTACATGCGTATAAATTTGGGTAGTTGATAGGTCGCTGTGGCCAAGCATCATCTGCACCACACGCAAGTCAGCCCCATGATTTAATAAATGCGTTGCAAATGCATGTCGCAAGGTATGGGGTGATAACGGCGACTCAACGGATGCCAAAATAGCATAGTGTTTAATCCGATGCCAAAAAGTTTGTCGTGTCATACCCACCCCTCGCTTTGAGGGAAATACAAAATCGGTGGCGTGTTTTATCATTTGTGCGCGCCCGAGCTTTAAAAACTGCTCGAGCCAATACATAGCTTCTTCACCTAAAGGCACTAATCGCTCTTTGTTACCTTTACCTTTTACAAACACCACAGCTTGGCGCAAATTTATTTGCTCCATTCTAAGCCCCACCAGCTCAGTTACCCGCAGGCCTGTTGCATACAGTAACTCCAGCATGGCTTTATCGCGCAGCCCCATTGGCTCTTCAATGTTGGGGGCACTTAATAGCGCTTCTACTTCGGCCTCAGATAGCGTTTTTGGTAACGACTGCCCTGCCTTTGGCTGAGCAATATTGACCATAGGTGAGTCGCTAATTATTTTTTCACGCACAAAGTACTGATAAAAACGTTTTAATGCACTAATACTTCGCGCAGTGCTGCGTGGTTTTAGCCCTAAATCAACGCGGTGTGCTAGGTAACTTTCAACATCTAGACTGGTTACCGTCATTAAGCTTTCGCCTTTTAAAAATTGGCAAAACTTATCTAAGTCACTGCGATAAGCGCTCAGTGTGTTTTCACTTACGCCTTGCTCTAAATAGAGGCTATCTAAAAAGGTTTCTAAAAAGTCGCTATTGCTGCTTAGCTCAGTATTTTGTTCAGGTAAATCGTCAGATAGCGTTGTCACGTTGTGATCTCATGTTGGTAATACCACGGGAGAAGGTATCAATTAAAAATACCTTACGGTAAACTTGAGCCTATCATAACAGGCAATTACACAGTGATAAATACGATGCAGATTGGTTTATTTTTTGGTTCTACTACCTGCTATACCGAAATGGCGGCAGAAAAAATACGCGATATTATTGGCGCCGACATTGTCAGCTTACATAATATTAAAGACGAGCCGCTTAAAAACGCTGAGCAATATGACTTTATCATTTTTGGTATTTCTACGTGGGACTTTGGCGAAATTCAAGAAGATTGGGAATCAAAGTGGGACGACATAAAAGACGTTGACCTAAATGGTAAAACTATAGCCTTATTTGGCATGGGCGATCAGCAAGGGTATGGCCAGTGGTTTCAAGACGCATTAGGCATGCTTCACGACGAAATAAATGCCCAAGCCATTACTCAATTAGGCTTTTGGCCGAACGACAGTAATTACGAATTTGAAGCATCAAAAGCCCTTACCGAAGACGGTAAACAGTTTGTAGGTTTAGCATTAGATGAAGACAGTCAGTACGAGCTAAGCGACGAGCGTATTGCCACGTGGGTAGAACAAGTGATGACAGAGTACGCTGAAACCCTATAACTCACTATTGCAAAGAGCGCTGCCATGCAGCGCTTTTTAATTCTTAACTATTCTACTTTTAACCAGTATTGGTTACGGTAAAAAAAGCCCACATAACCGCGCACTTCTAGTTTTTCGCCATTTTGCTGCGGTGTTAAACGCACGCTGTAGGTTTTACCATTATTGGGGTCGAGAATTTCACCGTCTTCCCAACTACCGTCACCCGCATAGGTCACATCTTCAATAATGGTCATCCCCAACATAGGCTGATTCTTTTTATCACCATCACACTCGGTGCAAAGTGCATCTTGCTTGGCTTTATTGAGTATTTTTTCAATTTTACCAGTCAGCACGCCATCTTGCTCAGTAATGCGCACGTACGACTTAGCCTCGTTGGTCTCTTCGTTAATAGTTTTCCAAAGCCCAACCGGTGTGGGGTTAGCAAAAACCTCAGAGGTGTTAAATAAGCTGCCCGCTAAAAGGGCTAGTAATAGTATTTTTTTTGTTTTTTTAGTTAATAAATTCATCAGATTACTTTAAACATGAGTCAATAATGGCGCCATACTAACAATCCTTTATAAAACACTCTACGTAAAAATGCTTTAGGCATACAGCGTGGTATTACATATTTAAATAAAACGCCTTGCACAGTGCAATGTAGTCTTGACTGTAAGCATTACTTAACTCCCTTATGCATAGGGTGCTTTTACTTACTTCGCAATCATCAAAACTAAAAGTCATCAAACTGCGGCTAAAGGGCTTATTTGGCATAGCTTGTACTTGGCAGTGACGATTTAAATACAGCCCTTGCTGCTGTGCTAATGTTATAAATAACTGCGCCTCAGTAGTGGGTAAAATAAGATTAAAACGCGAATGTTGATGACTTAGATGCCTAAACGCACCAAGCAGTTCTGCAAAGCTTAAACCATCGGTATGGCGAGCGGTATTTCGCGCTGCATTATCACCTTTTAAACTTTGATTAAAATAAGGCGGATTAGCTATAACACAATCAAATAAACCTGCAGCCTCAAACTGCTGAATAGGCTGATGGTAAATACTAATATCCGGCCAAGGACTTTGCTGGCAATTTTGTAAAGCCTGCTGGTAGGCGGCTTCATCAACTTCAACCGCACTCACCTTTAAATGTGGCGCTCGTTGCTTACACATTAGAGCCAGTAACCCTGTGCCTGTTCCTATATCAAGTAACGTATTTGCGTGGCTTAAATCAGCCCATGCGCCCAGTAAAATACCATCGGTAGAGACCTTCATGGCGCACTGGTCGTGCTCAACCTTAAATTGTTTAAATGCAAAACCAGACATTTTTTCACCTTTTCATTCACCAAGCAGGTTTAAGTGCGTATAATTAACGGCAATTGTCCCCTATTTTTGACACTCTATGCAATTTTCTGAATTTGATCTTGATGATAAGCTACTCAATGCTATTAATAAAATGGGCTATGAAACCCCCACTAGCATTCAACAACAAGCCATTCCTGAGGCGTTGCAAGGACGCGATATTTTAGCGTCTGCACCAACAGGTACAGGTAAAACGGCGGCATTTTTAATTCCGGCAATTCAATATTTAATGGATTTTCCGCGTCGTGATCCGGGCTTTGCACGGGTATTAATTATGACCCCAACGCGCGAGCTTGCTTATCAAATTCATGAACAATGTGAGTTACTTGCAAAACAAACCCAGTTAAAAATTGGGGTGGTTACCGGCGGTATAAACTACGGTACACACAAAGAAATTTTTGAAAATAATAATGACATTTTAATCGCCACACCTGGGCGTTTAATGGAGTATTTGGAAACCGAGAACTTCCACGCAGAAAACGTAGAAATGCTCATTCTTGATGAAGCCGACCGCATGCTCGACATGGGTTTTCGTAAAGAAATGCTGCGCATTTGTGATGAAGCTAAAAACCGTCGTCAGTGCTTTTTATTCTCAGCCACCCTTGAGGGCGATAGCGTAGAATTATTTGCTGAGCGTATTTTAAACGACCCCGCGCTACTTGAAGCCGAATCATCACGCAAAGAAAAAGCTAAAATTCATCAATGGGTTCATTTAGCCGACGACTACCGCCATAAACTAGAGCTATTAGTTAACACCTTAAATGGCCCTGATGTAAGTAAAGCGATTGTGTTTGTAAAAACCCGTGAGCGCCTTGAAACCCTAATTGGTGAGCTTACTAATAACGGCGTAAAAGCTGCGTGGTTACGTGGTGAAATGCCACAAGACAAACGCATGAAAGCCATGGAAAACTTCCACAGTGGCAAAACCCGTATTTTAGTCGCTACCGATGTGGCGGCCCGCGGTATTGATGTAGCTGATATAAGCCACGTAATTAATTTTGATATGCCTCGCACTGCAGATGTATACGTACACCGTATTGGCCGTACAGGTCGCGCGGGTAAAAAAGGTATTGCAATTTCACTCATTGAAGCGCACGACATTGGCATACTTTACAAAGTAGAACGTTACATAGAGCAAAAGCTAAAACGCCGTGTATTTAAAGGATTAGAACCAAAGCATAAAGAAGCCAAGCCACCGGTTAAAAAGCGTAAAGATCCAGTAAAAATGAAAGCAAAGAAAAAAGCCAAAGCTAAAAAGAAAAAATAGCTTTAGCTTTAACACATTTAATTGAGCCGACGTTTGTCGGCTTTTTTGTGGCTTAAAAACAGTGAGTAAGCTATTCATAGTAATATGTAAAAAATACTTAGCTGAATAACTAATTAATAAAATAGTAAGTTATTTCAAATAGTTAATCTTGGAATGAAACTTGTAACCCTATCGAATATACGAGTATTAAAACGCCGAGTAATGGCGTTGTTTTTTAGTAACACACTAAGGATATAGTTATGAGTCGCATTAAATTTACTATCGGTTTTATTTCGTTTTGTTGTTTATTTTTATTAGTCTCTGCTTTTAAAGTCAGTGCAGCAACGCATTTAGCTGTAGTTAGCAGTGTGGCTACACAACCTAATTTACAACAATCTATTACTCATGAATTGCGCACTAACCCAAATTTAAAGTTAGAAAAACTAAACGTACACGTTAATGACGGTGACGTTGAACTTAAAGGTGAAGCCAATAACGGTTTTGAACGCGCTCTTGCACAAAAGTTTTTAGAAAATATGGATGGGGTTAAAATCATTCATAACAAAATTAGTGTCATTTAATACAACTTTTTCTTAACTAATACACTTAACTTATCCCTCAGCGCTGCTTGTTTCTCCAACACAAGCGGCGCTTTTTTATGGTTTGCACAATATAATTCACTGCAGAGCATATTCCCAAGCCAGTTTAAATACTTAATTAAAAGCCTTTTAGTTTACGCACCAATCGCGACGCTCATTGCAGCTGCTTATACTTTTGAAACCTTTGTTTATAGACACTTATTATAAAGAGCTTACATCAAGCTTGGGCTCTAGTTCGGTTGATTAAATAATCTATTTTGAGATGAGAAACCTTATCGATATAGTTTTCTAATTGAGGCGTTTTTAAGGCAGTTAGCGCAAGGCTTTAATTACTTCAGATTATCAATTGGGTCTGTTGTTCTTTCAAGGTTGAATTTGCAGTAGTCTGTTTGGTATTTAGCCAAGGGTGCTGTCCAGGGACATTTACTCTTTGTTGCCTACATGGATGGTGGTAAGGAGCGTGAGCAGGACGCGGAAGCTTTGCTCGGTTTTTACTTATTCTTACCCAGTAGAATAACGCAGGAGCAGTTATCGAGCCCACTAGGCAACAAACCTCGCGTCGCGATTAAATAGCTCTTAGTTTGAACTAATTTTAATCCGCAAAGGTCAACAGACCCTTATATTATTTATTATAAAAAGCGCGTTTTACTTTGTAAAAACGCGCTGATAGTCAGTAACTATTTCCCAATGCTTTTACCTTCGGGGTTTTAAATTATTTACTCACCTTGGCTTGCATAAGTATTATTGTCACCCTCTTTATTTGCTGACTGCTGACTTATTTTATCGCTTATCATGGCATCGAGTTTTTCACCGCCTTTAATACCAAAATCCAACGTACGAATAGGAAACGGAATACTAATATCAGCCGCATCGAGTGCTTGCTTAACTGCCACAACCCCTTTGTGACGCACCGTCATAAAATCAGGCTCACCAGGGTATTTGATCCAAAACCACACCAACAAGTTTATACTGCTATCACCAAAGCCTTCGGCATAAACAGCGGTTTCATTTTTGCGGATCACAAAGTCAAATTGGTTAATTTTGTCGACGATGACCTCACTGGCTTTTTCTATGTCGTCAGCGTAAGAAATACCCACCGGCACTTCTATTCGTCTTACCCCTAAGGTGCTGTAATTACGCAGTACA
Organism: Pseudoalteromonas sp. DSM 26666; assembly: GCF_900116475.1. Lineage (NCBI taxonomy): Bacteria > Pseudomonadati > Pseudomonadota > Gammaproteobacteria > Alteromonadales > Pseudoalteromonadaceae > Pseudoalteromonas > Pseudoalteromonas sp. DSM 26666. The sequence continues at coordinate 284,530 of NZ_FPAR01000003.1, read as the reverse complement.
TTTCTAAATAGTATTTTATTAGGTACCAGTATCAATTGCCCGTAAAAGCTTTCTATTAGTGTGTTGCGCAAGTTTATTGAATGTACCGAACCAAACACATTATCGGTTTCTATGACATCACCCGCTTTAAACGGTTTACGAATTCCCATGGCAATACCCGCTATCAGGTTTTCGGTCATATCTTGAAAAGCAAAACCAATGGCAAGACCAACAATACCTGCACCAGCAAGCAGAGAAGTGACGGTACTTTTTAAGCCCATAAAATCAAGGGCAATAAATACCCCCACACTCAGTACAATAACTTTAAATATTGAGGCCATTAAATCGGCAATTTGCGTAGAGTCGAGCGAGCGACGTAAAACATTTTTCATTCCTTTGCCTGCCAAACGGGCAATAAATGAAAATAGAATGGCAATAATTACTGCAACGATAAAGTTTGGGATATGACTTATAACTACATCAAACCAACCGCCGAGCTTTTCTTCTATCAACTTTTCGGCTTCTGTAATTGAGGGAATTGAGAGCATTTATTTTATACCTTAGTTAGGGTTAGTAATCTAAGGTTTGCAAAAATAACGCCAGTATAAAAAAGCCATGCAATGCATGGCTTATTAAATACTTTAAACGATGTGTTAGTTTTGCTCTTCGCGTAAAAATACCGGTTCAAGTTCTTTGGTGGTTGCCTCTGGGCTAAAGTAATAGCCGGCCACAGTAAACTCTTTGAGTTGGCTTAATTGAGTCACTTGATTTTCAATGATGTAGCGTGCCATCATGCCGCGCGCTTTTTTAGCGTAAAAGCTAATCACTTTATATTGGCCGTTTTTACAGTCTTTAAAGTGTGGTGTAATAATGTGTGCGTTAAGCGTTTTTTTATCTACTGCTTTAAAGTATTCGTTAGAGGCTAGATTTACTAAGTATTGTGCATCTTGTGCCGCTAATACGTCGTTAAGTTTATTAGCAATAACACTGCCCCAAAACTCATATAAGTTTTTACCCCGGCTATTTTCAAGTTTTGTACCCATTTCTAAGCGATAAGCCTGCATTAAATCAAGCGGCTTTAATACTCCGTATAATCCCGAAAGTATACGTAAATGGTCTTGAGCGTAATCAAGCTGCTTAGTAGTGAGGGTATTAGCATCTAACCCGCCGTATACATCGCCGTTAAAGGCAAGCACGGCCTGTTTAGCATTATCGGTAGTGAATGGTTGTGCCCACTCACTGAAACGCGCTGCGTTGAGGCCTGCGAGTTTATCGCTAATTTTCATTAAACTGCCAATTTGCGCAGGAGTTAGTTCACGGCATACTTTCATGAGCGCTTCGCTGTGCTCAAGTAATTCAGGTTGAGTGAACTTATCTGTTGCGGGTGGCGTGTCGTAATCAAGATTCTTTGCTGGTGAAATAACAGTGATCATAGTTAGCTATTGACTTGTAAATTATTTAATGTCAATTTCAACATTAAATGAAACGAAAAGCACGTTTTGTTTAAAATTATCCTACCTAAAACTCAACCGTTACCGTTTTTTTATTGATAAGGACATAAGACCTATCAAGCATTGTCACACTGTTGCAGTATAGCTATATTAAGGTAGTTTAGATTTTCTTTTAACTTGCTTGGAATGAGGAAAAGCAAATGACTAGCGCTCTACAAAGGCTTAAACAACATTCTTCTATCGTGGCCGACACGGGCGATATAGAAGCCATAAAAAAACATCAACCTGAAGATGCGACTACCAATCCATCGCTACTTTTAAAAGCGAGCGAGATTGAAGCTTACAAACCTTATCTAGATAAAGCATGGCAGTATGCAAAAGAAACAGAGCAGCAGCCTGCAAAACAGCTAGAGCTGGCTTGTGATTATTTTGCTGTATTACTTGGTAAAGAAATTAGTGAAATTGTACCGGGTTATATTTCTACCGAAGTTGATGCACGTTTATCATTTGACACCCAAGCAACAATTAATAAAGCACACACGCTATTGAGCCTTTACGAAAAAGAAGGCGTAAGCAAAGACAAAATTTTAATTAAAATAGCGTCAACGTGGGAAGGTATTAAAGCGGCTGAGCAATTAGAAAAAGAAGGCACTAAGTGTAACCTTACTTTATTATTCAGCGATGCCCAAGCGCGCGCCTGTGCTGATGCAAACGTATTTTTAATCTCTCCATTTGTTGGCCGTATTTTAGATTGGCACGTGGCAAACGGTATGGAAAAACCAACCGATCCGCTTCAAGATCCGGGTGTGCAATCTGTACGTAGCATTTTTGAGTTTTACAAACGTCACGACTACAAAACCGTAGTTATGGGCGCAAGCTTTCGTAATACCGGTGAAATTATTGCCCTTACAGGATGCGATAAGCTAACAATTAGCCCTAATCTTTTAGAAGATTTGGGTAATTTAGAAGGTGCTGAAGAATACTTGCTAGCAAGTGATATTACTAAAGAGCCAAAACCTGAGCCACTTAGCGAAACACAGTTCCGTTGGTTACATAACCAAGATGCCATGGCGACTGAAAAACTCGCTGAAGGTATTCGCTCATTTGCAGATGCACAGGAACAATTAGAAGCACGCTTTAAAGCGATGTAACTAACCGCTGTTTTAAGAGTTTAAAAACGTCGCTTATTGCGGCGTTTTTTTATACCTGCAATTTTATTTTAAATACTCGCCTTGTCCCCATTTAAGTGCTGTTCTCATTGATCTTCATCAAAATACCACCCGTTAGTAACAGTTTCGTCACATTTATATTCTATTTTATTAATAGCTGTGGTATAGATACTGCCGAGGTTCAAAAAGTGGTCAATAGGAGATAATCAATGGATAGCCTAAACGAAATAATAGAGATATTAGAAGGTTCTGATACATCGAAAAAAACCTCTCAAAAAAATAAAAAAAGAAAATGGCGCGAAATAGAAGCAATAAAAGATAAGCAACGTTTGCGCAAAGAACTACAGGAGCTTGACTATTTTGCAGATAGTGTTGCTATTGATGAGTTAGAGTTTTAACCAACATAAGCAACTAAAAAGGCTTTCATAAATGAAAGCCTTTTTTAATGCCTATTACCCTATACCTGCCAATTAATGGGCTGCGCCCCTTGCGCTATTAACAGTTCATTGGTTTTGGAAAAGTGCTGGCAACCAAAAAAGCCGCGATGCGCTGAAAGCGGCGAAGGATGAGGCCCTGCCAATACATGATGGCGCTGGCGATCAATACTTTTACCTTTTTTTTGTGCATGTGCGCCCCATAAAATAAACACCACACCTTGGCAGTGCTCATTTATATGAGCAATCACGTTATCGGTAAATTGCTCCCAACCTAAGTGTTTATGGGAATGGGCTTGCCCTTGCTCTACAGTTAATACAGTATTGAGTAAAAATACACCTTGCTCTGCCCAGCCTTGTAAATAGCCGTGTTCTGGCGTGGTAAAGCCATTAATATCAGTTACTAACTCTTTATAAATGTTTTTAAGCGAAGGCGGGAGCTTTTTAACCTCAGGCAATACTGAAAAACACAAACCATGCGCTTGTCCTTCTCCATGGTAAGGGTCTTGACCTAATATAACCACTTTAATGTCGCTAAGTGGAGTTGCATCAAATGCGCTAAACACCTGTGATTTTGGCGGATATACAGCAGTGCCTTCGGCTCGTTTATTCGCAATATATTCAAGGGTTTGCTGCATATATGTTTGGCTAAGTTCATGGTTTAAAAAAGATGACCAGTTGCTCATAATTGACTCTTAATAAATTCTCTAGATATATCTACTTTGTGACACATCTGCGCTAATCCATCCAACATTCTGGGGGTAAACCGATGTAATAAATCAGCATTGACGCTAATAAACTGCTCATACTTTACCGCAGGGATTTCAGGCCATTGCTGCCAATTTACCGTAGGCATTACCCTTTTTGATTTTTCATCAGGAATAATAATAACTTGTGGCTTAGTAACTATCACGTTTTCGATGCTAATTTGTGGGTAATCTGTGTCGCTGTTTGCAAATACATTGGTTACTTGGCAAGTTTCGATTAACTGATTGATCCATGTATTTTTTGATACAGTCATCATAGGCTCAGGCCACAACTGATAAAACCCAGTAAGCGTGGTTTTATCTTTCTGTGTAACTTTAATTGCGTTGAGTTTGGCCGTAAATGTCTCGGCTACTTTTTTACTTTGCTCAATATGACCCGTTATTTGACCTAGTTTTAGTATTTCCGAGGCAACCCCTTCAATAGAACTTGGATCACTTAAATATAATTCAATTCCTAAACGCTTTATTTGTGCTAAATCTTCAGCCTGATTACCACTTTTCCACGCAATCACCATGTCAGGTTTTAGCATGAGTAACTTTTCAATAGAAATGCCATTGTAGCCACCAATACGCTCAATTTTAGTCGCCTCTTGCGGGTAATCTGCGTAATCCAGCGTGCCCACTATTAAATCACCCGCCCCAATAGCATATAAATTTTCAACTATGTGTGGTGCTAAAGCCACTATACGAAGCGGCTTGTCAGCTAGGGCTTGAGGTACATTAACAGCAAACAATAACAGCCCAAAAACAATACGCTTTAACATTAGTAATCAAAGCCTTTCAATGCTTTTACGCCCGACTCAAACGCATGTTTTACATTACGTACTTCACTTACCGTATCGGCAAGCTCTATTAAGGTGCGATGCGCAGCACGACCAGTAATAATTACCGATTGCATAGGCGGTCTATTATTTACAGCAACAACCACTTCTTCAAGGTCGATATAACCATAGGTCACCATATAGGTGAGTTCATCGAGTAATACCACATCGATACTGCTGTCGCTTAGCATCCGCTTTGACTCTTGCCATGTTGCTTGCGCTGCCGCGGTATCGGCCTCTTTATTTTGCGTATCCCACGTAAACCCGGTGTTCATAACAGCAAATTCAACCCCAGCACCTTGCAGTAAATTACGCTCACCACACTCCCATGTGCCTTTAATAAACTGACATACCGCAGCTTTTTTGCCGTGCCCAACACAGCGTGCAACCACACCAAAGCCAGAAGTCGATTTGCCTTTACCGTTACCAGTAATAACCTGAAAAATGCCTTTTTCTCGTTGCGCTGCGGCTACTCGCGCATCAACCTGTTCTTTTACTTTTTGTTGGCGCTGTTGGTGCTTGTCGTTAGTTGATTCAGTCATTGTTATGTCCTTGATAAATTTTAATAATTTGTTCAATATTTAAATGCGCTTTACACATATCAGCTAGGCGTTCTAATTGGCGTTCACGATGCTCATTTATACTAATCGCACTAATTGCACTTTCTGGTTTCACCCACTTTAACAGCTGCTCTGTGGCTGCAGGGCTATCAAACAAGCCATGTAAATAGGTACCAGCAATGGCATTATCGTCACTCACAAAACCATCGGTTTTAAAGTCATTGGGGTGTTTATTAAAGCGAATGAGTGGCTTGTAGAGCGCCTTTCCTTGACTAATACCTGCATGTATTTCGTAGCCATCACATGCAACCTGTTGCTCATTTAAATTAAGCACTGCGCTCACTCGGCTTAACACTTTTTGCTCACCCAATAGCGTATCAAAATCGCTAAGCGCTAAACCCGTCACTTGCCCCAACGATGACTCCACCCCATTTGGATCACTGATAGTGTTACCCAGCATTTGCATACCACCGCAAATACCCAATACTTTGCCACCATAACGTAGATGGCGCTTAATTTGCTGATCCCAGCCTTCATTTTTTAAAAACGCGAGATCGCTGAGTACATTTTTACTGCCAGGTACAATAATTAAATCAACAGCAGGAATTGCTTGTGTATGGCGCACGTAGGTTATATTTATATTCGGGTGTAATCGCAGAGCATCAAAATCGGTATGGTTACTAATATGTGGCAATAACAGTACAGCAATATTTATACTGGCATCGGTCACATTATTATCTATGGCCACAGCATCTTCTGCATCAAGTGCTAAATCGTGCAAGTAAGGTAATACCCCTAATACAGGTTTACCGGTGTACTCCTCGAGCCAATCTAGCCCACCTTGTAATAAACTAATATCACCACGAAAACGGTTAATCACAAAGCCTTTTACTCGTGCTTGCTCAGACTCGCTTAATAACGCCAAAGTCCCGACTAAGTGCGCAAATACTCCTCCTTTATCAATATCGGCAATAATAATAACAGGGCAATCCACTTGCTCGGCGTAACCCATATTTGCAATATCGTTTGCGCGTAAATTAATTTCGGCTGGGCTGCCAGCCCCTTCTACCAGTAATAAATCAAAGCGTTTAGCTAAACGCTTATGCGAGGTTAATACCGCATCCATAGCCACTTTTTTGTAGTCATGGTAAGCATCGGCTTCCATATTGCTGATAGCTCTACCATGAATAATAACTTGTGCGCCGGTATCACTATTGGGTTTGAGTAATATAGGGTTAAAGTCGATTTCAGGTTCAACTTTTGCGGCTATGGCTTGTAATGCTTGGGCTCTGCCAATTTCGCCACCATCGTGCGTTACGGCGCTATTAAGTGCCATATTTTGTGGTTTAAACGGTGCAACATTAACCCCTTGGTTAGCAAACACTCTGCAAAGTGCTGCCACTAAGGTGCTTTTACCCGCATCGGAGGTGGTACCTTGTACCATTAATGTTTTCATTATTTACCCACCAGCTGGCGCTTACAAAAATACAAGATACTTAAAAAGAATAGACTACCAATAGCCGCCGTGATCACCCCTATTGGCAGCTCTTGGTTAGCGAGTAATGAACGTGCCAGTACATCGACCCATACCATAAATATGCCCCCGACTAATCCGGTCATTAATAATCCAACGCTGCTGCCTTGAGAGATAAAAAAGCGCACTATGTGCGGCACCATTAAGCCAACAAAGCCAATTCCGCCACACATAGCAACCAATACGGCTGTGATCAATGAGCTTAAAATAAGCATTAAAATTCGAAAGCGATGCACCCGTACACCAAGCGTTGTTGCGCTTTCATCACCTAACAACATGGCATTAAGTTGGCGTCTAAAACCTAACATAATGACTGTACATGTAATGATGACCAAGGCAGGTAATAACAGTGACGGCCATTGCGCCCTAGCAAAACTTCCCAAAGTCCAAAATAAAATAGCCGCGACGGCCTGTGGATCGCTCCAATAAAGTAACAAACTGGTAAAGGCGCTAAATAAAAATGATAAGGCCACCCCAGCCAATAACATCGACTCAACTTGGGCGTTACGTTGACTGCCAGCAATTAAAATTAATAACCCCATTGCCACTAAACTGCCAATTAAGGCTGCTGCTGATAGCGCAATGCCTGCGCCTATTCCAACAAAAGCCATTAATACTACGACTCCTAATGATGCTCCCGACGAAATACCAAACAAATAAGGGTCAGCCAATGGATTACGAGTAACTGTTTGTAATATCAATCCAGCAATCGCTAAACCGCTGCCGGCCAAAAAAGCCAGTAACGTACGTGGCATTCTTAATTCAATAATAATGCGGCTGGTAAATGAGGCCTCGCTTGAAAAAGTTAAGCTATGGTATACATCTGCGAGCGAGGTAGGGGCAGCACCAAAGCTCAATGCCACAAATAAACTAAATACAGCGCATAACAGTGCAATAATTAACGCCACACCATGGTTAGACATAATCGCCATGTTATTGGTATCCATAATAATAGGTAATATGGGGAATAGACTCGCCATTGGACGCCGTTTGAGGGTGAGTATTAACTTGCGCGCAAACACCAAAAACCTCATCAAGCATTTGCTCGGTGATCACCTTATTAGGCTTTCCCGCGCTAGCGATTTCTCCGTTTTTAATAACCACTAACTCATCGCACATGGCTGCCGCTAAATTTAAATCATGAAATGAAGCAAACACAGTAATGCCCAAAGATTTAGCCAGCTCCATTAATTGAATTTGATATTTAACATCAAGGTGGCTTGTGGGTTCATCCATAATGAGTAGCTGTGGTTGCTGCACAATCGCTCTGGCAATAAGCGCTCGTTGCTTTTCACCGCCAGATAGTGAGTCAAATGACTGATTGCTATGAGATTCAAGCCCAACACGACTAATAGCCTGCGCTATTTTTTGTTTATCTGCTTGAGTGGTCGAGCTAAATAGCGTTTTATGCGGGGTAAGCCCTAGAGCTACAACATCGAATAACGAGAGATTAAATTGCGACGGTGTTTCTTGTAGCACTACCGCAACTTGCTTGGCATAGTCTTCGCTTTTTAGCTGCCAAATATCGGTATCGTTAAATTTAATGTCGCCTGCTGATGGCTTATTAAATCGATATAAGCACCGCAGTAAACTCGACTTTCCTGCCCCATTAGGGCCAATTAAACCAATAAATTTACCACGCTCAATGCTCACATTAATGTGCTTAAGAATTAATGTATTGTCCACTCGCCAAGAAACGTTGTTAACGGTTAAAAGCGGTAAGTTTAAAGAGGTGTGAGTGTGCAAAAAATTATCCTAGGCAGGGAAACACCCACACTCAGTACTAATACGTACCAAAAAGAAAATGAGTTAACCCGCTCGTTATATGAAGTTTTAAGGCATTTGTATCTGACTTACAGTAAAACTGATCACAGTTACGGGAATAGTTGAGGAGTTCCACCTCATTCCAAATGCTTGGCTATTATGCGCAGATAAGTAAATAATTTAAAGCAAAAAAAAACCGCACTCAACTGAGTGCGGTTAAAAGGGAGTGTTTTAACTAAGGTTTAGTTAAAACTTATATTCCATACCTAAACCTAGGTAATCTTGGTCAACATTGTTGTCCATATCAAAGCTTGAGTAAAAGCCAAATACTTTAAGGTTTTTGTTTAGCTTATGGTCAACACCTACCGATACCGCGCTTTTATCATCGCTGTCATCAAAATCCATTGTTTGGTATTGCACTTTGAAAGTGTTGCTACCCATAAGGTAAGCTGCATTCACTAAGTAACCGTCAGCCTCAGCGCTGCCATCTACTTTTTCTTGTGTTTGGTACATTGCGCCAAGTCTAAAATCTTCAATTTTACCTTGAACTGTTGCACGCACTACATCGTAACCATTTACTTCGCTATCAGCAGCAATGGCAGCATATACTGCGCTCTTTTTAAGGCCTGCATCACCGTAAGTTAACGCCACTGAGTAGCCATTTTTGGCATCTACGTCGTCTTCTGCAATAAATGACGCTAATACTTTAAAACCTTCATATGAGTTTGAAGCATAAGATACTGAGTTACCTAAACGATTTTCACCTTTAAAGGTATTTTTTATATCACCTTCAAGATCGTTGAAAAGATCTAGTTTCCCCTGCGCTTGCTTAAGCGCGGTGTCGTTGCGGCCTATCACAACCTGACCAAATCCGCCTTTAAAGCCCACATATTGATTACGCGCTGAAATATTGTCGTCATCACCTTTAGAATCGGCATCAGACACATCAACCTGAAATTCAAACTTATAAACCGCTTCTAAACCGTCTGAAATTTTTTCAGACCCTTTAAGTCCGAAACGAGATGCATTACTTTTAATTTCAGTAAACGACCCTTCACCATCATCAGATGATTGAACGGTTACATTTGCTTTACCGTAAATGTCTACCTCTGCAAGTGCATTAAAAGATAAACCACTAAGTAGGGCTAAGCATAAGCTCGATTTTGCAAATTTCATGTTATTTCCTCGATAATCACAATAGACTAATTTTTAAAACAGCAGCAGTGTGTCACCACTAAATGACAAAAATATTACAAAGGACACATTTTTGTCTTTTTAAGTTAATAAAACTGCATTAAATCTGAAATCAAAATAACATGTAAAATAAACTGCCTACCGACTACTTACTTTGTTTCAATAAACTCGGTGTCATTTGCGACAACAAATTAACCAAGGTTTCTATTAACTCTTTCTGTTCGTTATCTCTATGATAGGCAACAAATACATCTCTTGAGGTATTTTCTACCCCTTTTACATGAAAAAGTTCGCCTTTTTCTAAATGATCTTTAACTAATACCTGTGGAATAAACGCACTGCCGCCACATTGCAGTATTAAATCAAGCGCTATACGCCCTGTACTGGTTCTAAAATAAGGCGGTGTTTTACCGGTAAACTGACGCGCATGCCAAAGAGAAAACGTGGTTCCCCAATCAACATACACATATTGATTATCAAAAAAGTTATCACTGGTTGCCGTATCGTAACCACTCACCGGAATAATAGGCAGTTCACAAATACGTTCAACCACAAGTTCATCAACTTTAGGGGGATCAAACAAAATAGCTAAATCAAGCGTACGCTCCAACAATAAGCGAGTGCTTTCTTGTTGCGCTTTCACTTCTGCCACCAGCGATACACCAGGCATCGCCGATACAATATTTGTAATACCAAACTGTAAAAATGCATCCCAAATATTAGGCGTACCTGCTAAGCTAATTTGCTTATGCATATTATCTGCAAGTGCAACATCCACTTTGGCTCTTTGCATCCCAGTAATAATCATTTGCGCATGCGGTAACAAACGCTCACCCGGGGCGGTGAGTTGAATATTATTACGCTGACGAATAAATAAATTTACGCCTAAGCCCTGCTCTAATTGGCGAATTCTAAAACTCACCGCAGACTGCGTTATGTATAGGTTTTCTGCCGCTTTACCAAAATGGCGAGTACGCACCACTTCAACAAATGTTTTTAATAAATCTATGTCCAATTTTTTATCCTCACGATAAAAATTTTTTGTTTAAAAAAATAGCGATTATGTCCCATACTCCAGCTAATAATTGGTATGAGGGTACAGCTATGAGCAATGATATTTCACTACTTCGTCAAGCATTCGTAAGTCAACGTCAATTTTATGATGACCAAAACTTTCCACGCGGATTTAGCCGCAGCGGACACTTTACCCTGTTAGAGGCAAGTATTTTAGAACAGCACGGTGTTGTTTTAAAAAGCCTGTATAACAAAACAGTTGAGCCACAAAACGAACATCAGCAACAATTTGTAAATGCTGTCAGTGGCATAATAGAGCCAAGTAACCCAATTGAGCGAGCATGGGTTAAATATTTAAAGTTAACAACCTGCAAAACAAAATTCCATACATTATTTGGACGCTCAAAAATTTCAGGGCCAACACCAATAAGCCAAGATTATTATTCTGAGGCAGACAATCTATAAGTCACTACAATAGTTGCTTTTTGGCGTTTTAGCAGTTACAACTTGTATAAGCAAACAATTTTGCAAAATTTAAACAAGGCTGTTACGTGACGCACAGAATACTTATTGTTGAAGACACTCCTACTATTGCGCGAGTGCAAAAGCATATCGCGCAAAAAGTCGGCTACGAGGTTGATATTGCTCAATCCTTGGCTGAGACTAAAGAGCTTATAAGTAAGCACCATTATTTTTGCGCAGTGGTCGACTTTATATTACCTGACGCGCCACAAGGTGAAGCGGTTCCATGCACCATTGCAGCAGATATTCCTACCATAGTGATGACAGGCAATATCGATAAGCATACCCGTGACACCGTTGAAAAATACCCCATTATTGATTACATCATTAAAGGCAATAAACAAGCCTACGAGTATTTAGAAAAGCAGCTTTACCGCCTGCCCCGTAATAAGCATGTAAAAGTATTGGTTGTTGATGACTCTGCGTCAACACGCCAATACATATGTAGTTTATTAACACGTCACAAATATCAAATATTACAAGCAGCCGATGGCCTAGAGGCGCTTAAAGAGCTTGAAAGCACCCCCGATATTTCTGTGATTATTACCGACAAAGAAATGCCTAATATGGGCGGTATTGAGCTGTGTAATGAAATTAGACGCATTTATAGTAATAACGAAAAAGCCATTATTGGTATTTCAGGCGCTACTTCGTCTAATTTATCTGCCTTATTTTTAAAAAATGGAGCAAATGACTATTTATACAAACCATTTAACAGTGAAGAATTTTACTGCCGGTTAAGTCAAAACGTCGATATGCTAGAGCATATCGAAACTATAAAACGACAAGCCAATACAGATTACTTAACTAAACTCCCTAATCGTCGTTACTTTTTTGAAGAGGCTGACAAGTCATTAAAGCAGTTTAAAAAAGCAAAAGCACCAGCCATGTTAGCTATGCTTGATATTGACCATTTTAAAGCTATTAATGATACCTATGGCCATGATGCCGGAGATGAAGTGCTTAAAGGGCTGGCGGTATGCTTTAATAAATATTTTGAAAACCAATTGGTTGCCCGTTTAGGCGGAGAAGAATTTGCGGTATTTTTTACTGAACTGACCGAACAAGAAGCGCTAAAACGACTAGAAAGCTTTCGATTATTTATTGAGCTTAATAGCCATGATTTTAGCCAAGCACAAATCAAGTTTACGCTGTCGATAGGCTTCAGCCACAGTGAAACCTATCAAATTGACGAACTATTAAAACAAGCCGACTTAAAGCTCTACAAAGCTAAAGAGTCGGGTCGTAATAAAGTGGTTTAGTTTAACTAAACCACACCTGAGGCGACAATGGCTGCTTTTCTGCGTTTACGCGACTGATTGTATGAATCCCAACTAAAAATAGCCAGTGCACTCCAAATACACGCAAAGGTAATTACACGCTCAGCATCAAACACTTCACCATAAAACACCACTGCTAAAATAAACATTAAGCTAGGCCCTATGTACTGAAAAAACCCAAGCGTAGTGTATTGCAATCGCTTAGCCGCGCCGGTAAAACACAGCAATGGCAGTGTAGTCACTATACCTGCACTTACTAATAGCGCATTAGTTAGCCAATCATTCGCTGGTAAATTAGACGTTTCAGTCGGCACCATTAACCACCAATAGGTCAGTGCCACCGGTAATAATATTAATGCCTCAATTAAAATCCCAGGCAGGGCATCAACCTGTAGTTTTTTACGTAATAGGCCATATAACGCAAAAGAAGTCGCTAACGAAAATGCCACAACCGGAAATGAACCAAAACTAATTAACTGTAATAAAACACCTGTAAAAGCCAAGGCAACAGCAGCTCCTTGCAACTTACGTAACCGCTCGTTTAAAAACACCATACCAAGTAATACATTTAACAAAGGATTGATATAGTAGCCTAAGCTGGCATCTAGCATGTGGTTGTTATTAATAGCCCATATAAACAACCCCCAGTTAAACCCCAATAAGGTCGAGGTAACAACTAGCATCAGAATTAATTTAGGTTGGATTAAAATGCGTTTAATTTTATTCCAGTAGTTGAGCACACTCACCACCAAAATAAGAAACATCACTGACCAAATAACACGATGCATTAAAATTTCAAATGCTGATACATGTTGGATCATCTTAAAATAAATGGGTGCTAGGCCCCACATAAAAAAGGCGAGGCAGGCAAAAATGGCGCCCTTTCGCTGCTCGGTATCAATCGACATAGTAACCACTTGATGATTTAAAAGGCCGTAAGTTTAACCCCCTCTCACTTTTTAGCCAACTAAATACGTGCCCGTTCCAAACGCTATTTGTACCGACTGTTCGTTATGTAACTCCATTCGGCATACACACACTTTATTTCCTGAACGAATAAGTGTGGCGCTGGCAATAAATACCTCCCCTTTACCTGGGCGTAAATAATCAGTACGTAAATCTATGGTGCCCAGTGTTGCTAACTTTTTATGCACACTGGGTAAGTCGGCATCGTCTAGTTTTCCTATTACACTTGCTGCAGCAAGCATTCCGCCTACATTGTCGAGCACCGCAGAAATCACTCCACCGTGAAGAATCTTTTGCGCCGGATTGCCAATTAATACGTCTTGCCAAGGAAATGATATTTTAGCTTGTTCAGTACTAAGTGACTCTACTGCTATTTTTAAAAACTGGTTAAAGGGCATGTTATTAACAAACAGCGCCCCTACTTGATCGATCAACATTTCTTTATTCATTGTTATTCTCTATGTTTTTAGTGGTACGATGAGTAAAGCACAGCTTGAGGCTATTGTAACCCCCTGCAGATTTTAGTTTATCACTACAGATGTGTGTACCAAGTAATGAAAGCTAAAGACATCCTGATAAAAAACCACTAAAATAGCGCCGATGAATACACTAACTCCTTCTCCTAATACGCTTGTGCGTAAACCCGAAACTGTACTCAAACAAGTGTTTGGTTACAGTGAATTTCGCGACGGTCAAAGTGCAGTAATTGATGCCGCCATTAATGGCCAAGATTCATTAGTATTACTGCCCACCGGTGGTGGTAAATCGGTGTGTTACCAAATACCCGCGTTGGTATTAGAGGGAGTCACCATTGTTATTTCTCCGCTGATCTCTTTAATGCAAGATCAAGTCACCCAGTTACAAGCACTGGGAGTTAAGGCCGCTTATGTCAATAACAGCCTAGCTCGCGAAGAACAACAATTAGTGTATCAGCAACTGCATCAAGGGCTGATAAAGCTACTTTATGTAGCTCCTGAAAAAGTGCTACAACGCGATTTTTTAGAACGGCTCTCTCATTTGAATGTGAGCTTGTTTGCTATTGATGAAGCACACTGTGTTTCTCATTGGGGTCACGATTTTAGACCGCATTATTTTCGTTTAAATGAGCTTAAACAACGCTTTGCACATGTGCCTATGATGGCACTCACTGCCACTGCCGATAAAGCGACTCGCTTTGATATTGTTGAGCAACTCAAGCTACAACAGCCCTACATTCATACCGGCAGTTTTGATCGCCCTAATATTCGTTACACCATAGAAGAAAAATTTAAACCTATGGTGCAATTACTGCGTTATTTAAAAGAGCAAAAAAATCAAAGTGGTATTATTTATTGCACCAGTCGTAAACGTGTTGATGATATAGCTGAAAAGCTTGCTGATGCAGGCCTTAATGCTGCCGCTTACCATGCGGGAATGAGTAACGAGCAACGTCAGTTTGTGCAAACCGGATTTGCCCGTGACGATATTCAAATTGTGGTTGCCACCGTTGCCTTTGGTATGGGAATTAACAAGCCTAACGTACGCTTTGTTCTGCATTACGACATTCCAAAAAGTATTGAAGCTTATTACCAAGAAACAGGCCGTGCTGGACGAGATGGACTGGCTGCAGAGGCCATCATGTATTTTGACCCTGCCGATATAGGCCGGGTTAGACGCTTTTTTGAAGATATTGACGATGAACAACGCCGTCGCGTAGAAGAGCAGCGCTTTAATGCCATGGCCAGCTTTGCCGAAGCACAAACGTGTCGTCGTCAAATATTATTGAACTACTTTAGTGAGTACCAACGCGAGCCCTGTGGGAACTGTGACATTTGCTTAAATCCACCTAAAAGTTTTGATGGCACATTAGTCGCACAGCAAGCGCTTTCGTGTGTGTATCGCGCGCAACAACGATTTGGATTGGGTTACATTGTAGAGTTATTACGCGGCGCGAATACTAGCCGCATTCGTGATAACAATCACCATGAACTTAGTACTTATGGCATAGGTAAAGATAAAAGCAGTGAATTTTGGCTTAGTATTTTACGCCAACTTATTCATCAAGGGCTATTAAGCCAAGATATAACTCAAGGCGCTTCATTGCGTTTAACTGAAGCTGCACGCGCTATTTTAAAAGGTGAATATGCGCTGCAATTGGCCGAGCCTCGCTTACAAGCTAAACACGTTTATCAGGATAAGTTAGCGCAGTTTAATTACGATAAAAAACTATTCGCTCGCCTTCGTGCATTGCGTAAAGAGTTAGCCGATGCCGATGATGTGCCGCCTTATGTAGTATTTAACGATAAAACGCTAGCCGAAATGGCGCAGCTTATGCCCACTAACGACAGTGAATTTTTAAAAGTGTCGGGGGTTGGTTTTACTAAATTAAACAAGTATGGCGGTGAGTTTTTAACCGCAATTCGACACTACCTAGCAACGCAATAAGCCCCTTATGACCGAACTTGAATACGATCACACACATCAATGTATTATTGTTAAACCGACAGAGCTGCCGCACGATGAAGACTTTGAATTGTGGGGAACGTTATTTTTGCACAGCGATGAAATTAGCATTAATGAGTATGCCGCTGGGGCAGATCGTCATCAACTGCGTTTTAACTATGCTAACCACACATTTAATTTAAATTTTGAGCATTACAGCCAAAGTGTGTGGATTAATGGTGAAGGGCAAGATGCCGACAACCTATTGGCAGCGTTAACATTTTATTTAACTTAAATGCATAGCTAATACCTTATAATCGCTATAAAAATAAAACTAAACCTGTCTTTTACTTACATATCAATAACAATGATGTAAGCTAAGGGTAAGTGTTTTATTTTGCAAAATAGCGCTAAAGAGGGTCAATGTTAAATAGAAAATGGATTGCACGTAGTTGTTTTAGCCTTTCTATTTCGAGTATGTTTATGCTCAGCGTTTGCGCGCAAGAAGCGCCACTAGCCCAAAGCTGCCCTAGTGACGACTCATCACAAACTCATGAAAGTAATTTGCGTCGTCAAATTACATCTCAAACTCCAACACTCACAGCACAAAGTAACACTAAAATTGCCTCCATCACTTTGCAACAGCTTAATGTATTTAATACTGAACTAGAGGCTGAGAACAATGCATTATTTCGTTTTGCCAATCGGGCGCACATACAAACCGAGCCTGAGGTAATTAAGAGTATTTTACTGTTTAAGTCAGGCGATACCTTTAATCCAAAAGCGCTGGCTGAATCTGAGCGGTTACTGAGAAAACAAAGTTATTTATATGATGCACAAATTATTGCTGACGAAAATTGTGATGGAAATATTGATGTAACAGTAATTACTCGAGACTTATGGACTTTACTGCCCGAACTTAGTTTTAGCCGTAGTGGTGGTGAAAATAAATCAAGTATTGGTTTTCGCGAATCTAACTTATTTGGTTGGGGCAAACGGTTATCGTTTGCACGTAAAACAGACAGTGACCGAAATGGTTATTTATTTGTTTACGATGATCCTAATATCTTATCAACTCGCTACCGAGGGCGTTTAGAGTATGCCGACAACAGCGACGGCAAAAGTCATTTAGTTGAACTAACCTACCCGTTTTATGCCATCGATACGCCCTATAGTTATGGCGCCCTGAGTTACTCAACCCAACGAGAAGAAGCCTTATACATCAGAGGTGAAAAGTTTAGTGAGTTTGAACAAAAAACCGACCTAAACCAGGTATTTTTTGGCCATTCTAAAGCCCTTAGTCATAACTGGACCCAGCGCTTGAGCCTTGGTTATATTGATGAGCAACACACTTTCAAAGCGATTGATTCTACCACTACAGCATTGGCTGAAAACAGAAGCTTAAGTTACCCCTACATCAGCGGCCATTGGTTTGAAGATAACTTTATAAAAGTACGTAACTTTGACAGTATTTATCGTACTGAGGATTTAAATTTAGGCTGGAATATCAAAGCCACCCTGGGCTACTCCGATGAATCAATGAGTAACGACGATAGCCGCGCTGTGTACTCGTTTAATTTTAACAAAGCACATTTTAGCACTAACCATACCCTTTGGCGTTTTCATGCAGATATTCAAGGCTATTGGAATAACGAGAAAAAACAGCTCGAAAACTTGCTCACTACTAGCCAAATTCAATATTATTTAAATACCAGTATTGATCAATCTTGGTATGTAAAAGCAAGGCTGCAATACGCAAAAAACCTCACTAATGATAAACAGCTCACCCTAGGGGGCGAAACTGGACTTCGTGGCTATCCTATGGAATTTCAACATGGGGATCGGAGTTTTTTAGTCAGTTTAGAAAAGCGCTATTACTGGGAATATGACTTACTACAGCTGTTTAAAGTGGGAGGGGCGGCTTTTTTAGATATTGGTCGAGCTTGGTATAACAACGACTCGAACACTCAGTATCAAGTTGAGAACACCCCAGTGCTAAAAAATGTGGGCTTAGGTTTGCGCCTTGCGCCAAGTCGCGCCAATGCGGGTACCATGATCCACCTTGATATAGCCGCGCCGCTAAATAAATATGATGATGTTGACTCGGTACAATGGCTGCTCAGCGTCAAAAATTCTTTTTAAAATCACTACTGCGCGCCTACGTTAAACGTTACACTTTGCGCCTATCATTATTGTGAGAGTACATTTTGGAATTAATCACCCTTTTAGAGCTTTTGGGCACACAATATAAACTTATCGTGACCGTGATTGCCCTTTTGAGCTTTCCGCTACTATTAAAAGTAACTAAAAAATTACTCGAAAAAGCTATCAGAGGTAAAATCGATTTACACCGAAAGTACCGTGCAGAGCTACTACTAAAAATAATACTCGCCTTTGTGATGCTGTGTTTAGTATTAGTTTTTTGGGGAATAGAACTGCGTGGTTTACTGGTATTAGGCTCTTCTTTATTTGCCATGCTAGGCGTTGCACTCTTTGCGGCATGGTCATTGCTGAGTAACTTAACCGCGTTTTTACTGATGTTTATTCAAAATGACTGCCGTGTAGGTTATTGGGTAAGAATTGTGGATGGAGCCAACGCCATTGAAGGGCGTATTATTGAAATGGGGCTGATGAATGTCTTACTCGAACACGTTGATGGCCACAGAGTGATTTACCCTAATAACTTATTTGTTACCCGCCCGGTGTTAGTGCTTAATACGGAGCCTAAACCAACAAAAGCGCCTAAAATTAAACGCATTATTGGCCCTAAACCGCGTAGCTAAACAACACCTATTAAAAAACCGCGTTAGCTTAAAACTAAGGCGGTTTTTTATATCTACAGATAGAGTCATACCAATTCACTTAATTGAGAAAATTGGTATTAATTATTTAGTTCAGCCGTTTTCAGCTCATCATCTAAATCATTTATCTCATCAATAAACGTTTCTAACTGCTGCTCTACCAAGCTATTTGCATGTGCAAAATAAGCAATATGGAATACGGCATCGCCTTCATTTACCAGTGGCATGGTCTGCTGGCCAATAATAATACCGCTTCGAGGAGCAAGGAGTTCAAGTTCTGAATCGCCAAGCGGACTGCTAATATAAGCAAGCACTTGGCCTTTCATTACTCGCTCACCTAACGATACTTGCGCTCTTACTATGCCGTCTACTTCAGCACGCACCCAACTAGTTGAACTTGCAATCACAGGATCAGGCAGTTTTTTAGGGCGTTTACCGCGTATCATTTTTAAATGTCGCATAACATAATCAACCCCTTGCACGCCTGCAGCAATCGCAATAGGGTCAAAGCGTAGTGCTTCACCCGCCTCATAAGTAATAACAGGTATACCTAAATTAGCGGCTTCACTACGCAGCGAGCCATTACGTAATGACGCATCTATAACCGCAGGCGTACCAAAGGCTTTAGCCATTTGCGCTGTTGCTTCATCGGCTAAATTAGCGCGAATTTGCGGTAAGTTAGTACGGTGAATCGCCCCCGTATGCAAATCAATAATATGCGTACAATGCACAGCTACTTGGTTAAAAAACATATACGCCATGCGACCTGCTAATGAACCACGCTCAGACCCCGGAAAACTTCGGTTCATATCACGGCGATCGGGCAGATAACGCGATTTATGAATAAAACCAAATACATTCACAATCGGGACCGCAATTAATGTACCACGAAGCTGATTAGGGTCGATTTTAGCCAGTAACTGGCGCACAACCTCAACCCCATTTAGTTCGTCGCCGTGTATAGCCGCACACACCATCAATACAGGGCCTTCCATTACACCGTTAACCACTTCAATAGGAATATTAAGCGGTGAATGGGTGTAAAGCTTTGCAGCTTCTAGCGCGAGTGTTTTACGTTCACCTACACCAATACTTTCACCTAATAGGGTGAAAGGTCGGTTAATTTTAACCTTTGCCACGAGTTGCCGTTCCTTTACTTGCAGCATTTTTCTCGATGAAATCAATCACCATGCCCGCAATGTCTTTACCTGTTGCCACTTCAATCCCTTCAAGACCTGGCGATGAATTTACTTCCATAACCAAAGGACCACGAGATGAGCGAAGTAAGTCAACGCCAGCAACGTTTAAGCCCATTGCTTTTGCCGCTGCAACCGCTGTTTTACGCTCTTCTGGCGTAATACGCACCAGTGTGGCGCTACCACCACGGTGAAGGTTTGAGCGGAACTCACCTTCTTGTGCTTGACGTTTCATTGCAGCAATCACTTTATCTCCGAGTACAAAGCAACGAATATCCGCACCACCCGCTTCTTTAATATATTCTTGTACCATGATATTGGCTTTTAAACCCATAAACGCTTCAATAACACTTTCAGCCGCTTTACGTGTTTCAGCAAGTACCACACCAATACCTTGAGTGCCCTCAAGTAGCTTAATAACGACCGGTGCGCCACCTACCATTTCGAGTAAGTCTTTTACGTCATCTGGCTTGCTAGCAAAGCCTGTTACCGGCATGCCTACGCCTTTGCGTGATAATAATTGTAGAGAACGTAATTTATCGCGCGAACGAGAAATAGCCACAGATTCATTAACCGGATAAACACCCATCATTTCAAACTGGCGTAATACAGAACAGCCATAAAAAGTAACTGATGCGCCAATACGCGGAACAATGGCATCAAAATCTTTTAGGTTTTCGCCGCGGTAATGGATTTCAGGTTGATCTGAGTTTATATTCATATAACAACGTAGCGCGTTAATCACTTTTACTTCATGACCACGTTGCTCAGCCGCTTCAATTAAACGACGCGTTGAATATAAATTTTTGTTGCGAGATAAAATACCAATTTTCATAGTTAAAACCTTAACTAAATTATGTTGAGCAAGCACATATAAGTATGTTTGCTACTCAACGAATTCTTATAATAAATGTGATAAAGCCGGATCAACGACTATACGATTTTCCATAGCTGTGCGTCCTAATAACATTCTAAACTTCATTGACGCACGACTTGTTAATGTAATTTCTATTGGCCAACTAAATTCGCCAGCATGTAATGTAGTTTCAATAAAGTAACGCAGTTCTTTTTGGCCACTAGAGCTGGTAACGTACTTCATTTTTTTAACTTTGGCATTGCAGGTAATTTGCGTTTGCTCGTCTTCTTGCAATGGTTGGGCTATAAATTTAACCCATTTTTCGCCTTCCACTTCATATTCTTCAATATTAATTGCATGAATACAGGAAGTACGCGCACCGGTATCTATTTTTGCTTTAATTTGCTCGATGCCCAGCTCGGGTAAACTCAACCACTCACGCCAACCAACTGTTATTTTTGTCGTCATAAATGTGCCCTTAGTAAAAAAAGTGTTTTATACGCTACAGCAAATAAAACACCAACAAAATAAATTAATCTACTCGATAAGCCGATTTGATTGACCTTTTAAGTTAACTCGTTTAACAATGCAGCTCTTACGTATGCACTTAACCATAGGCTAAAACATAAGTTTTTGTTGCTAAACTCAGTTTAACATATACAAAGTAAAGCTAAATTTTATTTATTTAACTAGGGTCTGTTGACCTTTGCGAATTAATATTTGTTCAAACTAGGGGCAATTTAATCGCGGCGCGAGGTTTGTAACCTAGTGGGCTAAGTGAAAATCGAGCAACAAAGAGTTAACTGCCCCTAGGCAGAACCCTTCGGGCAGCGCTTATTTGGCATTGATGCTGTGTTATCGCCTATTTATGGGGAATAACCACACTCTGCCTTGCCTAAATACCAAATAGACTGCTGAAAATTTAACCTTGAAAGATAAACAGATCCTAAATACATTACAGTTAACTGTATTAAAAATATACTATCGATGAGAAATTATTATGATTAATGGCTTACTTCATGCGCTTATTCTTGATGAAAAAGGCGGTGCACGCCCCATAGAAAACAGCAAGCAATTACACCAATGGCAACCTACTGATGGAAAACTGTGGGTGCATATGGACTACAGCCAAACAGATGCGGTAGATTGGTTAAAAAACTGCGGGCTGTTAAACGACTATGAACTGGAATCACTCACTGCTGATGAAACGCGTCCACGAATAACGCCAACAACTAATGGCCATATGTTATTTTTACGCGGGATCAACTTAAACCCAGCACAAAGCCCTGAAGACATGGTATCTATTCGGTTATTTATAAATAACGATGTGGTGATCACCACGCGTAAGCGCCGATTATTATCAGTGCAAGATATTCTAGCCTCGTTGAATAATAATGAGGGGCCATGCAGTATTTCTGAATTGGTGTGTACATTAGCGCACAAGCTCACTTCACGTATGCAAACAGTAATTGATGAGCTAGATGAAAGCTTAGATGATTTTGAAGAGGAAATTGATGAGCCCAGTAAAAAGTTTGATAACCAAGGCTTGTCGCAACTTCGCCGTCAAACCATCGCGCTAAAACGTTACTTAAAACCACAAAAAGAAGCACTCAGTAGCATGGTTAATAATCATTACCCATGGCTTTTTGACGATGATAAAGCCAAGCTAAATGAAACCACCAATTTACTTATTCGCTATTTAGAAGAGCTCGATAGTTCAATAGAGCGCGCACTTGTTATCCAACAAACCATTACAAATCAGGTCTCTGAGCAATTAAATCAGCGGATGTATGTAATGTCGGTGGTAGCTGCTTTATTTTTACCGCTGGGCTTTTTAACGGGATTATTGGGGGTCAATGTCGGCGGTATACCTGGAACAGAAAGCCCCTATGCATTCACTGCATTTGTGGTGTTTTTAATTGTTTTAACTGGTGGGATTGGTATTTACTTTAAAAATAAAAAGTGGCTGTAATTATAATACAGATCCAATAAGACACAAAAAGGCGAACATATTGTTCGCCTTTTGCATTGGTAATCCTTACTCTTGAAAGTAAGTGCCCCAACCGTCGTATTCAACATCGCATTCAACAGCAAGTTGCGCGAGTTTGTCAACGTCTTCCATTATCACGTCGACATCTAATTCGGCTTCAACAACAATGTCAAAACTCCAAATTTTTTCACCGTCTTCAAGCTCAAGTTCTGCTGGCTCTTCTACATCGTAACCTAGTTTAAACGCAGCCAATGCCGCTTGTTCTAACTTAGTAAAGTCTTCACATACAAAGTGGTGTTCTACTTCATAAAGAATTTCTGGATCGGAACCATCTTCAAGTAGTGAAGTTACGATGTCTTCACTTATTTCACGCCAGTTTTCCATTATTTCTCTCTCACTTGAGCATCTAATTCTGTTATTTTAGCAGCCATAATACTGTGCACACTTTTAGCATGTTCACGGGCACTGATACTGTTATCAAGTGCTATGGGGGCTAACATTTCAATGTAAATTGTACCATTATCCCAGCGATTTAGTTTAATGGTTTTATCGGTTGTGTTCATACATACTGGCACAACAGGCACCTCTGCACTCATTGCGGTATGAAATGCACCGGTTTTAAAGGGGAGTAAACCACGACCATAACTACGCGTCCCCTCAGGGAACATCCACACCGATAAGCCTTTTTGTTTTATTTTAGCCGCTGCTTTTGAGATTGTGCCAGCAGCTTTTGAACGATTTGAACGGTCGATTAAAATATTACCCGACAACCAATAAAGCTGCCCAAAAAATGGGATCCATTTAAGACTTTTTTTGCCAACGCTCACACAATTTTTTGGTACCATGGCTGGAATAGTAAATAAATCGTAGCTATTTTGATGATTCGCTACATACACAGCAGGCCCCACCTTAAGCGCATCGGGATGATATTTTAGTTCTAATTTAACCCCAAGCATTTTAGCCATTGAGCCAAACCAACTTGCAATAACATGCACATTATTAGGATGAAATGGTCTAAATATTGATAACAACAAACCAAAAAAACAACTTAATAATATAAACAACAGCATTATTAAAATACGTATAACAGCTAGCAAGTGCGCCTCTCCAATATAACCACAATCATGTATTGCTTTATTATAACGTTATTTTGTTGCGCAGACGAGAAAATAGCGCACAAGCGTTCGCTGAAATAAAACAGTCATAAAAAACGGCTTACCTAAGTAAGCCGTTATCTAGTTTAGTCTAATTTTTCGAGTGTTTTAACTTTGCTCAGTATCTGAATTTGGCTCATCAACTTGCTGAGGTGTTAACTCTACCACGGCTTCATCAACGCGCTGTAAACCACGAGGTAACTTGTTCCCTCTGCGGCCTCGCTCGCCATGGTAATGCTCAAGGTCGCTTGGTTTAAGCGTCAATTTACGCTTACCTGCATGCAGCGTAACACTGCTGCCTTGCGGCACAACAGCTAATACTTTTACAAACTCTTCGCGCGCTTGTACTTTAGCGCCCGGAATAGAAATAATCTTATTGCCCTTCCCTTTACCTAGCTTAGGTAAATCACGCAGTGGGAATAACAACATTCGCCCCTCGTTAGAAATTGCCATACAGTAATCACTGGCAACGTCATTAACGCGAATTGGCGAAAGTAACACACCACCTTTTGGCACACTCACTAAGGCTTTACCGTTTTTGTTTTTACTGACTAAATCTTTAAAGTCAGTAATAAAGCCATAACCGGCATCAGAAGCCATTAGCAATACTTGAGCGTCTTCACCCATAACTACGTGCTCAAAGCTTGCGCCTGAGGTTAAGTTAAAGCGCCCTGTCATAGGCTCGCCTTGGCTTCTTGCAGAAGGTAGGCTGTGGGCATCGGTCGCAAATGCACGCCCAGCTGAATCTAAAAATACCGCAGGTTGATTACTTTTACCTCGCGCTGATGCTCTATAGCCATCACCGGCACGGTAATTTAACCCTTCTACATCTAAGTCATGACCCTTACCAACACGTGCCCAGCCTTTATCAGATAGAACAACAGTCACAGACTCTGAAGGGATTAAATCTTTTTCGCTCAGAGCTTTGGCTTCCACACGCTCAATAACAGGTGAGCGACGATCGTCGCCATACATTTCTGCGGCTTCTTGAATTTCTTTTTTAAGCAACGTCGACATGCGACGGTCTGAGCCTAATGTTTGCTCTAATTTGTCACGCTCTTTGGCTAATTCGTCTTGCTCACCACGAATTTTAAACTCTTCAAGCTTTGCTAAATGGCGAAGTTTTAATTCTAAAATGGCTTCCGCTTGAATATCGGTTAACTCAAAGCGTTCCATTAATAATGGTTTAGGCTTATCTTCAGAGCGGATAATTTCTATAACTTCGTCAATATTTAAAAAGGCAGCAAGCAAGCCCTCTAAAATATGTAATCTTGCGAGTACTTTATCGAGTCGATATTGCAAACGACGACGCACTGTTTCACGTCTAAAAGTCAGCCATTCAGTTAAAATACTACGTAAGTCTTTAACTTGTGGACGGCCATCTAAGCCCAGCATATTTAAGTTTACGCGGTAATTTTTTTCAAGATCGGTTGTTGCAAATAAGTGCGCCATTAATGGCTCAGCTTTAATTCGGTTTGAACGCGGCACAATCACAATACGGGTTGGATTTTCGTGATCAGACTCATCACGTAAGTCAGCCACCATTGGTAACTTTTTAGCGTTCATTTGCGCTGCAATTTGCTCAAGTACTTTTGCACCCGAACATTGGTGCGGCAAAGCGGTAATGACGATATCGCCCTGCTCTTCACAATACACTGCACGCATTTTAATTGAGCCACGGCCGGTTTTATAAATTTTGTGAATATCAGCTTTAGGCGTAATTATTTCAGCATCGGTTGGGTAATCTGGCGCATGCACTAAATCCAGTAACTCTTCGAGCTCTGTTTTTGGCTTATCAAGTAATAAACAACAGGCACTGGCCACTTCACGCACATTATGCGGCGGTATATCGGTTGCCATACCCACAGCAATACCAGTTACCCCATTAAGTAATATATGCGGTAAGCGCGATGGCAACACTAAAGGCTCATCCATGGTGCCATCGAAGTTTGGCGTCCAATCAACGGTCCCTTGACCTAATTCTTTAAGTAATACCTCAGAGAATTTAGATAAACGTGCTTCGGTATAACGCATTGCCGCAAATGACTTAGGATCATCAGCTGCACCCCAGTTACCTTGCCCATCCACCAAGGGGTAGCGATAAGAGAACGGCTGCGCCATCAGTACCATGGCTTCATAACAGGCACTATCACCATGAGGATGGTATTTACCTAATACGTCACCCACGGTACGGGCTGATTTTTTGTATTTTGCATTTGCCGATAATCCCAACTCACTCATCGCATAGATAATACGACGTTGCACTGGTTTTAGGCCGTCACCAACGTGCGGTAAGGCACGATCCATGATCACGTACATTGAATAATTTAAATAGGCGTCTTCGGTAAAACGCCCCATTGTTTGTTGTTCAATTCCTTGCATTAGCAAGGTATCTGTATCACTCATTAAAGCTTACCTAGTTTTTCTTATAGATTACGCGGTAAATTACGTTTGCGTAATCATCGCTTACCAATAGACTGCCATCATTTAATTGTGCAAATGCAACAGGGCGTCCAAATGTCGTTTCGTCTTGCATAAAGCCGGTGATCAGTGGCGTATACTTTGTTACCTTGGTATTTTCTATAGTTGCCACTGCCACTTTATAACCGACCTTTTTAGAGCGGTTCCATGAACCGTGCTCAGCTACAAATAACTGTTGTTTATAGCTATCAGGGAACTGCTTGCCGGTATAAAAATGAATACCTAATGGCGCAACATGCGCACCTAATGCCAATGCAGGTTGAGTGTAGTCAGCAATGTTTTTGCCTTCACCAAACTCCGGATCAACAATAACGCCGCCATGCACGTATGGAAAACCAAAATGTTCTTCTTCTTTAGTGATGCGGTTTAGCTCATCGGGTGGAATATCATCCCCCATCATGTCGCGGCCATTATCGCTAAACCATAGCATTTGCGTGCTAGGGTGAAAGTCAAAGCCTACAGTATTGCGCACACCTTTGGCTAAAGTGGTTATTTCTTTGGTGTCGGTGTTTAACGAAAAAATACGACCAAACCGAGGATCTTCTTCGCAAATATTACAGGGAACACCCACCGGAATAATCAGCTCGCCGTTTGGCGCAAAGCGTAAAAACTTCCAGCCATGGTGGCGCTCTGACGGTAAATCGCTATAAAACACTTCATACTCAGGGTTTTTGAGGTGCTTATCGATATTTTTAAAACGAATAATACGGTGCACTTCACCTACATATAAGTCACCGTCTTTAATCGCTAAACCCGAGGGCATATTCAGTCCCTCTGCAATCACTATTTTTTTATCTGCAACGCCGTCGCTGTTATGATCAATCAATGCATACACATTACCCGCATTACGCGAACCTGCATACACTATACCTCGGCTTGATACTGCAATTTGCCGAGCATTTTCAACATCATCAGCAAATAAGCTTATTTCAAACCCTGGGGCAGCCGTCAGCTTGTCGAGAATATTTTTCGCCATCACTGGCGATGATATCAAGCCGAGTAACAACAGTGTGCTAAATAGTCTTTTCATTTGCCTCTCCTGTAGCCCAAAGGCTTATTAAACTTGTGCTTTGTTACCGTGATCTTCAAGCCATTGGCGGCGATCTGATGAACGCTTTTTAGCGAGTAACATATCCATCATTTCCATTGTTTGCTCTTCTTCATCAAGTGTTAGCTGCACTAAACGACGGGTATTTGGATCCATGGTTGTTTCACGCAATTGTAGCGGGTTCATTTCACCCAAGCCTTTAAAGCGTTGTACGTTCACCTTACCGCGTTTTTTCTCTGCTTCTATACGCGCTAATATTCCGGTTTTTTCATCTTCATCAAGCGCGTAATAAACATCTTTACCAATATCGATTCTAAACAGCGGTGGCATAGCAACATATACATGCCCAGTTTTAACCAATTGTGGGAAGTGGCGCACAAATAAGGCACACAATAAAGTAGCAATGTGCAGTCCATCCGAGTCAGCATCCGCTAATATACATATTTTATTGTAACGCAGCCCTGATAAATCACTTGAATCGGGGTCAATACCCAATGCCACTGAAATATCATGCACTTCTTGAGAGGCCAAAATTTGCCCTGATTCTACTTCCCAAGTATTTAAAATTTTACCTCTTAGTGGCATGATTGCTTGGAACTCACGATCTCGCGCTTGTTTAGCTGAGCCACCCGCTGAATCACCCTCTACTAAAAACAATTCCGTGCGGTCATTATCAGCAGCACTACAATCGGTCAGTTTGCCTGGTAATGCAGGGCCTGAAGTAACACGTTTACGAACTACTTTTTTAGCCGCGCGTAAGCGACGCTGTGCATTTGAAATACATAATTCAGAAAGTAACTCTGCGGTGTCAGTGTGCTCATTTAGCCATAAGCTAAAAGCATCTTTTACGACACCCGATACAAACGCAGCACATGAACGTGATGAGAGTTTTTCTTTGGTTTGCCCTGCAAATTGTGGGTCTTGCATTTTTACCGACAATACATAACTACAACGTTCCCAAATATCATCTGGGGTGAGCTTTACACCACGTGGTAATAAGTTTCTAAATTCACAAAATTCACGCATCGCCTCTAAAAGCCCTTGGCGCAGGCCATTTACGTGGGTGCCACCTTGTGCGGTAGGAATTAAGTTTACATAACTTTCGGCTGTTGACTCACCGCCTTCAGGCATCCATACAACGGCCCAATCAGCGCCTTCAATAGAACTTGAAAACTCACCTACAAATGGGTCTTTAGGCAGTATCTCATAGCCTTTAACTGCTTCTACTAAGTAATCTTTTAAGCCGGTTTCATAAAACCACTCTTGGGTTTCTTTCGTTTGTTTATTTACAAACTTAATACGCAAACCTGGGCATAGTACCGCTTTGGCTTTTAATAAATGGTTAAGCTTAGTCAGTGAAAAGTTAGCAGAATCAAAATAGCTGGTATCTGGCCAAAAGCGCACGGTAGTACCGGTATTGCGTTTACCCACTGAGCCAATAACATTTAAATCTTCAACTTTATCGCCATGCTCAAAAGCCATTCTAAATTGCTGTGCGTCACGGCGAACCGTTACTTCCACACGGGTAGATAGCGCATTAACGACCGAGATACCTACCCCATGCAAACCACCAGAGAACTGGTAATTTTTATTTGAAAACTTACCACCTGCGTGTAATTTGGTGAATATTAGTTCAACCCCAGGAATACCTTCTTCAGGGTGAATATCTATCGGCATCCCCCGACCATCATCGCTCACTTCAAGTGAGTTATCTTCATGCAAAATGACATCAATACGCGTCGCATGCCCGGCCATTGCTTCATCAACACTGTTATCAATAACCTCTTGGCCTAAATGATTGGGGCGCGATGTGTCTGTATACATGCCTGGGCGGCGTTTTACCGGCTCTAATCCATTAAGTACTTCAATGGCTTCGGCGTTATAATTTTGTTGAGTCATAGTTTTTATCTTTATATACGCTAATATCTGATTTTAAGAAAATCGACAATGCTTGAAAAAGCTCGCTCAAAGCCATTAAAGCTATGATCGCCGCCAAATTCAATTAACTGTTTACATTGTGAGTAATACTTTATTGCGTGCTGAAAATTTAACACTTCATCCCCTGTTTGCTGTAATAAATACAACAGTTCAGGGTGTTTTAACTCTGTCACCGTTAATGCTTTTAACGCATCTATATGACGAGATTGTAATTGGTAATTATAATCTTGATACGGATTATAATTAGGCCCAAGTATAGGCTCTAATAATGTATATGGGGCAACGGCAGGATTAATTACCACCGCAGGAATTTGATAACGCTGCGATAAATACGTGGCAAAAAAACCACCTAACGAGCTGCCCAATAATACGGTATTCGGTGTTAATAGTTGTTCAAGCGCTATAATCGCCTCTATAGGTTCATGATTTAAGCGTGGCACACAATAATCAACATCATAGTGTGCCATAAGCTCACCAAAGCGCACAGCTTTATATGATTTTTCAGAGCTATTAAAACCGTGAATATAGATTACTCGTTTAACCATACCACGTCCGTGCGTATATGCACCTTTTGTTGCTCAGCATTTAAGTGCAGCATACGATAAGCCGCCCCTTTATCTTCTTGCTGCCAAGTAGCACTGTGCTTTGTAAACTGCACGGAACTGGCCGGTGTCGCGTAAATATCAAGCTCTCTAAATTGCTGTTGGTAGTCATTGTGAACATGCCCATGAAACAGCGCATCAACGCGGCCATTATTAACTAATAAATTTAATAGCTGCGGCCCATTTTCTAGCATGTGTTTATCTAGGTAGCCATTAATAGGCAATGGGTTGTGATGACAAAATGCAATATGACGATTATCTGAATCGACTAAACACGCCATAATTTCCTCTAAATGCGAGGGCGTCACCCACCCAGCAGGGGTATTTCCTTTAGAATTAATTAATATCAGTTCAAACCCTTGCGCCACAATATGTTTAGCGCGTTGTATTTGCCCGCCACTAATTAAATTGAGCTGATCAATTTCATCATGATTGCCGGGAACCCAAAATACGGGGCAATCAAGGTCACTATTATGAATCAGTTCAGCAAATAATAAATAGGAATTAAAGCTGTGATCTTGGGTTAAATCGCCACCAAATATCAAGGCATCAGGCTGCTGTTTTGCTATATCTGTAAGTGCCCTAGTAAAATGTTCTGCGGTGTTAACCCCAAAATACTCGCCCTGCTTATCGCTAAAAAGGTGACAATCCGTTATATGGGCTATACGAAGCTGGGCTTGCTCAAAATAATACGTATCATCAAACCAAGCCATTATTTACATCCCAATTAAGTGTTGATTGACCTCGCTCTACACAGGCAACCAACCAATCATATAAAAAAGCATTCAACTGATACTTTTCATCTTTTTGATGCATCTTAGGATTAGGGTAGCCATAGGAAGGTTTGATTCGTTGATGGTAATCATGATGGACAATTTCGGCTACTTTAGCATCATTATATAAGCGCACAGTTAAATACAAAGGCGAAATACCACTTACCATTCCTGATAACTGTTTAATAGATACATCAAGGGTGTACTTGGCATTGTCATCTATGTTGATGGCAAATTCACTGTGGCCCAGTTTGATTTCTCTAACACTGCCAATCGCTCGTTCACTAGGTAGTAATTTTAAAAGGCGTACGTAATTATGCTCACAAAGTGTTAAATACTTTGGAAGGCTTTGAATGTATCGATTAGTCGTTAAAAGTGCTGTCAAAATACCGCCATTACTATTAAAAAATTAAAAACTATGCCCACTTCTTACGTATTCTGTCGCGATTTAGTGCTAACCATTGCAAGCAAATTACCGTAGCCGCATTATCTATCTCGCCACGATTGAGTCGCTGCAGTGCTTCGTCTACGTGCATAATATGGGTTTTAATATCTTCACCTTCGGTGTCTAACCCATAAATGCCGGTGCTCATTTGGCTTAAATCGGCATGAGCTAAATATAAAAACAAACGCTCTGTGGTACCGCCGGGGCTTGAAAGGTAAGACAACATAAACTCAAGCTCTGTTAAATTAAGTCCCGCTTCTTCAAACGCTTCTTTTTTAACAACCGACTCGTAATCTTCACTGCCATCGGTCATGCCCGCTATACATTCTAACAGCCAAGGCGTGTGTTTGCTTTTAATTGCGCCAATTCGAATTTGTTCAATTAGCAGCACTTGCTCAGTCACTGGGTCATAAGGTAAAACTGCGACCGCATCTCCGCGTTCAAGAATTTCTCGACGAATAACCTCAGACTCTCCACCCGCAAATAAGGCATGCTTAAATTGATAAAGGTTTATTTTAAAAAAACCATCATACAAATTTTCAATTGGTTTTAATCTCACATCGTCATGGGTAAATTTAATACGACTTTTATTCGCCATCTATTCTTTCCTTTTTGAGGGTGCAAATACATCAACGTCATTTAGGTATATATTCTGTTACACTTGAGAACGCTGTTTTACTAATTTTTTTTTTAGTTATTAGTTAAAACAGGTTAACATGCTACTAGTACAAAAATTGTCTAAGGACCGAACATCACATGAAAAAGAACATCCTTGCTGCACTGGTTAGTTTATCATGCGCATTGGGCTCAACCGTAGCCAATGCAGAAGATTTACTTCAAGTTTTTGAAATCGCAACAGCCAACGATCCTACCGTTTTAAAAGCAAAAGCCCAAGCTGATGCACAATCATACCAAAGCGATCGCGCTATGAGCGCACTATTACCGCAAATTGGTTTAAGCATGAGTTATGAAAAAAGTGACTCGACCTCTTTTCAAAGCGTAGGTGATTTATCAAACCAAGTTAAAGTCGAAAGTGAAACGGACCAATTCAGACGTGGTATTAGCTTAAGCCAAACGCTATTTGATTTGGGCGCGTGGAATTCACTCGGCATTGCTGACAAACAAGCACTGCAAGCTAGTGGCCAGTACGATTTTGCTAAACAAGATTTAATAGTACGTGTGGCTGAAGGCTATTTTAACGTATTAAGCGCTATTGATAACCTTGAATTTGTACAAGCTGAAAAACGTGCCATTGAGCGCCAACTTGAACAAACTAAACAACGTTACGCTGTAGGTTTAACGGCTATTACCGATGTACATGAAGCACAAGCACAATTTGATAACTCAGTAGCGCAAGAAATCATTGCTAATAATGCGGTAGAAACAGCCCGTGAGCAACTACGTGAGATCACCGGTAAATACCATGCAAAGCTAGATATGTTAAACACCGAAACGTTTTCTACTGTTAAGCCAAGTACGCCTGCAACTGATTTAGTTAAAATAGCGAAAGACAAAAACTTAAATCTGCAAGTATCAAAAATAACGGTTGATATCGCTAAAGAGCAAATTGAACTTGCTAAAGCAGGGCATTATCCAAAACTAACTTTAAATGCTAGTTACGGCGACTCATTAACAGATAGCGAGTTAAATGGCGCTAGTTTTGACGACCAGCCTCGTTCAGATTCAACATCTGTTGGACTTAACTTTAGCGTACCACTTTACTCTGGTGGCGCAACGGTTGCTGCAACAGATCAAGCACGTGCATTTTACGTTGCTGCGAGCCAAGATTTTGAAACGGATTATCGCGCAGTAACTCGCTCTGTTATTACTTCTTATAACCAAGTGGTATCTGATATTGCGACCTATAAAGCGCTTGAACAAGCGGTTATTTCAGCACAAAGTGCACTAAAAGCCACTGAAGCGGGTTTTGAAGTGGGTACACGTACCATTGTTGATGTGCTCGTCAGTACGCAAAACTTGTACAACGCAAAGCGTAATCTTGCTGATGTGCGTTATCGCTATGTTGTGTCAACGCTTCGTCTAAAACAAGCAACAGGCACATTAAGCCGCGAAGACTTAGTGGGTATAAACCAAGGGTTAAATACCGTTAACTAAACACACGACTTCATTATAAATAATTACTAAAGCCAGCTTTTTGCTGGCTTTTTGTATTTTTGAGCGCATAGCGTTAAACTAGCCTTTTATTTTTTAGAGAAATTTTTGTGGTCAACTCATCCCCTTTTAAAGCCTCTTTTTTAGGTCCTCGTTATTGGCTAACTTGGATTGGTGTCTTATTTTTATATCTCATTTCATGGTTACCACAAAAAATACAATTAGCTATGGGTAAGCAGCTAGGACGCTTGGTTCATAAATATATGAAGCGCAGAAGGCATATTGCTGAAGTTAATATTAAACACTGTTTCCCCACGATGAGCGAAGTCGAGCAACAACAGCTGGTACTTAAAAATATGGAAAATACCGGTATTGCTATGGTTGAAACCGGTATGGCTTGGTGGTGGCCACAATGGCGGGTCAAAAAAGTATTGGGATCAATAAAAGGGCTTGAGCACTTTGAGCGCGTACAACAATCAGGAAAAGGCGTTTTATTACTTGTTCCACATATACTTCATCTTGAAATGACAAGTCGTGTAATGGGTTTGAAGTGCCAAGGTATTGGCTTTTACCGCCCACATAATAATCCGCTTATGGAATACTTTACTACCAATGGGCGTCTTCGCTCTAATGAATACATGGTTGGAAAAAAAGACGTAAAAGGATTATTAAAATCATTAAAAAATAAAAAGCTGTGTTATTACTTACCCGATCAGGATTATGGCCGTAACCGCTGTGAGTTTGTGCCTTTTTATGCAGTACCTGATACAGCAACAACCACCGGAACACTAATGTTTGCAGGTAGTAAAAACTGCGAAACAATGAGCTTAATTGCTTATAGGGATGACAACGGAAAATATCACCTAGAAATCGTGCCTGAGCTTGAAAACTTCCCAAGCGGCGATAATAAAGCCGATGTAACACGTGTTAATCAGCGCATGGAACAATCAATAAATGCCGCCCCTGAACAATATATGTGGCTACATAGACGTTTTAAAACACGACCCGATAAAGACGCCCCCTCTTTTTATTAAAGATGGGTTATTAAAATAACAAAGATGAGTGACAGCCATGTGGTTTTGGATTAGATATATACTTTTAGCTTTATTGTTAATTGGTGCAGCCATTTACTTTTTACTAAATGGTACGTCGTCACTTAATTATCAACAAACCACCAACGCTGCTGCTGAAGGGTTATCGCGGTTTTATGCATCAATTCGAGATAGAATTACTGTCAATAAAGACAATGACAAATTTGTCATTGAACTCGAAAAACCCGATCTTAGCCTCGACAGAGCGCTAAACCAACGCTCTTTTGTAGTAGAGCCTATGCCTTTAAATTGGAGTGGAGAAGTAGGCCCGCGTCGCTTTCAACGTGACTCAACCTTGCGTACTGTACTGACCCAATATGCTAATAACGAAGGTATTACTTTAATGTGGTACTTAGACAAAGATTACGTAATAAAAGATCACTTTCGTATAGATAGCAGTTTTAACTCCGCTTTATACCGCGTTAGCCGCTCTATTAATGATGACTTTTCAAATGAAGTGTATGCGTTTTTCTGCCCTAAACAACGTGCAGCGGTGATTACCGAGCTACCGTCTGAATTTGTACGCTCAAACTGTTTAAAGCTAAGCAATTAACTACATTCGGTTTAATTTTGTTGATATGCGCTCAAATATTGCTGAGCGCATAACATTAAATTGCTCAATCTAGCCCAAATATTGCCTTCCAAACCGTGCTAACATTATTGATATTTTCACTAAACTCTTCGCGTTTAACGCAGCGACCTTGCTGGTCTAAGCTCAATACATGATAGCGTGAGCGATAGTCTATATACGCTTGAATAAGCTGCTGTTTTTGAATATCGCTGATACAGCCAATTTTAGCCGCGTCCGTTAAAATTCTCACATTGTCAGAATTATCGCAT
Source organism: Pseudoalteromonas sp. DSM 26666 (assembly GCF_900116475.1). Lineage (NCBI taxonomy): Bacteria > Pseudomonadati > Pseudomonadota > Gammaproteobacteria > Alteromonadales > Pseudoalteromonadaceae > Pseudoalteromonas > Pseudoalteromonas sp. DSM 26666. The sequence goes on along the minus strand of NZ_FPAR01000003.1, from coordinate 249,327 downwards.
AAGTGGGTAAACTCATGGGCATGTTTTAATACCAAGTATTGCGTTATAAACTCAATATCGGTCATGGCACCTACATCTTGTTTTAAGTCAAATTGCTGCGCATTGCCTTTAGCCAAATGGCCACGCATTTTTTCGCGCATTTTAATCACGTCTGCTTTTAAAGTTTGTTCATCACGTTGTTGGCACAATATCTCGGCGCGAATTTGTGCAAACCGTGTTACTAATTCAGCTTGGCCTAAAATCAGCCTCGCTCTAACCAGCGCTTGATGCTCCCATGTCCATGCTTGCGTTTGCTGATAATGATTAAAGCTTTCTAGGTTAATAGCTAATAGCCCTGATGCACCTTCTGGACGCAGACGAGTATCTAACTCATATAAAATACCTGAGGCGGTACGGGTATTAAATAAATGCATTAATCGTTGTGCGAGTTTTAAATAAAACTGCCTTGAGTCAATCGCTTTATCACCATTTGTGTAGCTTGTACCATCATGGTTATGCACAAAGACTAAATCGAGATCCGAGTCATAACCCACCTCAAAACCGCCAGTTTTACCATAAGCAATAACTGCAAACCCCTTGTTTTCATCATCGGTGTTAGGTGGCATACCAAAGCGTTTTACGCAGTGGTACCACGCAATATTTACAGCCTGATCGACTATAGCTTCAGCCAATGCTGTTAAGTGATCGCTTACTTTCATTACATCAATAACGCCCGTCGCATCAGCTGCGGCAATGCGTAATTGATGGGTTTGTTTAAACTGACGCAGCGCTTCCATTTGCTGCTCTAAATCGTCATGTTCAATGCGTAAAAAATACTGCCTTATTTCATCTTTATACGCAGTTAATGGGGTTGGCTTGTAAAGCACAGCTGGGTCGATAAGTTCATCGAGCAAAATGGGGTATAATGAAATATGCTCGCCAATCCATTTACTGTGACAACAAAGTAAAACCAATTGTTTTAGCGTTCCTGGATTTTCATACAGCAACTCTAGATAAGCGGTGCGCGAAATAATTTTATTTAATATTTGGCATACCGTTGCAAAGGCGCTAGCACTGGCATTAAAGTCGTTTAACTGTTTAAGTAATGCCGGCATTAATTTATCAAGAATATCGCGCCCACGATTGCCTACTTTAGCTTTAGAAAGTCGTTGTTTAAAGTCGTATAATGGTGTTTGCCATTCATCTCTGGGCTCATTTAAAAAGCTAACATCGCCGTGATCCCAAGCACTAATAAACGCCCCTTCACAGGTATCAAGTGGTTCAGTTTCTTCGCCTATAACCTGTGTAAATTCGTTATGTATTTGGCTCATCACATGTTCTATTTTCACAAGCGTTGCAGCAAAATCTGCCTGAGCGAGCAACACATTGAGTCGCTGTTGATTTAGCTCATCATCGGGCAGTGTTTGTGTTTGTTGATCATCAAATATTTGTAGGTATTGCTCTACTTTGCGTAAGTATAAGTAATTGCTTTTTAAATCTTTAGCTTCAAGCTCATCAATAACTTGGCTTAGTGTTAACTCTTTTAATGCAATTAATAAAGATTGCGTTTGTAAGTTTGCCTCTCTGCCACCTCGCACCATCTGCAAAGCCTGAACAATAAACTCCACTTCGCGAATACCACCACCACCTAACTTAATATTATTGGTTAAGCGCTTACGACGCACCTCTTGGGCAATCATAAGCTTCATTTTTCTTAGCGACTCAATAACCGAAAAATCAATATAACGGCGATACACAAAAGGCTTTAATAACGTATTAAACTCCTGCCAATAAATGTTAGGCGTGCCAATTAAGCGCCCTTTTAACATCGCGTAGCGCTCCCAATCACGCCCTTGCTCTTGGTAGTAATCTTCAATGGCATTAAAGCTCATTACCAACGGACCACTTTCCCCAAATGGTCGCAAACGCATATCTACGCGAAAAACTTGGCCATCGACCGTACATTGATTAAGTGCTGTAATTAGCTTTTGGGCAACTTTAGTATAAAAGACAGATGCTTCAAGCGAGCGACGCCCACCTTGGGTTTTAACATTGCGAGGATATGCAAAAATAAGATCGATATCAGATGAGTAATTGAGTTCTTGTCCACCTAGTTTACCCATTCCTAATACCATTAACGGTAACGGGTTGTTGTGCTCATCTAATGGCTCACCATTGGTTTTAGCGACATTTTTATAGGCCCATTGATTAGCACTGTCGATCAGTTTATTAGCAAGTTCACTAATGTATTTAATACTATTTTCAATCGGGTTTTTGCAGCATAAATCTAAAAAAGCCACCTTTAACCAGTATTTTTCTCGGTATTGGCGCAGTAACTTATGGCACTCAATCTCTACTATTTTAGTTATATCTAGCTGTGCAAAAGGGTCTAAAATTTCTCTATTTTTAATTTCGTGCTCACACAGTAACCAAGACAGTAGCGCAGGTTGAGAGCTTAAGCTGCGCCAAGCAAAATCACTTAACGCCAATAGCCGTATTATCTGCTGCTGGTTTTGTTGCTCTGGGTACAGCGCGGCAAAGCGTGTTTCACCGAGTTTTTGTAATTCAATAGGAAGCTGCGTGTCGTTACTCATCAATACCCTCTTTTATCTCACCAATAACCATACTAGAATGGTTAAAAACCTATCAAGGTAAATCTATTTAGGAACACCATGTCATATTTGTCATTATCTAACACTAGTTTAGTTGCGATTGCTATTAGTTTTGTGGTTATTTGTGTCATCATCATCAGTTTAAGAATTGTTACTCAAATAAAAGCAAAACAAGCACTTAAAGAAGAATTGGCGCAGCATGATAACTTTGCAATGGGGATTAGTTTTGCCTCTGAAATATCTGTTGTTATAGCCACCATGGCGTTTTTATTTGATGAAATTAGTATTAGCACCGCACAATCAAACCCATTAAAAGTGATTTTGTTAATTGTGCTGCTCTTTTCATTTATTAAAATGGGGCATTTAATCCATCGTAAATGGATATTACGCCGCTTTAATGAGGAAGCCGCAATACTAAAGCAAAACGTCTGTGCTGCGCTGGTTGACTCGGGGATGCTTATTGCCAATTGTATTTTAGCGCTGGGTTTATATACATGGACACATACTCAGGGGTTTAGTAATTTATTAATTGCCTCAGTAAGCTTTTTTGTGTTGCAAGGAATGTTTGCTTTGGACAGTAAAATACGTGAATACCGCTTTGCTAAAGCAAATCAAGGCGCCTCATTGCAAAGTAATTTTGGCTTAGAAAATACCTCTATTGGTATTCGCTATGCGGGTAAGTCAATTGGATTAGCACTTGCGGCGTATGCTGGTTTATCTAGTGCGGCCTTTCAAAATGGTAAAATGGTAGAAAACTTATTTACCTTGGTAATGCATTGCGGTGTGATGTGGCTGTTACTATACTGTTTAACGTATATTATAAAAATTATTTCAATGCCTAATATCGACACCGCACTTGAAGTTGATCATCAAGATAATATTGGTATTGCGTGTATTGAATTTGCTGTATTTTGTGCTATTGGTTACTTACTTATAAGTATGTTTTCAATTTAGTACCAAACTGGTTAAATTAAGCCGTTACTAAACGTCCCTATTTAATAGTCTGGTAAATTAACAGGGACTTTAGGCATATGGAAATAAAAACAGCGAGTTATCTCTTAATTGATATAGACAACGAGTTTAGCCATTCATTTATTAAACACTATATAAACTCAAATGATCCAGCTAAAAAAGACATCGTTATTGCCGGGGCTAACACCCAAAAGCTGGTTAAAATGATGTTTGATGAACTCGTTAAAGATTATTGCTATTGCGATATTGAAAACGAAATAAGCATTTCTGAGCTGGCCAGCTACCTACACGAACACCACAATATTCAGGGGGTACTGTTTAACCAAACAGATTACTTGCTCGCCGATGATACACAGCGCTTTATTTATAATTCACTGCATGAAAAACGCTATATGGTTATTCAAACAGATCAAGGGTATGAAATTAAGCCCATAAAAGATGAATGCCATTCAAACCATTTATCGTGTGATACCGACATAGCTCAAACTGCACAAGAGTTAACAGAGCTTTTAACCCCCGAATATGAAAAATAAATAATTGCACCCAAGCCTTTGCTTACTTACCATAGAGAGATATAACTTCTATGTAAAAAAGTGATTTGCCATGCGAGTGCCCCATATTTATCAATCATCACCGATTGCTCTCAACACCCCTTTAAATCTTGACGATGACGCTGCAGGCCATGTAGGTCGTGTGCTACGAATGAAAGTGGGCGAGCAGGTTTCTATTTTTAATGGTGAAGGGGGTGAATTTCTCAGTGAAATTATTGAAGTGAGCAAAAAAACCGTGGTTGTTATGCCCCTTGAATTTAATCCTCATGACGTTGAATCGCCATTAAAGATTCATTTAGGCCAGTGTGTATCCCGTGGCGATAAAATGGATTTTACCATTCAAAAGTCGGTTGAATTAGGGATCACTGAAATAACGCCTATTTTTAGTCAGCGCTGCGGCGTAAAACTCAGTGGCGACCGCCTAGAAAAAAAACACCAGCAATGGCAAAAAATAGCCATTGCTGCTGCAGAGCAATCCGGACGCAACTTTGTACCAACCATTAATCCTCCCGTAGATTTAAAACACTGGCTTGAACAGCAAACCGATGCAATTAAATTAACCTTACACCCGCGCGCCGAGCACAGCATTAAAACCATTACTGTTCCTGATGGTGGCGTACGCTTTTTAGTGGGCCCTGAAGGGGGATTTACCGATGATGAAATGGCGCAAACTAAACAACAAGAATTTGTAGATATTCGCTTAGGTCCGCGAGTACTTCGCACAGAAACAGCAGCGTTAACCGTTTTAAGTGCACTGCAATTACAATTTGGCGATTTAGCTAATTGAAATAACTAAAAGCACCCACATATCAAGATTACAGTTGTAAAAAACACATAAATTAAGGCACAGCGCATGGCAATTAAGTTAGGTATTATTTCAGATCCTATTAGTGGATTTAATATTAAAAAAGACACCGGTTTTGCAATGATGATGCAAGCACAAACCCGTGGCTACGAAATTTACTACATGGAAATGGATGATTTATCGCTGCGTCAAGGCAATGCCTACGCCACTGCAGCCAAAGCTCAAGTTTTTGATAACGCTCAAAAGTGGTACCAACTTGAAGAAAAAGAAACCATAGCGCTGGCTGATTTAGACGTTATTTTAATGCGTAAAGATCCGCCTTTTGATACTGAATATATTTACGCAACGTATATTTTAGAGCGTGCAGAGCAAGCAGGCACATTAGTGATTAATAAACCACAAAGCTTGCGCGACGCCAATGAAAAACTCTTTACAGCTTGGTTTAGTGAACACACGCCAGATACATTAGTAACACGCAGCCAAAAACAAATCCGTGAGTTTTTAGCCCAGCATAAAGATATTATTTTAAAACCGCTTGATGGCATGGGTGGCGCCTCTATTTTTAGAGTAAAAGCCGATGATGCTAATATAGGCGTAATATGCGAAACCTTAACCGAGCATGGTAGCCGCTTTGCCATGGCGCAAAATTATATCCCAGAGATCACTCAAGGCGATAAGCGCGTATTGGTTGTTGATGGTGAAGTGATTCCTTATTGCTTAGCGCGTATTCCACAAAATGGCGAAACACGCGGTAATTTAGCCGCAGGCGGTCGTGGTGAAGCACGCCCAATTAGCGAATCAGATCTTAAGATTGCAAAGGCGGTCGCCCCTACTTTGAAAGAAAAAGGCTTAATATTTGTAGGTTTAGATATTATTGGTGATAAGTTAACTGAGATTAACGTAACAGCGCCAACCTGCGTAAAAGAAATTGAAGCCGCTTACGATATTTCAATTACCGGCATTTTATTTGACGCCATAGAGAAAAAGCTTAATAAATAAATTATCACTGAATCAGTTCAAAGATATAAAGCGATGACGCTTATCGTGTCATCGCTGAAAACTCGAATAAATTTTTAGTGTTAAAACATGGGACTATGCCATACTCAAGATTCAATAACTAAAAGGGTAAAACTTATGCAGTCATTAGAAAATCACTTTTTAATCGCAATGCCATCAATGCAAGACCCTTTTTTTAAACGTGCCGTCACTTATATTTGTGAACACAACGAAGAAGGCGCTATGGGATTGGTGATCAATCAGCCGATTGATGTCACCGTAGGTGAGTTACTCGACAAAATTGATATTGATAACGATAAATCTCAACATGCCGCGCAAGTGACTGTGTTTGCTGGCGGGCCGGTAAAAACAGACCGTGGCTTTGTGCTACATTCACCTAAACCTGGGTACTCGGCAAGCCAAAAGTTGAGCAGTGATATTATGATCACCACCTCAAAAGATGTGTTAGCCACGTTAACCACTGCCCAAGCACCCGAGCAATTTATTATTACTTTAGGCTACTCCGGTTGGGAACAAGGCCAATTAGAGCAAGAGCTATTAGACAATAGCTGGCTGATCATTAAAGCCGATCCTAAAATAATTTTTGATACTCCAGTAGAAAAACGCTGGGAAATGGCAGTCTCTATGCTTGGTTTTGATATTGGCCAATTAAGCCCCGAAGCTGGACATGCTTAATAACATAAAAGATAAACATGACTAAAAAAATAGTAAAGCCACAAGGTGAGCGCACCGTAATGGGATTTGACTTTGGTACCAAGAGTATTGGTATTGCTATTGGTCAAGAGCTCACTGGCAGTGCGACCAGCTTAAAGGCGGTGAAAGCCCAAGATGGCATCCCTAATTGGGATGACATTGCTGTGCAAGTAAAAGAATGGCAACCCGATTTAATGGTTGTAGGTTTACCGCTAAACATGGATGGCACCTCACAAGAGGTTACCTTTAAAGCTAAAAAATTTGCTAATCGTTTACACAACCATTACGGCATTGCAGTTCATACTCAAGATGAGCGCTTAACGACTGCAGATGCAAAGGCACGGTTATTTGAACGTGGTGGCTATAAAAATTTAGGTAAAGGTAACGTAGATAATATGTCTGCAGTGATCATTCTAGAGAGTTTTTTTGAAGCCAGTTATGGTGAATAAAGAACTTAACCCACATAAAAAAAGCGCCTAAGGCGCTTTTTTTATGTGGGTTAAGACTAAGTCATATTGCCTTTGTCATCAAGGCCATCAATGGTCACACCTTGTAAGAAGCCTGCGCCTTGTTGCTCGTTATTACGTAGTTTAATCATCAAGCGTAAGTCATTTGGCGAATCCGCATGATGCAGCGCATCGGCATAATTAATACGTTGCTGTCTGTAAAGCTCAAACAGCGCTTGGTCAAAGGTTTGCATGCCCATCTCTGTTGATTTAGCCATGGTTTCTTTAATGCCACCAATATTACCGTTTTTAATTAGCTCACTGACCATTGGCGTATTAAGTAATACCTCAATGGCAGCAACACGCCCTTCCCCATCAGAGGTAGGAATAAGTTGCTGAGCAATGATAGCGCGTAAATTTAATGCTAAGTCATATTTAAGCTTATCGTGCTTTTCTTTTGGTACTAAGTGCATAATGCGGTCAATGGCTTGGTTAGCATTGTTAGCATGCAAGGTGGCAACACATAAATGACCCGTTTCTGCAAAGCTCAACGCATATTCCATGGTTTCTTGCGAACGAATTTCACCAATTAAAATAACATCAGGCGCTTGGCGCAAAGAGCTTTTAAGTGCCGATTCAAAGCTTTCAGTATCTAAACCCACTTCACGTTGAGTAATAATACTTTTTTGATGTTCATGCACAAATTCAATCGGATCTTCTATGGTTAAAATATGCCCACGTTGATTGCGATTTCTATAACCAATAAGTGCCGCCAAAGACGTTGATTTACCGGTTCCCGTACCACCTACAAATAACACAAGTCCGCGCTTTGACATAATCACATCGGTCAATGCAGAAGGTAATCCAAGCTCTTTAACGTCGGGAATCTTAGTGACGATTCGGCGAATAACCATGCCCGCTCTGTCGCGTTGCCAAAAAGCCGAAATACGAAAGCGCCCTTCGCTAGTTGCAATCGCAAAGTTACATTCTTTAGTGTTATGAAACTCTGCTTTTTGTTTTTCACTCATCGCTGATTCAACTAACTCTAGCGCTTGCTCATCTGTTAATTTATCGTCATTAAGAGGAGTTAGCTCGCCGTTAATTTTAGCGCTAATAGGAAGTTGGCTCGATACAAATAAATCAGAGCCTTTTTTGTCGATCATTATTTGTAAAAAGTGATTTAAAGATAAAGTCATAATAATTCCTTAAGCGCTAAACTGCGTCTTATCTTGCGCTTTTGTATACGCCGCTGAGTGAGTGATAATGCCACGGTTAACTAAGCTTGTTAAACATTGATCCATGGTTTGCATGCCTTGCGACGCACCTGTTTGAATTGATGAATACATTTGTGCAATTTTATCTTCACGGATTAAGTTACGAATAGCAGGCGTTGCCAACATAATTTCGTGTGCAGCCACTCGCCCTCCCCCTACTTTTTTTATCAGTGTTTGCGAAATAACTGCACGCAATGACTCAGAGAGCATAGAGCGGATCATATCTTTTTCTTCGCCAGGGAATACATCAATAATACGGTCAATGGTTTTAGGTGCAGAGGTCGTATGCAAAGTACCAAACACCAAGTGACCGGTTTCCGCAGCGGTCATAGCAAGGCGAATAGTTTCTAAATCTCGTAACTCACCCACTAAAATAACATCAGGGTCTTCACGGAGTGCGCTGCGTAGTGCGTTAGAAAAGCTATGTGTATCACGATGAACTTCCCGCTGATTAATTAAGCTGAGTTTATTATCGTGAACAAATTCGATAGGATCTTCGATGGTCAGCACATGATGATGCTTAGTTTGGTTAATGTAATCGACCATCGCCGCAAGCGTGGTCGACTTACCTGAACCTGTAGGGCCCGTGACTAACACTAGGCCTCGTGGGTTATCTGAAATTTGTTTAAATATTTCAGGTGCGCCTAAATCTTCAAGAGTGAGTACGTCACTCGGGATAGTACGAAACACAGCAGCAGGGCCACGATTAGAGTTAAAGGCATTTACACGAAAACGTGCTAAATTAGGGACTTCAAAAGAAAAATCCACTTCGAGATTTTGTTCATAGTCCTTACGCTGGTTATCATTCATAATGTCATAAACCAGACTGCTGACTTCTTTATCTCCAAGTGCTGGTATATTAATACGTCGCACATCGCCATCAACACGTATCATAGGTGATACCCCTGATGATAAGTGCAAATCTGATGCTTTATGTTGCACACTAAATGCCAATAATTCGGTGATATCCATTTATGACTCCACAACTAACTGATAAATATATGGTTACAATAGCAGAACGACTCACATCCGCCTACGCTAGAATTGCAGAGGCAGCGCACAAAGCACAACGTAATAGTAACGATATTACGTTACTTGCAGTATCTAAAACCAAACCCGCTACTGATATTATGGCAGCTTATGAGCAAGGGCAACGTCAATTTGGTGAATCTTATGTTCAAGAGGCTGTAGATAAAATAGCGCAACTAGACACATTTAGCGATATTGTTTGGCATTTCATTGGCCCTATTCAGTCAAATAAAAGTGCTTTAGTCGCTGCCAATTTTGCTTGGGTGCAAAGTGTAGACAGACTTAAAATAGCCAAGCGATTAAACAGTCAACGCCCTGAAACAATGCCGCCACTGAATGTACTTATTCAAGTGAATATTAGCGAAGAAGAAGCAAAGTCTGGTTGTCACCCCAATGAAATCACTGAGCTGGCGCAATATATAGATCAATGTGCCCATTTACAGTTGCGCGGACTGATGGCTATTCCCGCTAAAAGCGACGATGCAAACACGCAAATTCAATATTTTGAGCAATTACAAACTTGCTTTGATAAACTACAGACCCAATATCCTCATATAGATACGTTGTCGATGGGGATGAGTAACGATGTAGAAGCTGCCATAGCGGCAGGTTCAACCATGGTGAGGATCGGCACAGATATTTTTGGAACACGAACTTAAAAGGTGATAACAGACATATGTCAGATAAAAAAATCGCATTTATAGGCACAGGTAATATGAGCTACGCCATCATTGGTGGCATGGTAAAAAACGGCTTTAACGCAAATAATATTATTGCGACTAACCGCAACCAAGAAAAACTAGCTAAGGTAGCTGCCGATTTCAAAGTGCAAACCACCAGTGACAATAACGAAGCTATGCGCGATGCCGATGTCATTGTTTTGTCTGTTAAACCACAAATGATGGGCGATTTATGCCAATCATTTCAAGATTCAGGTGTCGACTTTAGCGATAAATTATTTATCTCAGTCGCGGCAGGCTTAACCGTTAAGCGCTTACGTGAAATGCTTGGTCAAGATGTAAAAATGGTACGTTGTATGCCAAATACGCCATCATTACTTGGTCGTGGTGTATCTGGCTTATATGGTGCAGGCGAAACTCAAAGCGAGCATGAGTTTGTACAGCAAGTATTTGAATGTACAGGCATCGTTGTATGGGTTGAAAAAGAGTCGCAAATAAACGATGTGATTGCTGTTACCGGCTCTTCACCGGCTTACTTTTTCTTATTTATGGAAGCCATTGAAGAAAAAGCCAAAGCGCTTGGGTTTAGTGATGAAGACGCACGCCGCTTAGTGCAGCAAACCGCCCTTGGCGCAGCTGAAATGGCACTTAGCCAAACTGATATTAGCATTTCACAATTACGTTCAAATGTGACATCAAAAGGCGGTACCACGCATGCAGCCGTTGAGCATTTAAAAGCACAAGGTTTAACTAAAACCGTAGGCGATGCAATGGATGCGTGTATTGCGCGTGCAGTGCAAATGGAACAAGAACTTTAAAACCATTTTTTATTGAAGGTTATACTATGAATGCCATGCAATTTTTAATTAGCACCTTGTTTGATCTATTTTTAATGGTGGTACTACTGCGTTTTTGGCTACAGTGGGCAAAAGCCGACTTTTACAACCCAATGAGCCAATTTGTGGTCAAAGCCACTTCGTTTGCAGTTAACCCACTGCGAAAAATCATTCCAGGGCTAGGCGGGCTTGATTTAGCCTCTTTGTTGCTGGCATTTATAGTGGCTGCGGCAAAAATAAGTACCCTAATGTGGCTGATTTATAGCTCTTGGGCTATTCAGCCTGTGCTTATACAGGCGCTAATAACTGTTTTAAAAGAAGGTTTAAATTTAGTCTTTTGGGTATTAATCATCCGCGCTATTTTAAGCTGGGTAAGCCAAGGCTATAACCCAATTGAAGCGGTATTCCATCAGCTTACTGAGCCAATGTTAAAGCCCATCCGTAAAATTTTACCGCCATTAGGGGGATTAGATTTATCGGTACTGGTACTAATCATCGGCATTCAGTTTTTACAGATGCTGCTAATGGACATTTTAGCTTAAGCATAACGTAATATAAAAGAGGCCTAGCGCCTCTTTTTACATACTCAGGAGTTAACTATGCAACGTTTAATAAAGTTTTGTTTTATTGCTTGTCTCGCTTTAGCATTTAATGCGCACAGCGCACAAGAACAAGGCGCTCAATATAAAGAACTAGGCCCTTGGCAAGTTCATTATATAGCCTTTCCATCAACGTTTATTCAGCCACAAATAGCCAAAACGTACGGCCTGGAACGCAGTGGCTACAAAGGTATTGTTAATATTTCTATCTTAAAAAATGATACTGATAAAACAGCGCAAAAAGCGACATTACAAGGCACCGCTAGAAATTTATTAGGCAATAAACAAAGCCTCAACTTTAAAGAAGTGGTTGAAGGCGACGCTGTTTATTACCTCGCTCAAGTAGATTACACCAACGAAGAAATTTTACGTTTTGAAATTGAAATCCAACAAGGTAACCAGTTCCAAACATTAAAGTTTCAGCAAAAATTTTACGTAGATTAAATATGACCAACACCTTAGTACTTGCAACCGGCAATCCCGGCAAAGTAAATGAGCTGGCTAACATGCTCAGCTCGCTTAATATTAATGTAGTACCACAAAGCGACTTTAACGTGAGCGAAGTGGCCGAAACAGGCACCACGTTTGTAGAAAACGCGATAATTAAGGCGCGTCATGCAGCTAAAATAACTGGATTACCGGCTATTGCTGATGATTCGGGATTAGAAGTTGATAGCTTAAATGGCGCACCCGGCGTTTACTCTGCCCGCTTTGCAGGTAAAGGCGCAAGTGATCAAGATAATATCGATAAATTACTGGCTGATTTAGGCGATAACCCTAACCGCCGTGCTCGTTTTTGGTGTGTATTGGTACTGATGCGTCACGCCGACGACCCTACCCCACTTATTTGCAGTGCTAGCTGGGAGGGCGAAATAACCCTTAGCCAACACGGTGAAGGTGGCTTTGGCTACGATCCTATCTTTTTTGTGCCATCAGAAAATTGCACCAGTGCAGAGCTGACAAAAGCGCAAAAAAATACCCTAAGTCATCGTGGGCAAGCACTTAAAATGTTACTGCAAGAGCTACAACACAAAGGCGGCCTGTGAACCTTCCTCCACTAAGTTTATATGTGCATGTGCCATGGTGCGTGCAAAAATGCCCGTACTGCGACTTTAACAGCCACGGACAAAAAGGTGACATCCCTGAAGCTGAGTATGTACAGCATTTAATCGACGATTTAAAAGCTGATTTACACTTAGTACAAGGGCGTAAAATTCACAGTATTTTTATAGGTGGCGGCACACCAAGCCTATTAACCGGCGCGGCATACACCCGTTTACTCAAGGAAGTAGATAGCCTAATTGGCTTAAGCGATAACTGTGAAATAACCCTTGAAGCAAATCCCGGCACAGTCGAAACTGGCCGTTTCAAAGATTATGTAAAAGCAGGCATTAACCGTATCTCTATCGGCGTGCAAAGCATGCAGGACGATAAGTTAAAAGCCCTAGGTCGAATTCATGGTGCCGATGAAGCCAGTTATGCTGCACAGCAAGCCAGTGAAGCAGGGCTAAATAGCTTTAACCTTGACTTAATGCATGGCTTACCAGGGCAGTCTCTTGATGATGCACTGAGTGATTTAAAACAAATTATTGCGCTCAATCCACCGCATATTTCTTGGTATCAGCTCACCATTGAGCCCAATACGCAATTTGCTTCAAAACCGCCGACTTTGCCACAAGATGAAACCTTATGGGATATTCAAGAGCAAGGCCAAGCATTATTAGCACAAGCTGGCTATCAGCAATATGAAATATCAGGGTATGCAAAACCTGGCTATCAATGCCAACATAACTTGAATTATTGGCGGTTTGGCGATTATCTTGGCATTGGCTGCGGCGCTCATGGTAAGGTCACAGATGCGAAAACGGGGGTGATAACACGCACTGAAAAGGTAAAACACCCTCGGGGCTACATGGATATTATTAAACCCTACTTGTACAAAAGCTGGCAAGTAGAGCAAGACGACTTAGCGTTTGAATTTTTTATGAATCGCTTTCGTTTAATAGAGCCATGCCCTATAAATGATTTTAATGCGCTGACGCAGCAACCACTGCAAAGCCAACAGCATGCACTAGATAAAGCCATTAATGCCGGTTTACTAACAAAAACAGACAGCCACTGGCACGTTACACTCCAAGGGCAACGTTTTTTAAATGATCTACTTGCGTTATTTGTTTAGTGACAATAATAGGTTTCTAACAACAAAAGGGAAACGAATGCGTAAACTTACTCTAATTGCTGCCACCATTAGTGTGGCACTGCTTGCAGGTTGCCAACAAGCAACACAACAATCAACGCCTGCACCTGCGGTTCAAGCTCAACCTGTTCAAAGTGAAATTGACAAAGCGAATGCTTTTTTTGAAGACACTTTTAATCGTGATGTAATGAACAGCCCGGTTTATCAAACCTACATGGGCATCAAAAAAGATTACGATAAATGGGATGACAACAGCGAAGAAAAAGCCCTTAAAGACTTGGCACAAGCTAAAGCCGATTTGGTCACACTCAACAGCATTAATCGTGCGCAATTAGATACAGCAACCCAAGTAAGTTATGATTTAAAAAAACAAGATTTAGAAGCCAGCATTGCTGATTTCAAATGGCGTTACCATAACTACCCAGTAAACCAAATGTTTGGTACGCACTCTATGGTGCCGGCTTTTTTAATCAACCAGCATCAAATTAGCAACGTAAAAGAAGCCAACGATTACATTGCTCGTTTAAATGGGGTGCCCGGTGTATTTGATCAGCTTATTACTGGCTTAGAAATTCGCGCCGATAAAAACATCATCGCGCCTAAATTTGTATTCCCACACGTCATTGATTCAAGCAAAAACATCATTAAAGGTGCGCCGTTTGAACAAGGTGAAGATTCTACGCTTTTAGCTGACTTTAAACGCAAAGTTAATGCCTTAGAAATAGACCAAGCTGAAAAAGATGCACTTATTAGTAAAGCGACTGAAGCATTAAAAACAGCGGTTAAACCTGCTTACTCTAAGTTAATTAACTACATTGCACAGCTAGAAAAACGTGCTGATGACCGTGACGGTGCTTGGAAATTCCCTGATGGCGAAGCGTTTTACAATAACGCACTGAAACGCACCACCACGACAGACCTTACAGCAAAAGAGATTCATGCCATTGGCCTTGCTGAAGTATCACGTATTCATGATGAAATGCGTGCCATTAAAGATAAAGTCGGTTTTGAGGGCGACTTAAACGCCTTTATGCAGTTTATGAAAACCGACAAGCAATTTTATTTAGCTAACACTGAAGCTGGTAAAGCACAGTACCTAAGTGAAGCTAAAGGCTTAATTGATAACATGAAAACACGCTTAGATGAGCTGTTTATTGTAAAACCAAAAGCCGACATGATTGTAAAACGTGTTGAAGCATTCCGTGAAAAAGCGGCAGGTAAAGCGTTTTATCAACAACCTGCGCCAGATGGTTCTCGCCCAGGTATTTACTACGCCAACCTATACGACATGGAAGCAATGCCTACTTACCAAATGGAAGCCTTGGCTTATCATGAGGGGATTCCGGGTCACCATATGCAAATTGCCATTTCACAAGAACTTGAAGGTGTACCTAAGTTCCGTAAATTTGGTGGTTACACAGCCTACATTGAAGGCTGGGGGTTATACTCAGAATTACTACCAAAAGAAATGGGCCTTTACGAAGACCCGTATTCAGATTTTGGTCGCTTAGCCATGGAATTATGGCGTGCATGTCGTTTAGTGGTTGATACCGGTATTCACGCAATGAAGTGGACTCGTCAAGAAGGTATTGATTACTACGTTAACAACACCCCTAACGCCACTTCTGACGGTGTAAAAATGGTTGAGCGTCATATTGTAATGCCATCTCAAGCAACGGCTTACAAAGTAGGTATGCTGAAAATTTTAGAACTACGTGAAGATGCTAAAATGCAACTTGGCGATAAGTTTGATATCCGCCAGTTCCACGATGTAGTGCTTAAAAATGGCCCTGTACCATTAAACGTACTAGAAAACTTCGTTAATGAGTGGATTGCCAGCAAACAAGCTTAATTTTTAAGTATTTACTTAAAGGTTATAAAAGGTCGCAATTGCGGCCTTTTGTTTTATAAAGCAAAAAATTAAGCTAGGATAAAGTTGGAATTCAAGGAGAACAGAATGGATCTAAGCATACAGCTACTCAATGCGCGTATTAAACAACAGCAGTTTGATGAACTAGATAACGATTTTAAAAAGCTCACTGAGGCACAGCAAGTAATACAGCTTAATTACCTGTTTGAAAGTGCGCTACGCATGAGTATTAAATACGATTTTATGCAAAACATCGCCGTGCGTATTTTAACCACTAATACGCCACCAGCGCCGTTTATTGAAAAACTAACCAGTTTAGACGCGCTGAGTTTTTTTACGCCTGCACTTAAATTAAATAAGGGATTTATTAGTACAGACGACTCTGGCAATAACGCCCTGCATAATGTATTTAAGCAAGCAATGCCCACACAACTGCCTTTTAACTATGTTCGCTCGTTAATGTTATTTGAATCTAACGAAGAGTTACTACATGCATTAGCACATACAAATAAGCAAGGGCTCACTCCGGTTGCCAGTTACATCGCCTATGCACATAAGCCAAACATTCCGGTAAAACATGAATTTTCGGCCTTGCTCGCATTAATGGAAATAGAGCAAAAACAAAATCCTGCAGCAAAATTACAAATACTTGAGGCATTAAAAAATAATCCCCCAAGCGAGATAACCTTGCTACTGAGCGCCGCTTATTTACAGCGCTCTACTGAACAAGTGGCGGCTCTAATCTGATAAGTAATATTCTACGCTGGTAACAACACGTACGTTTTTAATTTGCGGCGTGTTTGAATCCCGATCGCTAATGCTAAACTGCCCTTGGCGAGCGGTTTTAATTTTACCTAAGCGTGAATTTGAATCTTTAGCAAACTTATCTGCCACTTCACGAGCTTTTTCTGTGGCTTCTTGCACCATGGCTGGTTTTATATCGTTAAGCCCAGTAAAAATATACTCAATACGGGTTTGATAGTTGTCTTGCACAATAGCTATATTTTGTTTAGCTAGCTGACTCACTTTGCTCAGTGCGTTTTTAACTTTATCAGGAGCATTGGAGTAAACAATAATATTTGAGCTAATAACATACCTAAACTTTTGATTATCATTCGCGTATTCACGGGCTTGCTTATCTATAATAGATTGAGTGCCTGTCGATATTTCTTCATCATCAAAGCCGTGTAACTTTAAAAAGGCAATCACCGCATCATTTTTTTGCTCAACTCGCTCAACAAGCTTTTCAAGATTGTTGTCGGCATCGTTAAACTGCAAAGGCCAAATAACGGTATCAGCCACAACTTCACGTTCAGCTAACCCTTTTACCTGCACCGTGCGCTCCATCCCTTTAATATCAAGCGCAGCCCCTTTTATAATAAAACCCAATGCAATTAGGCCAATGCTTAAACACGCCGCTGCCATAACAACGGTTACATTCGATATTTTATTCACTTCACTCTCCTTGATTAGGGTCTGTTGACCTTTGCGGATTAAAATTTGTTCAAACTAGGGGCGGTTTAATCGCGGCGCGAGGTTTGTAACCTAGTGGGCTAAGTAAAAACCGAGCAACAAAGAGTAAATCGCCCCTAGGCAGAACCCTTCGGGCAGCGCCTGTTTGGCATTGATGCTGCTTTATCGCCTATTTATGGGGAATAACCACACCACATAGGCTCTGCCTTGCCTAAATACCAAACAGACAGCTGCAAATTTAACCTTGAAAGGTCAACAGACCCTAATATCAATAATAAGCACGTTCACGCTCGAAAAAACACTATAAACAGGTTACATTGAGAAGGTATAGATAGCAAAACTTAATCAGCCAAGGAAACGCAATGAGTCTAAAACGTATTAGCCAGTTTTTTAATCCAAGCTCAGTCGCTGTTATTGGGGCATCAAACACCCCTACTCGGGCTGGTAATGTGGTAATGCGTAATTTATTACAAGGGGGCTTTAAAGGGCCCATCATGCCTGTTACACCCAATCATACTGCAGTGCATGGCGTATTGGCTTACCAAAGTATTGAAGCCCTCCCCAAAGTACCTGATTTAGCCGTTATCTGTACCAATAAAAACACCTTAATGAAAATTATTGAGCAGCTAGGTACGCTTGGGTGTCATAGCGCTATTATTATTGCTGATGGCCTAACAAGTACTCAAAAACAAGAACTTAAAGATAACGCTGCGAAGCATAAGGTAACGCTGCTTGGCTCAAATTGCTTAGGGTTACTTATTCCGCATATAGGTTTAAACGCGAGTTTTTCGCACACTGTTGCCTCGCCAGGTAAACTGGCTTTTGTGTCGCAATCAGCGGCTGTTTGTTCAACGATTCTTGATTGGGCTAAAAATAAAGAAATTGGCTTTTCATACTTTGTATCTATGGGAGATTGTTTAGATATTGAGTTTGACGAAATACTCGACTTTTTAGGCCGCGACGCTAAAACCAAAGCTATCCTACTTTACATAGATAACATTAATGATATTCGCAGCTTTATTTCTGCCGCGCGTGCGGCGGCATTTTCTAAGCCCGTGATCGCTATTA
The DNA here is from genome assembly GCF_900116475.1 of Pseudoalteromonas sp. DSM 26666. Taxonomy (NCBI): domain Bacteria; kingdom Pseudomonadati; phylum Pseudomonadota; class Gammaproteobacteria; order Alteromonadales; family Pseudoalteromonadaceae; genus Pseudoalteromonas; species Pseudoalteromonas sp. DSM 26666. The sequence goes on along the minus strand of NZ_FPAR01000003.1, from coordinate 231,226 downwards.
AAACAGGCAGAACCAGTGCAGGTGCTCTTGCCGCTGAAATACACACCGGCGGAAAACAAAGCTCAGATGCAGTATATGATGCCATGTTTCAACGTGCAGGGATGTTGAGAGTAAATGATTTGCGTGAACTCTTTGCCGCCACTCAAACCTTAGCAATGCACCCCAAATTACTGCAAGTAGAGCAGCTAACTATATTAACTAATGGCGGCGGCCCTGGAGTGATGGCCGTTGATGAACTTATTCAAAGCTCAGGTAAACTTGCTCAGCTTAGTGATGAAACGCGCGAAGCACTCAATAAAGTGATCCCACATTCAGACACAACATCAAACCCTGTCGATATATTTGGCGATTCTGCGCCAGTGCGTTACAAACACGCATTAGAAATACTGCTTAATGCTAAAGAAGTTAAAAACTTACTGATCATTCATACTCCATCGGCATTGGCCCCGAGTGAAAATTACGCTCAGGTTATTGTTGAGGCACTGAACAAATTACCAAAAATGGCACGCCCGTATGTGATCACTAATTTCATGGGAGAAGATGCCGCCTTCGCAGCCAGACGCATCTGCGCAAATAACGCCATTCCGACCTATCGTACCCCAGAAGGCGCAGTAGGTGCCTTTATGCACTTAGTAAGCTATCGTCGTAACCAAAAACATTTAACCCAAACGCCAGAATCAAACACCGATGATGCGACTATTAATAAAGTAGCAGCGAAAGCAGCTATTAAAGAGTTTTTAAATGATGAGCAACATTACTTATCAACCCATCAAGCGAGTCAAATTTTAAGTAGCTACGGTATAGACTGTATCCAAACTGAAGTAGCCTACACCCCTACTGAGGCAAAAGAGCAAGCAATAGAGCTAGGTTTTCCGGTCGCATTAAAGTTGATGAGCCCCAGCATTCCCTCTAAGTCTGAAGTCGGTGGCGTAGTACTCAACCTCAATGATGCGCAAGAGGTCGAGCAAACGGCATTTGCCATGCTGTTAAGAATAAAAAACACCTACCCTGATGCTATTATTGATGGCTTTTCGTTACAAAAAATGGCGCCTAGAGCAGGTGCCAATGAGCTGCGCATAGCCATTAAAACAGAGCCTAATTTTGGGCCAGTTATTTTATTAGGTGAAGCTGGCACAGGGCTTGAGTACGCTCAAGCGGCGGTGGCCTTGCCACCACTGAATATGAACCTAGCTAAATATTTAATTGCCGCCGCCCATGATAAGGGAGTCCTTAAAGATCGCATTCTGCCAGAAAAAGTAGATAAATATCGTTTATGTGCGCTACTGACCCGAATTTCTCAACTCGTTGTTGATCAACCCGATATCACCTCATTAGAGCTTAATCCTATTTTAGCCAGTAATGGGCAGTTTTTAGTCCTTGATGCCACCATGAACCTAAATCAATATCAGGTTCAGGCGCACCGAAAACGTTTATCAATCCGCCCTTATCCTATTGAGCTGGTTGAAACGGTGACCCTAAAAAATAAGACCTTAGCAACGCTCAGACCAATCAAACCAGAAGATGAGCAGGCACATCAAGAGTTTGACCGCTCCTTAAGCAAAGAAGATAGATACAAGCGCTTTTTTGGTGAATTGCCACAATTTAACCATGATCAACTCGCTAAAATGACGCAAATTGATTACGACCGCGAGATGGCATTTATTGTTACCCAAACACAAGACGAGCAACAGCACACATTAGGGGTTTCGCGAGTGATTATGGATCCCGATAACTTACAAGCAGAGTTTGCCATTGTGGTACGTTCTGATTGCCAAGGACTTGGGTTAGGGCGTATTTTAATGAACGCGGCTATTTCTCACTGCAGACGCCAAGGCGTGAAAACGGTTGAAGGTATCACCCTGCCAGAAAATACCGGCATGATTGAGTTGGCTCGTAAACTCGGGTTTAAAATAAGTCGTGATTTTGAAGAAGGCAGTATCAATATGCTGCTCACATTGTAATAGGTACTATGCGTAAACTAAGACAAACCATAAACCAAGTATTTGAAGCGTCAGGTAAGTATCAGCGAGCGGGACACATTTTAGATGTCATACTGATCAGCATAATTATGATTAATGTGGTGGCGATTGTGCTTGAGTCGGTGCACAGCATCGCAACCGAGTACTATAGCGAGTTTTTAATCTTGGAGCTGGTATCAGTGGCTATATTTAGTGCTGAATATCTAATACGTGCTTGGACCTGTGTCGATCGCGTAAAGTACGCCTCCATGAATTGCTCAAACACACAAAAACGGATTCGATATATTTTATCACCTCTGGCAATTATCGATTTAATTGCCATTTTGCCTAGTTTATTAATGTTTTTCTTTGCTATCGATTTACGTTTTTTACGGGTACTGCGGTTGTTGCGGGTATTTAAGCTCACCCGTTATTCTCGAGCAATGCAATTGTTATTGCAGGCGTTTATTGATGAGTCGAGTTCATTACTGGCGGCATTTTTTATTATGTCTGTGTTACTTATTTTAGCCTCTTGCGGTATTTATTTATTAGAGCACGACATTCAACCAGACAAGTTCGGCTCTATTCCTGCAGCCATGTGGTGGGCAATGGCAACCCTAACTACGGTTGGTTATGGCGATGTTGTGCCTATAACGCCTATTGGTAAACTATTTGGTGGCGTAATCACTTTGGTGAGTATGGGGATGGTTGCCATACCAACCGGTTTATTAGCGTCGAGTTTCTCAGAGCAAATACGCAAACGTCGCCAGCTCTTTGAAGATGCCACCCACGAGAAAATAACCGATGGTAAGCTCACTGATGAGCAGATGCATCACCTTGAGGAGCTACGCTACAAACTAGGGCTAAGTAAGCTAGAGGCCAATAAAGCGATAAAAGCAGAGCTAAATAAACGCAGCTCACACTTATTTTGCCGTCACTGTGGTAAGCGTCCTTAATAAAATAATGTATTAAGCGGCGCTTTAAGCTTGTGAGAATACAGGATGCCAATCGTGCTCAATAAGCTCAAGCACCTGCTCTTTAGGCACCGCTTTACTAAACAAGTAACCTTGAAAGTAGCTACAACCTTGCGCTTTTAAAAAAGCCAACTGATGTGCGCTTTCAACCCCTTCAGCAATACACTCTTTACCTAAACTGCTTGCTAAAGTTAGTGTAGATTGAATAATCGCTTCGTTATCCGAATCAATACCAATATCTTGCACAAAGCTGCGATCTATTTTTAATACATCAATCGGAAAGCGCTTCAAATAAGTTAACGAGGCATACCCTGTTCCAAAATCATCCATGTACAACTTACAGCCTAGTTGCTTTAATAAGTCCATATTTTTAAGCGCATGTTCTGAGTCTCGCATTAAAATAGACTCTGTTATTTCAAATACAATAGCCTCGGGCGGCAGTGCTGCATTGTTTAGTGCTTGGCGAATTTCAGGGACGAGTCCGATAAATTCAAAATCCAGTGCTGAGAGGTTAATTGATAGGTATAGATCAGGACACACTTTACGCCAACGAGCTAACTGCACCAAAGCACGCTTAAATGTTTGTAGCATTATTTTAGTGATTAAACCTATATTTTCAGCTACGTTTGCAAACTCTTGCGTACTCGCTAACTGATTATCAGGCCAGCGTAGTAACACCTCAAAGCCCACTGTTTTTTGCGTAGAAGCATTAATAATGGGTTGATAATAATTACAAAATTCATGTTCATGATAAGCTTTGATCAACTGTGATTCTAAATGCATCGCTCTTTCAACACGTTGATTCATTTCTTGTTTGTAAAACTTATAACACCCTTCCAAGCCATCTTTAGCATAATAAAGCGCCACATTTGATGCTTTCAATAGTGCTTTATAATGCGCGGCATCATCAGGGAAAATAGCCACACCAATACTTAGGTGTACATTGACGCTTTGCTGATTCATAACAATGTCTTTACTCACGCAATCCATTAGTTTGGTGCATATAAGTAATACTTCTTCTATTTGCTGAATATCTTCAACTAGAATTACAAATTCATCACCGCCTAAACGCGCGACGCTATCACAAGGACGTAATGCTGTTTTCAAGCGGTTCGCCACCAGCTTTATTATCTCATCGGCGTTTTCTGTGCCAAATGAATCATTAAAATACTTAAACCGTTTTATATTAACGTGTAACAAAGCCACTTTACACTGATGGCGGCGCGCCTGATCGATGGCATGTATAGCTCTGTCGTTAAACAAGGTTCTGTTTGGCAGCCCAGTAAGTGAATCGTAATTAGCCAGTATATGCAGTTCGCTCTCAGCTGACTTTTGTGCATGAATATCCGTTAAAATAATCACAAAACTACTCAGCCTTTGGCTTTCATCAGCCACGGCGCTTATTTTAACCAGTACATGGCGTTGCTCTTTGTTTGCCAGAACGACAGTGTCTTCACATGAAAAATGTTCGCCCACTTCAAGCTTTTGCATAATTCGTAAATAATCAAAATAGCTACTGCGGGACATTCCCAAATTAAGCGCACGGGTTGAACGAGGCTCTGCTGATAAGCCAAAAGCGCTTTGCAGCGATTTATTTGAGGCACGTATATTAAAGTTTTTATCTAAGATAAACACCCAATCTCGGGTTTGTTCAAACGCGGCGGTAAATAACCGTGCATGCTCTTCAAACACCCTTTCGCGTGTCATATTGGTATACGTACCGGCTACTTTTTGCGGCGTTTTTTTGTCCCATTCAACCACCTTGCCAAAATCTTTGTACCAGCGCCAATGACCGTTGGCGTGGCGTAATCGGTAGGTACAATTAAAATACCCTTTATCTGTTGATAAAAATTCTAACCACTCCAACCTAAAAATAGCACGCTCTTGAGGGTGAATTTTTTCTAGGTAGTCATCTAAACTCACCGAGTCATCCTCGTAGCCTAATTCGTTGACTAATCTAGGCTGATAAATATTTAACTGGCTCGCCTGCCAATCCCATACCCCGGACTCACTTCCCTCTAGTGCAAGCTTTAAACGCGCCTCACTGTCTTGGCTTTCTTTGTGTGCTGCCAATAAGATACGCTGTATTTTGTTGCGCCTCATTACCCATGCAGTCACTATGGTGATCAATAAAATGGCGTAAAGCGCTAAAAAGTATGGAGCACGCCATAGCGGATATTTCACTTTAATATTTAACGTTGCTGGCGCAGTATAGTCGCCGGTCAGTGGGTCTTTTGCCCAGACTTTTAACTGGTAACTGCCGGGGTTTAATTTAGGAAACACCACACGATTATTTCGGGTATAACTTTTTTTACCTTTATCGAGCTGATATTCATAAATAATGCGCTCTTGGAAGCTGAATGACATCGCTGAAAATGCAATCTCAAGCCCGATATCATCATGGTTTAAAGTGATATTTTTTAATGGCTGCTGTAAATTTATAGACAAGTCCCGAGACATTAAGTTGATGCGCGTGATATTGACCTGATCTAATAAACCTTGGCTATTTTTATTGTCTTTAGGGTCAAAGTAGGTGAAGCCCTTGAGGCTACCGAAGGCAATTCGACCATCCGCTAACTTAGCCATAGCGCCATTATTAAACTCAGCAGAGAGCACCCCATCTGATGTTGTAAATTGCTGAAAATGAATTGTTTCAGGATTTAGTCGCCATATTCCTTTATGGCTACTCATCCAAATCATTCCCTCTTCATCAAGAACCATATCGTACAACAAGGTGCCGAGTTTATTTTTATCTAAATCAATTGTGTGCACTAACTCATAGGTCGTTGCATCTATACCAATCAGCCCAAAATTAGATAACGATAGCCAAAGTATGCCTTGCCCATCTACCACGTAGGAAAGAATACTAACGGCTACATTTTCATGGTGTTTAGGCACTTTATAAATGGTGTTTAAACTTAAATCATTGGGGTTAAATTGATATAAAACGCCACCACTAAAAAATAATGGCTTCTCGGGTTGGTGCGGTAATGGGGGTAAAAAGCCATGCGCTAAAAAAGGGTCAAATTGTGCTAATTCGCCTTTTAAGTGAACTAATTGTCGGCTATCAATATTATATTTAAACATGCCATGATCTGGGTGTACAAAATACAAATCCCCGTTTGGTAGCAATGTCAGGCCATGCATCCAATCATTTAAAAAAATCTGATTGGTAGGACTGTTGGTTTTTGGTTGGGTAAGTTGCTGAGTTTGCGGGTCAAAAATGAATAATCCTCGGTTTGAGTGCAACCAGAGTTTATCTTTGTAAGGCATAATTTTGAAAATAGTAAACTCTGTGGTCAGTAAATCGACTTTATAATCTTTTAAATACACCTTTGAGCGATTACTTTTTAAATCAACCGCAGTTAAACCATTGTGTGTGCCTAACCATAGCTTTTCTTGGAACTCCTTAATTGACCATACCGAATGATGTGATAAACCATCCCCAACCAGTGCATTTCCCTCTACATTATAAAACTTGTAATTGTCGCCTGATAAATAAAACGCACCATCGGTTTTAGTGGCTAGCCACATTCCGCCCGATTTATCTTTCACCATATCAATAATACTGTTATCGGCGAGGGTGTACTTACTCTGTTGGATACGTTTATTTTTTACCACTTTTTTAGTAGTTAAATTAAAACAAAGCAGGCCTTTATCTGTTGCTAAATCGAGCACTCCTTGCTGATTATCAATATCCCAAACATTCAAATCGGCCAGTAATTTTTGGCTTGTAAATGATTGTTCGCGGTTGTTAAACATTGCCTCTAAATTACTAATATCAACAGCGTATAAGCCCTTAACCGCACCTACAAGCAACTGATTGTTATTACCTAGCGCAAATGATTTCACATTATTTTGATAAATATGTACATCCGTTTCGCTCAAGTGCTCGAGTGGCCTTACCTGCTGTGTTGCGATGTTAAAAACATACGCGCCGTCTGTGCTACCGATAAAAATATAACCGTTATAATGAAACAAAGTACGCACAAACGCATTTTCAAATTGCTCAGGAAGTGTAAATAAGGAGGTAATAGAGCCGTTGTCTATATCGAGTTTTGCAAACTCTCGGCCTTGTCCAATCCATAAGGTTTTATCATCGGTGGCTAACATAGTAAAAACGGACTGCTGTAGTATTTGCTCTTCTGTGACAGGTTTTTCTATGTATTGTTGGTAGGTATCCGTTTTCGGATCGTATCTGAACAAGCCTGCTAATAAGGAGGCAATCCAGATATGCCCTTGTTGGTCTTGATATATGCGATCGATGATCGCCTCTTCTAACTCACCATTAGGGCCATTGATTGGAATAACTTGATAGCCATCGTATCGGTTAAGGCCTCCCTCAGTAGAGAGCCATAAATACCCATTGTTATCAATAAGCATGGTATTAACGTAACTTTGAGATAAGCCTTCGCTTGGGGATAATCGTTTTACTTGCGCTGTTACTTCAACGCTTATGAGCATAAACAGCACAAATATGGCTGTGATAAACCCATTAATACTCATACCCATGCTTGTCCTATTACTAATTTATGTTTTATTGATATTTCAATGCGGTAATATTTCGGTGCTTATAAGCATCAAATAGCGTTAATAATGCAGGAGTATATGTTAACACTTGGTTAAAACCAAGTGCTTGATAAAAATCAGTAAGGCGTTGATAAGCAAAGGTGTAAACAGGTTCTGTTTGCGCATTTAAAAGGGCAACTAATAACTGGGTTGCCACCCCCTTTGAACGATAAGAAGGAGCCACGAACACCGTTGATAAAAATAAAAAAGTGGGCTTATTCTGTAACCGGCAGGCGGCAATAATCGTATTATTATCGTAAGCGACCCAGACTTGATCCTGTTTGTTAGCACGGCCGCGAACGTTATGTAACGTATAAAACTTATTAACTAAGGGCGTTTTAATTGATTCTAATTGTTTAATTACAAGCATAGTAGGCAAACCCTAGCTAAGCATAATTGCCAAATACTGCTCAAATTTTTGTTTTAAAACACCTTGCTCTGCAACAGGACGACTATGCAGAGTGTCGTACACTTGCTCACGCGTTTTTTTACCGCGCTTAATTTGATAAGCCCAAAATGAGGCCTCGTAATCTAACTGAATTTGATACTTTTGCTCTCGCGGCAAGTTACACAGATTAAAACTCATATTCACTCCAATTATTAGGGGCTATAAACTTATTGTTGCCTGCATGAATACAGGTAAGGGCCGTGAGCAGCACACGGAGGCTTTTACTAGCCCACTAGGTTAAACAAGTCGCGCCGAGCGCCCCTAGCTTGAACAAATTTTCATCCGCAAAGGTCAACAGCCCCTCGCTCAATAAAACGTAGATTATACGTTTAAACTTATAAAAAACTAACTCTATAACCAATAAAAATAAGCGACTGTAAATAATCCAACGTAATCAATAATTGTTGGTGGTAACTCTTGCAAGATTACTAATGCAAACTGTGCAAAAGACAAGCAATTTGTTACTATGCCCGCCTATTATCTTGCCGCAATTAATTGGAAATAATGACGTGCCCAAACGCTTTAACGGATTGCTTATATTACTGTGCTTAGTTTTTAGTAATACATCTTTTGCGCACAGTTATAGCTACACATTTAATCGCCCGCAAAACACTCAACAAGCAAACTATACCATTGAGCTATTACAATTGGCTTATGCAGATATGGGCTTTAAACTAAATATTGTCGATTTTAATCGTCAAAATGCATTATTTGCAGCAGATAATGGCATGTTAGATGGGCAGCTTGCTCGCGATATCAGTATTGAAAGTGCCTATAAAAATTTAATTCGAGTTAACTATCCACTCTTTAAATTTAACCTTGAGCTTTATAAACGCTGTGAGCCCAGCTCCACTAAAACCATAGATAGCGTTGCCATTATTTCCAGTTACCCTGTGCAACAGCGATATTTAGACAGTATTGATTTTCAAGGTAAGGTAATTGAAGTTAAAAATAATAATACGCAGCTTAACTTACTGATCCAGCAAAAAGTACAAGGAGCGTTACTTATTGATTTTGCGATGGCAAATAAAACCATTCCCCCCTCTTTAGGCTGCTATGAAAAACAAGTAGTTGCAACCTACCCGCTTTATCATTATTTACATAACAGTCATGCGGATATTGTTCCCCAGCTAGAAGCAACACTGGATAAGTTACACAATAACGGCACAGTTGCAAAACTCAGGTCAAAATACAACCTACAGTTTTAAAAATCAAAACCTTGTTGATCTGCTTGCGGTGATGATTGTGCCACTTTATTTTTTTGCTGTAAGTAACGTTTATAGCGCTGCTGGCATAAACTCAATACTTTTTTCTTTTGGGAATTCGTTAACGAATTCCAAGAAAAACGTTCATCGCGACTGCGATAGCAGCCTTTGCAATAACCGCGATTATTAACTAAGCAAATACCTTTACAAGGGCTAGGAATATCAAATATTTCAATTTGTTGCATTTTACCCTCCGGTATTAAAAGCATAGCCTGAGTATAGCGCTATTTTTGTGCAAAAAAAAAGCAGCAAATAAATTGCTGCTTTGTTGTTAGCTTAAACTGTTAATTACTGCTCACAGCTTTGTTCATCTACTTGTGTTTTTCGATGAAATGGCTTGGCATACATAGCTAAAACCAAAGCCCTTAACTCTTCTGGCACCTTGGCCAAACGTTCTTCAAACTGTGCTGCGTCATTTTTATTGATCACCGCCTCAGTGCAGCCAGCAGCAATAAAGTTGCCTGGGTGTAAGTAAAACGAATCAATAATTTGCTTATCAATGGTTTTTGCCAGTTCATCGGCACTGTCACAACCTGACTCAATGGGCTGACCAAACGATAAATGCACATGCCCTTTGGCTGAACTAAACCCTTCAACAATGCTGGCAATATCTTCACCCGCCGATTTAACATACTTCCCATGATGTTGTTTATGATATAGCTCTTTTGCCTTGGCAATTGCACATGGTTCGTATTGGTAAGAGATTGCAACCGGCACCACTTTGAGCTCTTTAATGTATTCGCCAAATTCTTTCTTTTGTTTACGGCCATTAAGTTGCAACATTTTTAAAAGCGCAGGATCAGTTTGATCAACCCCATCTTTAGCGCGCCCTTCTTTTTGGGCAATCCAAATTGAGTGCCCGCTACTGAGTGAATCATAAATATAAGCCGATAACTGAGTCAGCGCTTTTAACATCTCTTTTGGGGCTTTTGCTGAGCGTTTCACAATAAAACTTTTATTTAAGCGCATAAGCTCAGTAATGTAAGGAATTTGCAGCAAGTTATCGCCAATCGCAATTCTCACTGTTTTCATTTTATGCTGGAATAAGCCCCAATTAACCAGTGCAGGGTCAAGTACAATATCTCTGTGGTTTGAAACAAAAAGATAGGCTTGATTAGGGTCTAAGTCTTCTAAGCCAGAAAAAGTGACTTTTGAGGTGGTACGTTTTATTAATTTATTTAAGTAATGTGCCACTTCATTTTGTACATCTTCAACCGTTTTAACTTTGCCCCACTTTTTGCGCAACTGATGCTTTATTATAGCGCGTGCTAAAAACCCAACTGCGGATATAAAGCGTGGCAAATTGTATTTTGCAATTACATCAATGAACGCATTATCATTAATTAATCGCGTTAATGAGGCGGCAACTTCATCGTCATTGTAAGGTCTTATATCTGCGTACTTATCTTCTAATTCAATCATTTACTGCATCTACAAAGTTAAAAACGGCGCGTTAAAACGCCCCGCTGTGTCTGATTTTGATTATAACTCAATCAAAAATACGAAACTAGCAATACTAAAGTTCGATTTACTGAGTTTTCATAGCGTTATAGTTTAACGCCGAGCCAAGCTGTCTTGCTAACAACGCATACATATAAACTATGGCTATTAATTATTAATTTAAATGGGTAGACCCTACTAACAGCACTTTGTTCAAGTTAACTTAGCAAGGCAGTTGATCATAATAACATGCAAGTTAACCGTCAGTGGGCAGACCACATTTAAATATGGCTCTACAACTGCTAATGTAAACGCAATATGATAAACCCAATAACATTCAAATAGATGATACTCTTTTTATCACAAGCATTTTGCGTACAGGGGTTATTATTCCCTTAACACATACACTATTAGGACACACCGTGAACATAACAATTCTTGATAACGCTACACTGGCAAACACCTCACTTGATTGTATCTCAGCACTGGGAAAGCTTACCGTGCATCAGCTAACTAGCCCAGAGCAAGTGCTAGCACATAGCCAAAATGCAGAGGTGTTAATCACCAATAAAGTAGTGATTAATCGTGACACCATGGCACAATTAACATCACTCAAACTTATTTGTGTTAGTGCCACCGGCACCAATAATGTTGATTTAAATGCCGCGAAAGATTTAGGCATTGCGGTAACCAATGTTGCTGGTTATTCAACCCCCTCGGTTGTGCAGCATACCTTTTCGTTAATTACTAACTTATTAGGCAATACTCATCGCTACCAAGCGGACTGCCAACAAGGCGCATGGCAAAAAAGTGAAATGTTTTGTCGCCTTGATTACAGCTTTAATGACATTCAGGGTAAAACATTAGCCATTATTGGTGGGGGAACTCTGGGCAATGCTGTATCTAAAGTGGCTGAAGCCTTTGGTGCTCATGTCATTGTTGCAGAGCGCAAAGGTGCTGAGTGTCGCCAAGGACGCACGCCTTTTGAAACCGCAATAAAAACAGCGGATATTATCAGCGTACATTGCCCACTTAATGATGAAACGCGTGACTTAATTACGCTTAATGAATTAAAAATGATGAAACCAACTGCGCTTATTATTAACACCGCGCGCGGGGGGATCATTAACGAAGCCGACTTAGCACAAGCCTTAAAAACCAATGTGATTGCTGGTGCAGGTGTTGACGTACTAACTAAAGAGCCTGCTGAGCACAACAATCCACTGGCCAATTACACGGGAGATAACTTACTACTAACCCCACATATAGCGTGGGCCAGTACCGAATCTATTGTGCGCTTGGTTAAAGAAGTGAGTTTAAATATCGCTGCATTTAGTCAACAAGAGTCGCGTAATCGCTTGGTTTAATGCCGTTAAATTAAGTTAGTCAAAATAACTAAAAAGTGGCTTTTTAATTTTATTTCTTAAAAAAGCCACTAACTCAAAAATCACTTTAAAAATAAGCAATTGATTTTTAAGGATTAAAAAACTGGCCTAGTCTTTGCTCTAAAGTCTGTAATTAATCATCTAGGATAATAAAAAATGAAAAAAACACTTTTAATCGCCGCCCTCACCGCTCCTTTTTTAACTGGCTGTGTTATTGCTGTATCCGATGGCGAAGCGGAAGGTCATTGGGCTGGTAATAGTTCTTCTAGCTGGCAAGCAACACATAAGAATAATCGTGAAATTATTTCAGGCTTGGCAATGGATAGCTCTTATCAGTCGGTATTAAAAACCCTAAAAACACCTGACTTCACCGAATTACTCAAAAAAGAAGAGGATGTTTACCAAGTCTTATTTTATGCAACGCACAGCATCCATTCAGATGGTAAAATGACTAAAGATGAATGCACACCGTTGGTATTTAAAAATGATAAATTAGTTGGTATTGGTGCCTCAGCACTGCAAATGCTGACAAACTAAGTAACTACAGCATTTATTGGGCGCTAATTTGATTGCGCCCTAACTTTTTCGCATTATACAAACCGGAGTCAGCTTCTTCTAACAATGCTTTTTCAGTGTAAGCTTGGCTACTCTCACTAGAAGCAATACCGATGCTAATGGTGACGTGTGTAGCGTTTAAAGACGCATTATGTTCAATATTCAAATCATTAACGGCGTTACGTAACTTGTTGGCAAAAGCGATTGCACCTTGCTGATTGGTTTCTGGTAATACGGCCACAAATTCTTCACCGCCGTAACGCGCAACAAAATCACTGCCACGCTCACATTGCGCGGCTAACGTTTTTGCCACTGTTTTTAAACATTCGTCTCCAGCTCGGTGGCCATAGTAGTCGTTATAACGTTTAAAATGATCAATATCTATGAGTAAAACGCACAAAGGAGAGTAGTTACGCTTACTTCTACGCCACTCTCTTTCTAAGTTCTCATCTAAATAACGTCTATTGGGTATTTCTGTTAAGCCATCAATAGAGGCAAGCATTTCTAGCAAATCATTTTTTTGCTTAATTAATAACTGGTTCCGCACTCTAACTTTCACAATAGCGGCACTAAATGGCTTACCAATATAATCCATTGCGCCGAGCTCTAGCCCCTTTGCCTCATCTTCATGACGGTTGTTTGCAGAGATAAAAATAATAGGAATAGCCTGGCTTATACTGTTCTCTTTTAGCTGTACGAGTACTTCATAACCATTCATACCAGGCATCATGATATCTAAAATGATTAAGTCTACTTGCGTGTGTTTAACAAACGCCAGCGCGTCTTCACCGCTTGTCACTAAGTAAACATCATGCTCATCGCTTAAGGTTTTTTCTAAAATGATTCGGTTAAGCGCATCGTCATCTACAATTAATATTTTTGCTTTATTTATCATTGCTTACATCTAAAATTTTTATATAAATATGAACTTGTTTTAACTGTATTATCAGCTCTTTAATTGCAGCATTAGCGTTCTTGTCGCCCACTTTTAATAATTGCTCAGTATGTTGAGCACATAATAATAATCGGTTAAACCCTAAGTTTCCTGCTATCCCTTTTAGACTATGCACTAAGCGTACCATTTCAATAGTAGGTATGTCTTTTTGAAGCTCAGCTGAATATGACTCACTTAACACCGCTAACTTAGTAAGCATGCTTTGCAATAGCTTCTCATCATCATTGAACTGTGTCAAAGCGAAGGTTTTATCAAAAAAGCAAGGCTTAGATATGCCTAAATCAGCTATCGATGCAAATAAAATAGGCGCAACCACGGGCTTAGTTAAATGTTTATTCATACCACTATTCAATGAACGTGCAATATCGGCAGGCTCACAATGTGCAGTTAATGCAAAAATAGGCAATTGCTGGGCGTCAAACTGTTGGCGTATTCTTTGGGTTGCTTGATAGCCATCAATACCCGGCATTTGAATATCCATTAAAACTAAATCGGGGCGCAATATATTCACCCATTCAACCCCCTGCTTAGCATCACTAGCAGTCACAACATTCACTTCGGCTTTACACAATATACTGCTAATAATGTCGAGATTGAGCGGGTTATCATCTATGGCTAATACTAAGGTTCCCGCTATTTCTTCCTGTGGTTTATCCGCTTTATATTGAGTTACTTTCTTTAACTTTTCAGGGGTTAAACTAAGTAACCGCTGCGCCAGTGCACTGCGCGGTAAATACTGGCTAATAAAAGAGTCATTTATTGAAAGCTGACTCGGTTGCGAGTGCTCTATAACGATGAATGAAGTAGTACGAGTGTTTAATACTGCTTTTATTGCTGACGTGAGAAAGGCAGGTACGTCATCAGCATCGATTACAATGCTATGCGCTTGTTGCAAACAATCAGGATCAGTTACGACTATTTCAAGAGCTTGATTATTGAAAAAAGGATGCGCGGTAATAACCTGATTAAGCAACTGACTCTTCGCGCTGGTGATCAGTAATAGTCTATCTGTAAAGCTTGCTGATTTCTCGGTATCTGTCGCTAAATCAAGCGTGAAGTAAAAATGACAGCCATGGCCTTTATCGCTACTGAGTGCAATTTCACCTCCCATTAATGCCACACTATGCTTTACAATTGCCAGCCCTAAGCCAACCCCTTGATGCAAGCGAGTAGATGATTCATCACCTTGCGTGAAGGCATCAAATAAACGGCGTTGATCCGCTTGAGCAATCCCCACTCCCGTATCGATAACCTGAAAACAAATACGCTGCTCTGTATGGCTCTGGCTCGGCTGTAATGTCATTTTTAATGTCACACTGCCTTTATTGGTAAACTTAACGGCATTGGTAAGTAAGTTACCTAATACTTGTTGCAAACGAATTGTATCGCCGACTAAAAATGGAGAAATTTGCGAGTCTATGTCGATTTTTAGCTGTATCTGTTTTGTTTGGCATAAAGGTAAAATTAAACTTTCGCAGGTATCAATCAAATCAACTAAGCACAATGGCGCTAATTGCAGCGTTGCTTCTTTACTTTCAACGCGGGCAAAATCAAGCATACTATTTAGCATCTGCAACAAATTATTGGCCGCATATTTTGCTTGGCTAGTTTGTTGAATTTGCCGCTGTGTTAACCCGTGCTCTGCGAGCATATCCAATAATCCCAACACGGCATTGAGGGGGGTGCGTATTTCGTGGCTTAAATTAGCAATAAAACGGCTTTTAGCTAACGTGGCACGCTCTGCATCATCTTTGGCTTTGGTAAGTTCTGTAACATCTTGAATATGAATAACATAATAAAGCGGCTGACTATTTTCATTCCAAATTAACGACATACTCAACTGTAACCAGGCATTTAATTGGGTATGAGCCAAGGTTAAGTGAAACACCCTTTTCTTATTATTTAATAATTGCTGTAGTAATGCTTCAAGCTCCTGCCATTGCGTATCATTAAAAAGCGCATAAAAAGGAGTATCGGTTAATTTATCATGCTTGGAAAATAATTTTCGTGCGGCTTTGTTTACCTGTAAAATAGCGTACTCAAGCGAGAGTAAAAACACCCCATTTGCGGCAAATTCAATTGCGCTTCTAAATATAGATTCAGACTCTTTTAATGCATACAAAGTATGTTGTTGTTCTGTAATATCACGGCCAACCCCCATAGTTCCTAATAATTGCTGCTGTTCATTGTAAAAGGGAGCAATGGTTAACTGATAAGTTCGCTCAGCAACATCTATGCGCTGCTGAATTTGCATTTTATGCTGTAATACTTGATATTCCAGCAAACTAATTTGTTCATACTCGTTACTTATGTTGTGTATTTGCTGCCCAAGGAGTTCACCTTGAGTTTTTCCAATAAACAACTCAAACGCTTTATTACAGCCTAAAAAAATGCCTTCTGTATTTTTAAAATAAATAAAATCAGGCACGCTATTAAGTACTGTGTTTAATAACGCTAAATGACGCTCTTTTGCTTGGTCGCTATGTTTTAGCTTTTGCGATTGTTGCTGTACTTGATCATCTAACTTTTGATTAGCATTTTGCAAAGAAATAACTAAATGCTCATTTTTCGCAAAAATAGCTTTTACCCGAGCAAACCAAGGTTGCCAGTTTAACGGTATTTGGTAATTTAAATACCCGCTATTGTCATCGTTATGATGCTCTAAATAACGCATCAACTCGGTCATAGGTTTGATAAATATACGTTTGCTTAACCAAAAAAAGATGTAAAACATTAAACATAAAAATAAAGCTAACGAAATAAACTCTATCAATACTTCATACACAATACCGCTTGAGAGAGTGTGCTTGTCAGCAAGATACGCCAGATGAATAGGGTTCTTTTTTGAAGGCTGAATTAAAAATAATGAGTCTGCCCGCGCAATACTCTTTTGTGAGGGGCTAATAGTATTAGGCCAATAGGTCGATAACTTTATGGCTTGATTAATTGGCTGCTGTGAACTGGCAATAATTTCATTCTCTTGGTTGATAAAAACATACTCGCCTTGCTTTGAGGTTATTTTTTTCAACCAACTAGAGATAGCCTGTAAGTCATATATTAAAACAATATAATCTGAGGAGTTAAGCTCTCGCTGTCGGCCAACTGCAAAATATGCGTTATTGTCTACTTTAATAACGGCACTTGAAGTGAGTGTGTTCGCTGAAGGTAAAGGTTTAAAGTCGCCATTAAGTACCTGCGTTAAAATATAACTTTGTGTATTGTTACGCCGAGCTAAATAAGCAAAGCCGCGCTCATCAACATAGGCTACAGAATGCAGCGACGAAAGCAGCGCTAGAGCAGTATTGAAAGACGGAGCCAGCGACATGACTTTTTGCCAGCGTGATAATGCCTGTTCGGAATAGCTAAATTGGCCTTTTCCTACTATTTCGCCATTAAAATGTGCTATCTGGCTATAATAATAATGCTCGTATTGATTAATGTTTTTTGTGAAGGCCTGATTCGCTGGTTGTGGGGCGTGTTTGTCATACATAATAAACATCGCATTAAGTAAATCGTCCATGGCTTGCATATCATGGTCAAGCTGCGCCGATAACGCACTAAAATCGGTGGTCTTTTTTGTTATTGCACGGTCCATTTTTATATCATAAAAATGCAAACACAAAAAAGAGGCCACCAATAAAGGGATTGCTAACGCCACAAAAACAGAGCGATGATAATGTTTTAGCGGTAAAAAATTCAACGACCTACCCAATTATTAGCTCAAAAATCAAACTGTAGACTATAGAGCCAAGATGTTAAGCGCAAGTTATAAATTTTCCTCGGCGAACGAAGCCAGTCGACTGCGTACTACCCCATTAAGATTTACGGTAGCACCACCCTCAAAATGTTTAAACCGCTCTACAATATAGGTAAGCCCCGAAGTAACCGCCGTTAAATAATTACTGTCTATTTGAGCTAAATTCCCAGTACAAATTAATTTTGTTCCTTCTCCGCAGCGGGTAATAATGGTTTTTAGCTGAGAAGCTGTTAAGTTTTGGCTTTCATCTAAAATCACTACCGCATTTTGAATACTGCGTCCGCGCATAAAATTCACCGACTTAAACTGAATATTGGCTTTTTCCATAATGTAATTACGGCTCGAAATTGGGTTTTCATCACCTTTATGCAGCACTTCTAAGGTATCGGTTATGGCAGCCAACCAAGGCGCCATTTTTTCTTCCTCGGTACCAGGCAAAAAGCCAATTGATTCTGCAATTTCAGGGGTATTACGGGTTACAATGACTTTGTCGTAAATACCTTTTTCAATCACCATCTCTAGCGCACACGCAAGTGCCAGTAAAGTTTTACCACATCCCGCAGGGCCGGTTAAAATAACAAGCTCAATAGACGTGTCGAGCAAGGCATCAAGAGCCATTGCTTGGTAAATATTTTTTGGCTTTATTCCCCATGCACTTTGATGCATCAATCGCTCTGCACCAATATCTTTAATGGTAATATGCTCACCATCATACGATTTAACTCTAGCGGCAAACTGATCGCCATCATCAAGTAAATATTCATTACAAAACACATCAGGAATTAAATCTTTAGGGATATGATGAACTGTTTCACGTCCGTGTTGCTCAGTATTACACTGGCCGACATGCTGCCAAAAATCGCCCTCAATTTTTTTATAACCACTGGTGAGTAAATCAATATCGTCAATTAATTGATCAGTACGATAGTCTTCAACATATTTAAGCCCTGCCCCTTTGGCTTTTAAGCGCATGTTAATATCTTTAGTTACTAATATGACTTTTTTATCGCTGTGCTGGTTTTGTAAATGCACCGCACAATTAATAATACGGTGGTCGTTTTCATTACCCGGCAAACCAGAAATAGAATCGGCAAATAAATGGTCGTTTACAATA
This sequence comes from Pseudoalteromonas sp. DSM 26666, assembly GCF_900116475.1. Lineage (NCBI taxonomy): Bacteria > Pseudomonadati > Pseudomonadota > Gammaproteobacteria > Alteromonadales > Pseudoalteromonadaceae > Pseudoalteromonas > Pseudoalteromonas sp. DSM 26666. The sequence goes on along the minus strand of NZ_FPAR01000003.1, from coordinate 212,806 downwards.
ATTAAGCTGCCTGTCGATCCGCCTTGTTTATTCCTTGGCAGCGCCACACCTTGTAACATTTGTTCGGGAGTTGCCTGACTCAACACCCCATCAAGGCCACGAATAGCCACTCGCGCATCGCGGCTCACATCGTGTTTTCTATCTTTTATATGATCAAGTTCTTCCAATACGGTCATTGGGATAACCACTTGGTGCTCTTGGAATGACAAATACGCGAGGGGTTCGTGAAGTAATACATTGGTATCTAGCACATACATTTTACTATCAAAATTTGAAGCTTTTCCCATAGTACTTTCCTTACGTTTTATGATTTTTATGCTATACCCAATAAACTAATCAGTGGTTACTAATAAACTTGATTAATTACTTAGGTATATTTTGAGTTTAGTCTATTTGTCATAAAAGTCTGTTTTATGACAAATATCATTTAGTTTGAATTTTCCACAAAATCGACGCACTAATGAGCGCTTAGGGTTGGTAATAATTCATACTTATAAAATTAATTAAAAGTCAGGCAAATAGCGCCTTGCAGTGGTGTTATCTAACAGGTAACATAGCCGCCTTTTTCTTCATAGACGAGACATACATGAATTTTTCCTTAGGTCAGCGTTGGATAAGTGACACAGAGTCAGATTTAGGATTAGGCACCGTTGTTGCCATTGATGGCCGCCAGGTCAGCATTTTATTTCCTGCCAGTGGTGAAAACCGTGTTTATTCTTCTGCAGAAGCTCCGGTAACCCGCGTAGCATTTAATCCTGGTGATGTGATCCGAAGCGTTGAGGAGTGGGAATTACAAGTTGAGTCAATTGAAGTACAAGGCGAATTACTGTGCTATCACGGTGAACGTGTTGATAACGGTGAAAAAGCACAATTAAAAGAAACTTTTTTAGACCACTTTATCAAGTTCAATAAACCGCAAGACCGCTTATTTGCAGGCCAAGTGGACCGTTTTGATCGGTATACTTTGCGCTATCAAACCTGGTTACATCAGTTTGAACGTCAGCAATCACCTATTAAAGGCTTAATTGGTCAACGCGCTAATCTTATTCCGCATCAGCTTTATATTGCTCAAGAAGTCGGTAAACGTTTTGCACCGCGGGTATTACTGTCTGATGAAGTAGGTTTAGGTAAAACTATTGAAGCGGGCATGATTTTGCATCAGCAAATTATTAGCGGTCGTGCCAGCCGTGTGCTTATTGTTGTGCCTGAGAACCTGCAACACCAATGGTTAGTAGAAATGCTACGCCGTTTTAATTTACGTTTTTCAATTTTTGATGAAGAACGCTGCGACGAAGCGTTTGCTGATTCACCCAATGTATTTGATACCGAGCAACTGGTACTTACTAGCCTTGAGTTTTTAACCAAGAAAAAACGCTGGTTTGAACAAGCTACGTTGGCCGACTGGGATTTATTAGTAATCGATGAAGCGCATCATTTAAGCATTAACAACAATAAACCCAGTGCCGAATACCAACGTATGGCTGAGCTGAGCCAAGATATTCCAGGGCTAATTCTTCTTACCGCTACGCCAGACCAACTGGGTCATCGTAGTCATTTTGCTCGTTTACAACTGCTCGATCCAGATCGTTTTTACGACTATGACGTGTTTAAAGAAGAAGAAGCAAACTACAAAGACGTTGCCGAAGCTGCTAATCAGTTATTACAAGAACAAGCACTGGATGACAGCGCAAAAGCCACATTAATTGAGCTATTAAAAGAAACAGATATCACCGATATCCTTGAAAAAGCCCAACAAGGCGACCTTGCTGCACGCAAAGAAATACTCAATATGTTACTGGATCGCCATGGCACTGGGCGCATATTATTTAGAAATAGCCGCAGTGGCATTGATGGCTACCCTAGCCGTAAATTACATGCCTACCCAATGGCATTACCTAAGCAATACAAAACAGCAATGACCGTACTGGGTAATATGAGTGGCATTCAAAATGCCGAGCTCAGTGCGCAACGTGCACTTTTCCCTGAAAAAATATTTCAAGAATTTGAAGGTGAAAGCGCAAGTTGGGGATTATTTGACCCTCGCGTAGATTGGTTAATTGAAACGCTAAAAACACTCAAGCGTGAAAAAGTACTTCTTATTTGTGCTAAAGCCGAAACAGCAATTAGCCTTGAGCAAATATTACGTGAACGCGAAGCAATTAAAGCCTCTGTGTTCCACGAGGGTATGTCGATTATTGAACGTGACCGCGCTGCGGCATTCTTTGCCGATGAATACGATAACGCACAAATATTACTGTGTTCAGAAATTGGTTCAGAAGGTCGTAACTTCCAGTTCTCACATCACTTAGTGTTATTTGATTTACCACTCAACCCCGATTTACTTGAGCAACGTATTGGTCGATTAGACCGTATAGGGCAAACACAAGATGTGAACATTCACGTGCCTTATTTTGAAAACACGGCACAAGAAGTACTACTGCGTTGGTATAACGAAGGCTTAGATGCGTTTGAAAGCACATCAACCACTGGGCAGTTGCTGTATAAAGAGTTTAACGAAGATTTACTTGAGTACATTGCAGCTCATAATTGTGATGAAGATGAGCTAGATCCACTCCTTGAGCAAGTAGCACAAAAGAATGCAATATTACGTAAGCAAATGGAAAGTGGTCGAGATCGCTTACTAGAGCTACATTCATCGGGACAAGGTGCTGCTGACTCACTTGTAGCTGACATTGAAAAGCTCGATAACCAGTTTGAACTGCCAAGCTACATGATCAACGTGTTCGACACCTTTGGTGTAAGCCAAGAAGATAAAGGTGAAAACACCATTATTTTAAAACCCACTGAGCACATGTTAAACGCTTCGTTCCCATCGCTAAAAGACGATGGAATGACAGTAACATTTGACCGTGATACCGCTCTTTCACAAGAAGATGTGCACTTTATTAGTTGGGATCATCCTATGGTGCAAGGCACTATGGACATGATTTGCGATGATGACTTTGGTAGTTCATCGGTGGCGTTACTTAAAAACAAAAAGTTACCACCAGGCACCTTTTTTGTTGAGCTAATCTTTGTTGCCGAAGCAATGGCACCAAAAGTACTGCAAGTGGGCCGCTTTTTACCGCCTACGCCAATTCGTATTTTACTCGATAAGAGCAGTAATAACTTAGGCGAAAACGTTGGCTTTGATGGCTTTAATCAGCAACTATCTGCGGTAGGTCGTCAAACGGCGAGTAAATTAGCAGGTGCATTACAAAGTGCGGTTCATCCAATGATCAACACAGCAAAAGACATGGCGCAACAAAAGCTAGATGTTATTCGTGCAGAGTCATTAGCTAAAATGCAAACATCGTTAAGCGAAGAGCAGCAGCGTTTAGAGGCACTTAAACAAATAAACCCAAATATTCGCCAAGAAGAAATTACTTTTTACGATAAACAACGCAATGAGCTAACCGCACATATTGAAAAAGCGCAGTTAAAACTCGATGCCATTCGTTTAATTGTGGTTTCTCACTAAGGGATCTAGCTTTGAGCTATAAGCTGTCAGTCGTTAGTTAAAGATTAACTAGCGTGTGTATTGAAAAAAGCGCGATATTTATATCGCGCTTTTTACTTGAGCCTTTGCGCTCACTCCACTAAAATAGCGCACTTCAAAATCACTGAGGTCTGCCGTGTTAGTTAATTACAATCCCCCTATGAGCCCGTATTTAACTATACTGTTTCAAGACGATGATTTACTTATTGTAAATAAGCCCAGCGAGTTACTTACCGTACCAGGTAAAGACCCAAAACATGCTGATAGCTTAATTAATCGCGTCAACCGTGTTTTTCCTACGGCTAAAATTGTTCACCGTTTAGATATGGCTACCTCAGGCATACTTTGCTTAGCAATGAACAAAGCCGCTCATCGGCATTTAAGTATGCAATTTCAAGAGCGCGAAACGGCAAAACGTTACATTGCGCGAGTTTATGGGCAACTTGAAAGTGAAACCGGCTCCGTTGATTTACCGCTTATTTGTGATTGGCCGAACCGTCCTAAGCAAATGGTTGATCACGACAATGGCAAGCCCTCGCTTACTCATTTTAAAGTGCTTGAGCGCGAAGCACAGGCAACCCGTGTAGAGCTTACTCCCATAACAGGGCGTTCCCACCAGCTGCGCGTGCATATGTTAAGCTTAGGCCACCCTATTTTAGGCGATCGTTTATATGCCCACAAAGACGCACTTGCTGCGGCACCTCGATTACAGCTGCATGCACAAATGCTGCAACTAAAGCATCCTGTTACAGAGCAAGTACTCACGTTTGAAGCTGACCCCGAGTTTTAAATAAACACGCAAATAGCTAAACTTTTATAGCCTCGCGCCGATACCTAAATAATCTTTATTGTTTGAGTTTATTATGGTTGTTGCGCAATTTATAAAAATGTCACTGTATGCATTGTCAGCTGTTTGCATATTAATGCATTGGCAAGCATATGCAGTAGAACATATAGCCCCTACAGCCCACTCAACTATTATTGAAAATGATATTAAACGCTTGGCACCAGGGGATGAAATTAAAACCATTGAGCTTGGCGACACCCCATTTTTAACCTTACATCGTGAGTACATGAGCGCTGATTTTAGAGGTGTGGTGATTCTAATACCCGACTGGCAATCGAGCCCTACAAACAGTTCTGGCATGAACTTTTTGCGCAAAGAGTTAAATAACCATGGCTATAGCACTTACGCTATGACGGTGCCCGATATTAATTGGCAAGCTGCTGAGCAGAGCAGCGAGGCAGATAATCAACCGGCTGCAGCAGATAACAGCACGCCAACTGACCCGCCTCATCATGTTGATTATATTGAGCAGGTCAATGTTGACGTATTAGATAACTACAAAACAAATTTAATTGCTCGCTATGAGGCCCTCTATCAGCAAGCGATTGAAGCCTCGAATGATATCGTGGTTATTGCTCAAGGAACCAGTGCGGGAGTATTAATGGAGCACTATGCTGATTTTTCAGATTTACAGATCAATGCATTTATTAGTTTAAGTAGCTTTTTACCAAATTCACAGCGTAATGCGCGTTTGAGCCAAACCACCTCTTTAGTGACACCTGCGTTATTAGATATTTATTTTTCAGGCGATCATAACGATATTTTAATGAACCTTAAAAACCGTCAGCGTTGGGTTAACCGTAATGCAAAGTTTGATTACCGCCAGCGCCAGCTGTTTGGATTGCGCGACGCGCCGCAGCAACATGCACGCTTGAGCAAAGAAATAGACGGTTTTTTACGCCGCCTTTTTTAAATACTCGTATGCCGCTTGAATATCTTGGCTTTTTTTAACTGCCACTTCCATCATGTGCTTAGGTAAACCTTGAGATACCAGTTTATCAGGATGGTGCTGAGCCATAAGCTTACGGTACGCTAGTTTAATATCACGTTGCGAGGCGTCTTTATTTAGCCCTAATAAGGCCAATGCCTGCGAGCGATTCATATCATTACTTGACGGTACATGATGCCCTGAGCCTTCTCGGTAACTACTACTTTGACTTTGCTGCTGTCTAAAGCGCTGCTGTTGCTGCCTAAAATTAAACTCTGCTTGATAACGTTTTAGCACAAACGCAAAGTGCGCTTTAGATACGCCCAACTGCTTACTAACTTCTTGCAGTAATTGCTTTTCTTGTGCGGCAAGTACCCCGTCAGAAAACGCCATCTGGATTTGAATTTCTAAAAATAACTGCAGTAAATCGTAACGTTTAGCAAAGCGTTCTTTAAAGTCATAAACCGTGTCTTTAAGTGAAAAGTCGCTGTCTTTACCCGATTGAAACGCCTGCTGCGCTTCACGGCGTTCTTCGCCTTTTAAGCCCATTTCATCCATAAACAGCGTCGCTGCTTTAATATGGGTTTCGCTAACACGCCCATTTGACTTGGCAATATGTCCCATTACCGCAAAGCAGCTAGAGAAAAACAGTGCTTGGCGCTCGTTAACATCATCACCTTTAAATAAATTAGAAAAGCCGCCTGCCTTATCAAAATCTTTCTTTAGACTTTTATCAAACATATGGCCTAGGTATAAGCCTAAAATGGCGCCAAATATTTTGCCAAACATAAAACCAAAACAGAAACCGAGAATTTTTCCCCACATTTTAAAACTTACCTCTAGTGTTTTATATTTAGCTTATGGCGCTAATTGTTGGTTAAGAGTTGATAAACGCTCTGGTGTGCCTATATCGTCCCATTGGCCAATATAGAGTTCAGTGGAGACTAAATGTTCATTTAATTTTTCACGCAGTAAAGGCCCTAACGGGCGGATACCAGGGGTCAACCCTTCAAAAAAATCAGCTTGATAACGGCCAATTCCAGAGAAGGTATAGCGCTGTTCACTATTAGGTAAATGACTTAGGGTAAAATCGCCTTCTGGGTTATGCGCAGGGTTTTCAACCAATACAATGTGCGCCTCTTTTGGCTGTAAATGCAGCTGCATTAATGCGCTAACATCGTAATCGCTGTAAACATCACCATTAATCACAATAAATGACTCACCGAGTAAAGGAAGTGCTTGAATAATACCCCCTGCAGTTTCAAGCCCGCCAGTCACCTCTTGGCTATAGGTTATGGTTACCCCCCATGCACTGCCATCTGCAAAATAGGCTTTTATTTTATCTCCTTGCCACGCAAGGTTAATCACAATTTGGCTAATGCCAGCCGCTTTTAAGCGCATAATATGATGTTCAATAAGTGGCTTACCTGCCACACATAACATAGGTTTTGGCAGCTGTGCGGTGAGCGGCATCATGCGTTTTCCGCGTCCAGCAGCTAAAATCATGGCCTTCATAATTGTTCCTCTTTTAACCGCTGCTGTACCTTTGGCATCACGCTAGCTTTTATCCAATCTGATAAGTCGTAAAGCTCCGGATATTGTGCCGCTACCTCTATTACGTATTCAAGCGTAGGAAGTATATTCGCTAAGTAACCTTTTTTGCCATCACGTAGGTACAAGCGACAAAAAATACCCGCCGCTTTTAAATGCCGCTGCAAGCCGGTTAAATCAAACCAATACTTAAATTGTGCAAATGACTCATTAGTTATTAAGCCTTGGCGCTTAAATTCGTCATAGCCAAACTCGAGTAAGTGAGTAAGCTCGTCATTAGGCAACTTAAAGTAACAATCTCTTAAAAGCGAGACCAAGTCATAACATAATGGGCCTTGTACCGCGTCTTGATAATCAATAATTGCCCATTGCTGCTCGCAGCGCATAATATTACGACTATGGTAATCACGGTGCATAGTCACTGTAGGTTGTTCAAGCAGTGTATTGATTAACAACGAAGTGCTTGTTTGCCAAATATTTTGTTGCTCAGTGCTGAGCTCTGCACTAATAAAATCATTAACCAACCAGTTTTTAAAAATATCCAACTCAAGTGCAATAAAATCACTGTCGTACGGGTTCATTGCCGGTGCTTTTGGCGTTTTAGCCCACTTGGCACTTAAACTGATCAGCTGCTGGTAATACTCACTTCGATTGGCATCATCAAGCAAGTCAGCTAAATGGGTGCTGCCCAAATCACTTAAAATAAAAAAGCCTTGCTGCTCGTCACTATAAATAATGGATGGCAATAAAAAGCCCTGCTCAGAAAACACCTTATTTAATGCAATATAAGGGACGTTGTTAACTTTTTTTGGATCGGAGTCCATCACAATAAAGCTTTTATTTTCAAAATTTAATCTATAGTAACGGCGAAAACTGGCATCTGCGGTTATTGCATTAAGCGCGCAGGATTGCTCACTAAAGTGAGTATTAATAAACTGTTGTAAACTCTCAAAGCGTGTCATTTTATAAGCTATCTATTTTTCACTAATTACTTTGCCATTGTTTTCCTTTATTATGTATAGCTTGTAACTAATCACAGAGCATAAAGGTCGATAAATGAGCAAAACCTGGGGCATTTTGATGCTAAGCGTACTGAGCGCACCATCGCTTGCCGAAACTGAACTGACACACAATTTTTGTGGCACTTCAATGCAAACCAGAGCTTGGCAACCGCTAGCTGGCCTTGAGCTTGGAACGGTTGATATCAGCGCTGATGACGTTGAGCTTTTAGGCACACAAAGCGCTGAATTTACTGGCAATGTTAATATTAACACCGTTAACATGAGTTTGTCCGCACAATCAGCACTGATTGATAAACAACGCGGCCTGCTCAATGCTACCGGCCCTATTACCTATCGCGATTATGTGAGTAAAGTTCAAAGTGCGGGCTTAAACGCCGATTTAAACAACTCAGCATTTAGCTTATTAGGCGCACAATACAGCCTAACACAACAGCAAGGCAAAGGCGGCGCGGAAAAACTCACCATCGACAAGTCTGGCTTAATGCTGATGAATGCAAGCTTTACTGCTTGCCCAGGTAATACGCCTGTGTGGGCTATTGAAGCCGACGAAATTAATTTATCACGAGAAGAAGGCTGGGGTGAAACCTACAATGCGGTGCTACGTATTTTAGACACGCCAGTACTCTATTTACCTTATTTTACTTTCCCACTCGATGAGCGCCGTAAGTCAGGCTTATTAACGCCCAGCTTTTCAAGTTCAGATCGTTATGGGTTAGAGACTATTACGCCTTATTATTGGAATATTGCTCCAAACTATGATGCAACCATTACGCCGCGTTATATGTCACGTAAAGGTTTACAGCTACAAACTGAATTTAGATATCTAACTCCAGAACACCAAGGTTTAGTGGCTGTTGAATACTTAAATAAAGATGACTCAGAGCCTGAGCTTGACGAGCGTTTTTTGTTTCATTGGCAACAAAAAAGCTATATAGGCGAAGACTGGCGAGCCAGTATTGATATTACCAATGTCAGTGATGATAACTACCTCACTGATTTAAACTCAACTTATGCAAGTAAAACCGATACTCAGCTTTATCGTACCGGCTCACTAACTCACATGGGCGAGATGTGGCGTACTGATATAAAAATACAAAACTTTGAAGTACTCGGTGACCACTTAGAGTCATATACAGCCTTACCGCAAGTTAGCTTTACACAAACTACGCCGTGGAAAATTGATTACTTCGATTTTACTGTTTCAGGGGAGCTGAGCCACTTTACTAATAGCTCAGCGGTTATTGATCAAGCAACTCGCGTGCATATAGAACCTAAAGCACGCTTTGATTACAAAGAGTATGCCTGGTCGTTTTTATCTGAAGTGAGCTTATTGCAAACTAACTATAAACAAGACGGTGATTTACAGGGTACACAGTATAGTGATAATGTTTCGCGCACATTGCCAAAAGTGCGCTTATATTCTCAGCTTAACTTTGAGCGTGATACCTCAATTTTTATCGACGATGGTATTCAAACCTTAGAACCACAAATTCAGTATTTATATACACCCAATAAAGATCAGTCTGATATTGGCTTGTACGATACCACTAAATTACAAGATGACTTTTTTGGCTTATTTAGAGATGCGCGTTTTTCAAGTGTTGACCGTATTGCCGCTGCGAATCAGTTTACGCTTGGGGCAACCACCCGTTTATTTGATAATAAAAATGAAGAAGTATTTAACTTCAGCGCAGGCCAAATATTTTATTTAAGTGACTCAGCCAAGCCCACAGAGCAAGGGCTTAACAGTGACAGTAACTACAATGCCTTGTTTGCAGCGCAAACCATGTTACATTGGCACCGCCGCTGGTATTTATCGGGTGGAATTCAGTACGACACAGATGGCAAGCAAATTATCCAGTCAAATTTAACCTTAGACTATAAAGGTGACGATAATCAGCTGGTTCAATTGAACCATCGCTATGCAAATGATGTCTCAGGAAATACAATCGAACAAGCGGGCTTATTTACAAGCATCCCTATTAGTGACGAATGGCAATTTATTGCAAGTTACCATCGCGATCTTGATAATAACCGCAGTATTGAAGTATTTAGTGGATTACAGTATGAATCGTGCTGTTGGGCGTTCCAAATTACTGGCCATCGTCAAATTGAAACTGATTTAAATCAGTCAATTGGGCAACCCCAAGCCACTTTTGATTCGAGCATTCGTTTGAATTTTGTATTAAAAGGGCTTGGTAGTAAAAGCCGTTATGATGCTCAAAAATTATTACAACAAGGTATTTTTGGTTATCGTAGGCCGTATTTTCTTAATGACTAAACTGCATTTTGTATAGTAAAAATTTACAAATAACTATATCAATCTAGCCGCATTTAGCATTACAACAGTACTATTAGTAAGAGTAGTAAAAAGAATATGAATTTAAAAAAATTATTAACATCAGCAGTTTTAACGTTTAGCTTATGCCAAAGTGCATTCGCCGCTCCGGTCGAAATAGACAAAGTAATTGGTATTGTAAACCAAGGCGTTATTTTAAAAAGTGAAGTTGACACCATTGTTGATCGTGTTAAAAAACAAGCAGAAGAACAAGACCAACAGCTGCCAAAAGACGAAACACTGCGCGTACAAGCAATTGAGCGCTTAGTTAATCAAACGCTAATGATGCAAATGGCTGAGCGCATGGGCTTAGAGATTTCAGATAGCCAGCTTGACCAAACACTCGCCAACATGGCCAAAGAGCAAGGCGGTACAATTGCTGATTTACGTCGAACTATTGAAGCGTCGGGTGAAAGCTTTCAAGCTTACCGTGAAGAAATTCGTAAAGAGATAACCACGCAACAAGTAACGCGTGCAAACGTAGACCGCCGTATATATGTAAGCGACCAAGAAATTGATAACTTACTAAAAATTATGGATAGCCAAGGCCAAAATGCCGAAGAATACGATATTGGTCATATTCTTATCGATATTCCAAGCGGGGCAAGTGCAGACGACGTAAGCTCTGCAAAAACACGCGCAGACAAAGTAATTGAACTGCTGCAAGACGGCCAAGAATTTAAGCGTATTGCTATTTCTTCATCTAGTGGCTCAAAAGCGCTTGAGGGAGGTCAATTAGGCTGGATGGGCATTAACGAAATGCCATCTTTATTTGCAGAAGCTGTAAAAGGTCAAAAGAAAGATGCGATTATTGGCCCGCTTCGCTCTGGCGCAGGTTTTCACATTATTAAGGTGCAAGACGTACGTGGTCGCCAAGTAGTAGAAACCACAGAAGTTAAATCTCGTCATATTCTTATTAAGCCTTCAATTATTTTAAGCGAAGAAAAAGCCCGCACTATGCTAACTGGCTTTGTTAAGGATTTACGTGCTGGAAATGCTGACTTTGCAGAACTAGCTAAAGAGCACTCGCAAGATCCAGGCTCAGCACTTAAAGGCGGACAATACGACTGGACTGATCCAACTACCTACGTACCTGCGTTTAGAGATACATTACTATCTCTTGATCAAAACGAAATCAGCGAACCATTTAGAACTCAGTATGGTTGGCACATTGTACAGTTATTAGATACACGCGTTGCTGATAAAACCGAGCAAGCTAAACGTAATCGTGCACATGGCATGTTGTTTAATCGTAAATTTAAAGAAGAAAGCTTTAACTGGCAGCAAGAAATGCGCGAACAAGCCCATGTTGAAATTTTCCCAACAGACGAATAATTATGACCTTAAGAATTGCGGTAACCCCTGGTGAGCCTGCTGGCATTGGCCCTGACTTGCTATTAAAACTGGCACAGCACAGCTGGGATGCACAGCTAGTAGCGATTGCAGATGCATCGCTACTAAAGCAGCGCGCTAAACATTTAGGTTTAAACATTAAGTTAATTGAATTTGATGAAAGCGCCGAAGCCATGCCTACAGCGGCTGGCAGCTTATATATAAAACAGATTGATTTAGCCGAGTCAGTTGAACTGGGTGTGCTAAATGACGCAAACGGTCAATACGTACTAGATACACTGCGTATCGCCAGTGAGAAGAATATGGACGGCACTTTTGATGCCGTTGTTACTGGCCCTGTTCATAAAGGTATTATTAACCAAGCCGGTATTTCTTTTAGTGGCCACACTGAGTACTTTGCTCAACAGTCGGGCACCGCTGATGTTGTTATGTTATTGGCTACCGAAGGGCTGCGAGTTGCATTAGTAACAACGCATATCCCGCTTGCTTATGTTGCTCGTGCTATTACCCAAGAGCGACTGGTTAAAGTGGCTAATATTCTTAATCATGACTTAAAAACCAAGTTTGGTATTGAGCAACCGCGTATTTTAGTCTGTGGCTTAAACCCGCACGCTGGTGAAGATGGCCATTTAGGCCGCGAAGAAATCGACACGATAACGCCTACACTTGACATACTAAGAGCTGAAGGGATGAACTTAATCGGTCCTTTACCAGCAGATACATTATTTCAAGATAAATACCTAAATGAAGCCGATGCAGTACTGGCTATGTATCACGATCAGGGATTACCTGTGCTAAAATACAAAGGATTTGGTAAGTCAGTGAATATAACTCTTGGCCTTCCATTTATCCGCACTTCAGTCGACCACGGTACTGCGCTTGATTTAGCCGGTACAGGCGATGCTGATGTTGGCAGTTTTGAATTAGCGATCCGCGAAGCAATTAAGCTCGCCCATGAAAAAGCACAGAATCAATGACCGATAAAGTACATTTAGGACACCGCGCCCGTAAACGTTTTGGCCAAAACTTTTTATTCGATGAATCAATCATCGATAAAATTGTCACCGCTATTGATCCCAAGCCGCAAGATAATTTAGTCGAAATTGGCCCAGGCCTTGGCGCTATTACTGAGCCTGTAGCCGATTTAAGTGGCCATTTAACGGTTGTTGAGCTAGATAAAGATTTAGCCCAACGTTTAATTGAACACCCTTTTTTAGGGCCTAAATTAACCGTAAACCAAGGCGATGCAATGAAGTTTGATTTTGCAAGCCTAGTTAAAGACGACAAAAAGCTAAAAGTATTTGGTAACCTACCGTACAACATTTCTACTCCTTTGTTGTTTCACCTTTTTGAATTTGCCGATCATATTGAGCACATGCACTTTATGCTGCAAAAAGAAGTGGTAAAGCGCATGGTTGCAGGTCCAGGTAGCAAAACCTTTGGCCGCTTGAGTGTAATGACTCAATACTACTGTAATGCGATGCCTGTAGTAGAAGTACCGCCTGAGTGCTTCAAACCTGCACCTAAAGTAGATTCTGCGGTTATTCGTCTAATCCCTAAAAAGGCAGAACAGCGCACAGCTAAAAGCGTTAAAATACTAAATACAGTCTGTTTAGAAGCGTTTAATCAACGTCGTAAAACACTGCGCAACAGCCTAGGCAACCTTTTAACCGCTGAAGAGTTAACCAGCATTGGCATTGATATTACCTTGCGTGCTGAGAGCCTGTCGTTACAACAATTTATTGATATAGCTAACTGGATTTATGACAACAAGCAGTAATATGGGATCACCTGTAAAGGTATCTGTAGAAACATTTTATGTAGAAGAGCAATCGCAACCTGAACTTGATAAATTTGTATTTGCTTATTCCGTTACTATAAAAAACCACAGTTTATGTAGTGCAAAACTACTTAGCCGCTATTGGTTAATTACCGATGCCAACGGTAAAGAAGTAGAAGTGCAAGGCGAAGGTGTGGTGGGTGAAACCCCAGATATAGCCCCTGGTGAAAGTTACAAATACACCAGTGGTGCAATATTAGATACTCCCGTAGGCACCATGCAAGGGCATTACACTTTACGAAACGAGTTTGGTGCTGAGTTTGAAGCACCAATAAATGTGTTCCGTTTAGCTTGCCCTAATATCTTACACTGATTAAAACAGCGACTAATGGCTGACTACGCAATAGGTGATTTACAAGGCTGCTTTAACGAATTTAATTTATTGTTAAAGCAAGTCGACTTTAACCCCAGCAAAGACCACCTCTACCTAGTAGGTGATATTGTTGCTCGCGGCCCAGACTCCAAAGCGTGCCTTGATTATATTTATCAACATCAAGACAGCGTTAGCGTCACATTAGGCAATCATGACTTACACATGATTGCCTGTTATTTAAACAATGTTGCACCCAACCCTAAAGACAAACTAACGACACTGTTCAACAGCAGTAAACTCCCCGACTACATCGCGTTTTTACAAACTCAGCCTTTAGCTCTTTATTTAGAGCAGTATGATTGTTTTATCTCTCACGCAGGACTTAATCCTGATTGGTCATGCGAGCAAGCCATTCAGCATGCCCAATTCGCGCAGCAATGCTATGGTGCTGACAACGCTCAATACTTCTTAAAAAACATGTATCAGCCTCACCCACTTTCATGGAGTGAGCAGCTCGATGACGCTGCAAAGTTTCGCTATATCGTTAATTATTTCACCCGTATGCGCTTTATTACGCCTGATAATTTGCTTGATTTTAATGCAAAAGAAGCAACAGCCAATAGCCACTCATTAATTCCTTGGTTTTCTCACCCTAAAATCGTTAACGCTCAACATGACCTTATTTTTGGTCATTGGGCTGCCCTTGAAGGTCAAACTCCCTACAAACACCTGTACGCTCTAGACACAGGTTGCGTCTGGGGCGGCTCAATGACCTTAATAGATTTACAAAGCAAACAAAAATTTTCAGAAAAATCACAACTTTTGTCTAAATAAACTGAAAAAAGTTAATACATCTGTTAAGTTTAAGAGTGGATGTTAAATTGTATAATTACAAAACATTCACAATAATGTGTAAAAAATAGCAATGCTCTTATAATTGAGTTAAACATAGACAGTAAACGAGTGTTATTGCCTAAATTATTTTTTATCTTTAATAAAAGACTTAGTTTGTAATTAAGTTTTGCGGTAAATTTAGCAACTAACTATTAACAGTAAAAATTAATTATTTTTAATTACTTAACTTATTGTTGAAAGCGCCGATAAGTTTTAATAGACGTATTTTTGAATGGAAAACCATATGAATCTAACAGTGAGTCAACGTATTTGGGGTGGTTTTATATTTATCACTTTATTACTTTTAATTATTGGCGGTAACTCTTTAATAAAAATAGCAAATATAGATCGTTCAACTCAAAAAGTTAATCAGCTATCGCTTCCTGCATTAAACAAGAGCGCTCAGTTACAAGCAGAATTTATTTTGATGAGTAAAGCCGCTCAAGCTAGTTTCCATATAACATCGGCTCAAGAACTCGCCACGTTAAAAGCGCAAATAGAAGAGCAAAAACAAATATTTAATAAATTGCACCGCGAACTACAACAAGTTGTTAAAGACGATCCACAGCTAAACAAAAGCAGCCTTGAAGTTGAAAAAACCTACCAGAGCTTTTCAAATATCATAAACAGCCTGCTTAAAGATAAAAACACCCAGCTAGTGCTTAACAAAAAGCTCAAAGTGCAACTAGAAACCGTTGAGCTCGCGGCAGAAGATGCC
Source organism: Pseudoalteromonas sp. DSM 26666 (assembly GCF_900116475.1). Lineage (NCBI taxonomy): Bacteria > Pseudomonadati > Pseudomonadota > Gammaproteobacteria > Alteromonadales > Pseudoalteromonadaceae > Pseudoalteromonas > Pseudoalteromonas sp. DSM 26666. The sequence continues at coordinate 197,503 of NZ_FPAR01000003.1, read as the reverse complement.
AACTCTATGGTACTTGATATTATTGATATTGATGGTTTAGAGGATAATCATCCACGCGCTTATCAAGCAGCTAATAATCTAGAAAATAACTTTATGTCCGTGGTTACCAGCAGCACCGACATGCTAACCGTTAAAACGCTTAACACGCTCGATATTATTAAAAATGAACAAGTGTATTACTTTGAAGAAGTCGTTCGTACCGTTTCATTAATAAAGCCGGCGATAGAGCAAAGTCACAGCAGCTTGTTTAATGACTTAAAGGGTTATGTAGATACCCTAGAGAGCAATATTTTAGGTAACGATAGCCTTTCAGCGAATAAAAAACGCCTTATTGACGCAATAAGCACAACCGAGCGTGAATTAGCAGAGTCTGAAAAAGCGACTAAAACAGCGCTTAGCCAAATTGACGAATTAGTATTACAAGCCAGTGGCGTTGCATTTACATTACAAGAGGGCGTACGTAGTGACGTAAACTCAGCTAATTTATGGACATGGATAGGTATGATCATTGCGACTATTATCGCTGTGCTTGTAGCCATCATTACGGTTAACCGTATTACTAAGCCATTAGCGGAAGTAAATCGTATTCTAGATATTGTTGCCAGTGGTGATATGACTCAACGCTTAGATGACAGCGCAAAAGATGAATTTGGTGAATTATCGAAAAGTTGTAATACCTTAATCGATAGTTTACGTAGCTTAATCACCGGTATTATTTCACGTTCAACACAACTTGCAGCCGCTTCTGAGCAAACCTCAACAATTACCGGTGAATCAAGCAAAGCAATCAGTAATCAGCAAGCGCAAGTAGAGCAAGCAGCAACCGCAACCACTGAAATGAGCAGCACATCACAAACAGTGAGTAATAGTGCACAACAAGCACTGAGCGAAATTAAAAATGCCGATAAAGAAGCGGAGCGCGTTAAAGGTATTTCAAATCAAAATAAAGCAACCATTGAGCAACTCGCCTACGAGGTAGACGAAGCATCAAGTGTTATCAATAAACTACACAAAGATAGCGCATCAATTGGTAGTATTTTAGATGTTATTCGCGGTATTGCCGAGCAAACTAACTTACTCGCACTTAATGCAGCGATTGAAGCCGCTCGTGCCGGAGAGTACGGCAGAGGCTTTGCTGTGGTAGCTGATGAAGTAAGATCACTTGCAAGTAAAACACAAGAGTCGACCCAAGAAATTCAATCTATGATTGAGTCACTACAGTCGGGCGCTGAAGAAGCGGTTAAAGCTATGGAAAAAGGTAAAGAACGCGCGGTTTCGTGTGTTGAGCAAAGTGACTTAGCCAACAGTGCACTGGATTCAATTACCCTTGCAGTATCACAAGCGCATAATGTCAGTGAAGAGATATCAACAGCAGCACAAGAGCAACAACAAGTATCACAAGAGATCAGTGAGCGCTTAGAGTCTATTGTTGCTATTGCCGAGCAAACAGCAGAAGGCGCTGTACAAACGAATATTTCAAGTTCAGAAGTGGCTAAATTAGCCGAAGAACTAAGAATATCAGTAGAGAACTTTAAAGTATAAATATCGCGCTGTAAGTAGCCTTAGAGCTACTTACAGCTCATACCCTAGTAAGTCAGCGTAAAGCCTCCTTCTTCCTCTTCAGGCATACTTAAACAGCTCATAACCGCACTCTAAATCCACAACACCAAACGACTTAGCTCGTAAAATTATTTAATGCTCATACTCTTTATGTTTTTTAGTTATAAACAACTGATGCCATTATCTACGGAATAATTAGTGCTTAACAAAAGCCAATTAGCGATTTAATTCAATGGGTATCATTACGGTGATATGGTTTCGGTGGATGATAGAGCAGATTTTAAAAACAAAAAACCCAGCATAAGCTGGGTTTTTACATTTCTGAAAGAAAACTAAATTACTTGATTTTAGCTTCTTTGAAAATCACATGTTTACGAGCCTTAGGATCGAATTTTTTGATTTCCATTTTTTCAGGCATGTTACGCTTGTTCTTGTCGGTAGTGTAGAAAAAACCAGTACCAGCAGTTGAAACTAAACGGATCTTATCGCGCATAATTCAGTTCCTTAAACTTTTTCGCCACGAGCACGGATTTCAGTAAGAACCGTGTCAATGCCTTTTTTATCGATAATACGCATACCTTTAGTAGTAGTGCGTAATGTTACAAAACGTTTTTCACTTTCAACCCAAAAACGGTGTGTTTGTAGGTTAGGTAGGAAACGACGTTTAGTCGCGTTTCTCGCGTGTGAACGGTGGTTACCAACCGCTGGACGCTTACCTGTAACTTGACATACTTTAGACATGTCTATATATCTCCAATAACTTCGCTCGAGCTTAATTTTCCCTAAGGCCATGTATTTGTGCCCTAGAGATAAATCGAAGGGCGCTCTTTATACAGCTTTTACAGGCAAAGATCAAATACTGATCTTATCCAACCAGCTCATGTGTAAATTTGATAGCGGCTAATTATAAAGATCGAATGCCCTTAGGGAAAGTAAAAACTGCATTTAAATTAAACTAATTTGCCAAAACGCACTAAACCGCTCATTTTTAGCACATATCTGAAGCGATAAACTCAAATCAGTCCCCGTTCGGCAAACGAAACACTGCTTTCACCACCAATAATAATATGATCCAACACATTTATGTCGACTAATTGCAGTGCTTGGCACAACTTATTGGTAATGAGCTTATCGGCCTGACTCGGTTCTGCAATACCACTGGGGTGATTATGTGAAAAAATAACCGCCGCCGCATTATTTTTCAGTGCCGCCTTTACCACTTCACGCGGATATACACTGGCCGCATTAATTGTGCCGTAAAATAATATTTCATCTTTTAATAAACGATTTTGACTATCAAGGTACAACACCATAAATACCTCTTGCTGCAATCCACGCATTTGCAGCGTTAAATAGTCATAAACGGCTTGTGGGGAGTTAAAAACGGCGTCGCGCACAAAGCCCTCTTGCATGTATCGCTGGCTTAGTTCAAGTACTGCTTGTAGCTGAACATATTTAGCCATTCCCAAGCCTTTTTGCGCACAAAATTCATCCATACTGGCATTAAACAAATTATGCAGGGTTTTATTTTCGTTGATCAGATGCTGCGCCAACTCTATGGCATTCATGCCGGGTAGGCCCGTGCGCAAAAATATAGCTAATAGTTCAGCATCAGAGAGTGCCTTTGCGCCCTTTTCTAGCAGTTTTTCTCGCGGGCGGAGCGAATTAGGCAGTGACGTTAATTGCATGATTCATCCTTGAAAGATTACTGTACTGTATAACTGTAATGCAAAATCAAAAATTAGCGCGATAAAACGCATTTTATCTTAGCTGTCACGCTCAAGATTTGTTATTTTAGCCACCATATTTTATAAAATTGATGAACAACCATGATTAATTTAACAAATAAAAAAATAGTGCTGGGTATTAGCGGTGGAATTGCAGCCTATAAATGTGCTGAACTCGTAAGACGCTTAAAAGACCATGGTTGTGACGTTAAAGTAGTAATGACCGAATCAGCAAAACATTTTATCACCCCGCTAACCATGCAAGCAGTGAGTGGTGAAATGGTGTCTGACTCATTACTAGACCCTTCAGCCGAAGCCGCTATGGGGCACATTGAATTTGCAAAATGGGCTGATTTAATTTTAGTTGCTCCTGCCACCAGCAATATTATTGCAAAAATGGCGGTAGGCATTGCTGATGATCTACTTACTACGTTATTACTCGCAACTCCTGCAAAAGTTGCCATCGCACCAGCTATGAATCAGCAAATGTATGCTCACCCTGCAACGCAAGCTAATTTAGCCACTTTAAAAGCACGCAACGTTGCTATATGGGGGCCAGGCAAAGGCGAGCAAGCTTGTGGCGATGTCGGTGCTGGGCGAATGCTTGAACCGCATGAATTAGTGAGTTTATGCACTGAACCTGCGCAACCACAACTCTTAGCAGGTAAAACAATTACAATTACTGCAGGTCCAACCCGTGAACCTCTCGATCCTGTTCGTTTTATATCAAATCATAGCTCTGGAAAAATGGGCTATGCACTGGCGCAAGCTGCGTTATCATTTGGCGCACACGTGAACTTAATCTCAGGTCCGGTAACTATTTCAGCACCGCAAGGTGTTAATTTAATTAATATAGAAAGTGCTGAACAGTTACTGCATGAGTCACTCAAATATGCGCCTCACTCAGATGCCTTTATTGGTTGTGCCGCTGTGGCCGATTATCGTGCAGCAAGTATCGCTACGCAAAAAATGAAAAAACAAGGCGATGAACTCACTCTTAGCTTAGTTAAAAACCCAGATGTAATAGCCGCGGTTGCAAACCTCACACAAAACCGTCCTTACACCGTGGGCTTCGCCGCAGAAACGCAGAACGTTGCTAATTACGCAAAGGGGAAACTAACCAATAAAAACCTCGATATGATTTGTGCCAACGATGTATCGCAAAGTGACTTGGGCTTCAATTCAGAGCGTAACGCACTCACTCTTTACTGGCAAAATGAACAACTCGATTTACCTGAAACCAGTAAAATAGAAATAGCGGTTAAAGTGATCGAGCAGCTCGCCAAACGATTATAAAAAGGCTGGAAACAAACTGAATAAAACATTAACATGATGACGCCTTGTGACCTTTTAGTGTAATTTTACTGCGCTAAAATAGCTTAACGCTTGCGCATTACTAATGTATCGCTGTAATACGTGCAAAAACACCCCATTGAGTATTGCGCGCTGTAACACTTGGCACAAAGCTGTGTTATCGCACATTTATGTTGAAAAAAATAACTATTAAAAAGGAATGTTCATGCCTGCGACAAAAAAAAGTAATCGCAAAGAGCAAATACTGCAAGCACTCGCACAAATGTTAGAAACCAGCCCAGGCCAGCGTATTACAACAGCCAAACTTGCCGCAGAAGTTGGCGTATCTGAAGCCGCTCTTTACCGCCACTTTCCTAGTAAAGCGCGCATGTTTGAAGGGTTAATTGAATTTATTGAAGACACGCTGCTATCACGTATTAATCTTATTTTAGATAACGAGAAAGAAAGTAAAGCGCGTGTATACAACACCCTATTACTGCTGCTAACGTTTGCTGAAAAAAACCCAGGCATAACCCGTATATTAACAGGCGATGCTCTACAGGGTGAACAAGAGCGACTTCGTGAGCGTGTACAAGGCTTGTTTGAAAAGCTAGAAACCCAATTCAAACAGATTCTTAGAGAGCGTAAATTACGTGAAGGTAAAAACTTTCAAAGTGATGAACTGACGCTAGCTAACTTTTTGCTTGCCTACGTTGAGGGTAAAATGAACCAATTTGTGCGCAGTAATTTTAGTGCACGACCTAGCGAGCAATTTGAAAAACAATGGCCAGAATTACAAAAAATTTGGTTATAAGGTTTTAGTTAATTTTGATAGCAAGGTTATTAAATTAAACTATTTAGCCATTTCTTATAATCTATTCCACATAAACTCTGTGTTCTTTTTATAAATTAGACTTAAAAATAAATTTGAACACAGAGCTGAAAGTAAAAAAATTGAAAACCACAATTAAACTTCCGCTTCCCTAACTTTTTACGGATACTTAGCACCTCGCATCCCGTAGCCCGAAAGTTTTACCTTTTACCTTTCACCTTTCACCTTTTACCTTATATTTTTAACCTCTCATCTCTGCCTTGCTACCACTTATCGTATCTACTCGAATTGTTATTAAAACTCGTTACAATAAAATAATGTTAAAAAACGAGAATCTATAATGAAAACACAACTCACTCTTGTAGGCTGTGCACTTATTACCAGCTTAACGAGCGCCAGTGCTTTAGCTAATAAGCCACTAGAATTTAAAGATGTATTTGATTTTAAATCTGCAAAAGGCACGCAGCTTTCTGAAAATGGTCAAATCCTTTCTTTAAGTGCAACCCCTTATCGCGGGAATGCTACAGGGAAAGTCTACTCACTCAATAGAAATAAGCTTATTGCTGAGGTGGAACGAGGAACCCGTCCTACCATTAGCAAAATGGCAAACTGGGTTGCATTTACGCAGGTGCCTACTCTGCTTGAAAAAGAAACCACTAAGAAAAAAAGTGACTTAAAAAATAACTTAGTATTAGTCAACACCCAAACCGGTGAGCAGCAAAGCTTTAATGATGTAAAAGATTACGTACTAGCTAATAACGGCCAGTGGCTGGCCTATCGCAAAAATGAAAACGCTGAAGAAGACGATAAAAAGCTCGACAACGATAGCGCTATCACTGCCGACAAAAAAGATAAAAGCTATCCGCTGGTTATCATCAACTTAAGTGATAAACGCACTCATACTCTTGAAAATGCCTTTACCTATGGCATTAGTGCCACCAGCGATCAGCTATTGGTGAGTCAAAGCTATGTGGATGGCGGCAATAATCAAATTACTTTATTCTCACTCGATAATTTTACCAGCACCGTATTAATTGATGAGCCTGGTGTGGTTGCTAGCAAAATAGCGTGGCACCCAATCGAAAAAACCGTTGCGTTTACCTTAGGCAACTATGTAAACGATGATAAGCGTCGTCGTCAGTACGAATTAACGCTGTGGCAAAACGACACGCTAACCACTGTGCAATCACCTAACCCAGAATGGTTAATGGGCAAAACCGCGACATTAACTTGGGCCGAAGATGGTACACGTTTATACTTTGAAAACCGCCCAAAACTCGCAGCAAAAGTTAAACAAAAAGAATACACAGATGAGTCATCACTGTATGACTTTGAGGTAATTCGCGACCATAAAGGGCTAAATGTATGGCACAACAATGATGCACAAATAAAACCGCGCGAAGAACAGCAATGGAATGAAAATAATAAAAATCGTCATTACACTGCGGTATACCATATAAACTCACAGCAAGTCGTTCAGTTAAGCACCCCAAATATGCCTGAGCTGGCGCTTAATACTGAGCGTGCCACGTCATTGTTAGGCTACTCAAATTTAGCGCATCTTGAAAAAGTAATGTACGGCGGTTTTTTTGCTGACTACTTTGCTGTTGATATAAACACGGGTAAACAAACTCCTATCATTAACGACTATCCATTTAGGCCGAGCCTTGCGCCTAATGGGCAGTTTGCTGCTTACTTTGATAATAACCAAGTACAGCTTAAAAACTTAGGTAATAACAAAGTGAGCGTACTCAGCAAGGCGATTAACGCCACGTTTGCCGATGACAAACACGACTATCCATCCAAGCAGCCTGGTTATGGTTTTGCAGGCTGGCTAAACGATAGCAGCGAAATACTGGTTTATAGCAAATACGATATTTGGTCGTTTAACGTCAATACCAAGCAAGCTAAACGCTTAACTAATGGTAAACAAAATAACACGCAGTACAGGGTGATCAAACTTGATAAAAACCAAGTAGGCTTTAACAACAATGATACGATCCTGCTTTCTGCGATTAATTTACAAAGCAAGCAAAGTGAAGTGGCTAAACTTAATTTAGCAACCCTTGAAGTCACTGAATTACTTACAGGTAATAAGCGCTTTGATGTAGTTAAAAAAGCCAAACATGCCGATAAATACTTATTTACTGAGCAAACCTATCAGCAATTTCCAGACATTTATCAAACAGACTCTAACTTTAAACAACCACAACGCGTAACTAACCTTAACCCTCAGATAAGCAACTTTGCTTGGGGACAAGCACCTGAACTCATTAGCTATAAAGGCTTTGATGGTGAAGATTTACAAGGGGTATTAATCAAGCCTGCCGATTATAAAAAAGGCGATAAAGTGCCTGTTGTGGTGTACTTTTACCGCTACATGAGCCAGCGCATGTATGACTTTCCAAAAATGGAATTAAATCATCGCCCTAATTTCCCGATGTTTACCTCAAATGGCTACGCCATTTTTTTACCTGACATTCGCTTTGAAATAGGACACCCTGGTAAATCTTCAACTCAAACCATGATCAACGCCACCCAAAAGCTGATTGATTTAGGCATTGCCGATCCAGATAAAATAGGTTTACAAGGCCACTCTTGGGCGGGTTATCAAAGTGCATTTATGATCACCCAAACTGATATGTTTAAAGCTGTGGTATCGGGCGCGCCAGTGTCTAACATGACCAGTGCTTACAGTGGCATTCGCTTAAAATCTGGACTTGCACGCCAATTTCAATACGAAACAGGGCAAAGCCGTATTGGTAAAAATTTATTTGAAGCACCTGAGCTTTATATTGAAAACTCACCGGTATTTTTTGCCGATAAAGTAAACACGCCTATCTTAATTATGTTTGGCGACAAAGATGATGCGGTGCCATGGCATGAAGGCGTGCAATATTACTTAGCGCTTCGCCGCGCAGGTAAAGATGCAACCTTTTTACAATACGAAGGTGAACCACACCACTTGAAAAAATTTCCTAATCAGGTCGATTTTTCAGTGCGTATGATGCAGTACTTTGATCATTATCTTAAAGGCAAACCGGCCGCTAAGTGGATGAAAGAAGGTGAAGCGTTTATCGAAGAGTAACCACTAGAAGTTAAAAAACCCCGATAGCACTGCATGATATCGGGGTTTTTAACTATGTAACTATCACCACTTTAAAGAGAGTGTCCAAAGTAATAATGTGCCCGTCAGATCTTTAGCTGAAGATCTACTCGCTATCACTGCAATGCAGAACTGTATTTGCATACAAAAATAGCGCAAGCTAGATAACCCTTTATTTTATAGTTATTTACTCGGTACTTTTATATGAGCGGGTTATGAGTAATAATCAGTCAATAAAAAAGACACAGTCTAAGAGAAGTAGAGCATGCTAGATTTTTGGTACAAAGGACTACCACAGTATCCAAAAGATCATAAAGACTTTTGGCGCACACGCTTAATTGCTCATTCATTATTAACGGCAACCTGCTACTTTTTAGTTTTAACCCTACTCAACCTGTTCTACTTTCACAGTTACGATATTGCCGCCATTGATGCATTAGGCTTAGTTATATCATTAGCTATTTATGGCTGGTTTAGTAAAACTGCAAATGTAAGTGCTGCGGCATGGGCAGTTACATTTATGGTCGTTAGTTTAATAATGACATTTGTTATCTCTGTAGGTGGCCTTGCTCACTCTTTATTTTGGGCAACACTTATTCCCCCTTTTGCGTTTTTTTTAGTGGGTAGAAATTGGGGAAGCATTTTTAGCGCCATTGCTTTTTGTATTTGTGCTTACCTAACTTATAAGCAACAACAGCTAACCGTCACTATCGGGCTGGGCTCTTTATTTAACATCATTGAGGTCAGCATTGCCCATATCTTAATTTTCAGATTTTATGAAAAAACACGTTTTTCTGCATATGCGCATTTAACAACCCGTAATATAGAGATTCAACATCTCGCTGAAACAGATAAACTCACAGGGCTTTATAATAGACAAAAATTTGATTATGCATTGTCGCAAGTCATTACCAGCAGCAAAGAAACAAAAACCACAAACTGCTTATTTATTTGTGATATTGATCACTTTAAGAAAATAAACGACGCCTATGGTCATTTAGTCGGTGATAAAGTGTTAGCTGAGTTTGCTAAACTGATTAAAAGTAACATGCCCAACCATTCATTAATTGCGCGTTGGGGGGGAGAAGAGTTTACTATTATTTTACCAAACACCTCACTGACCAATGCATTAGCACAAGCAAACGCGTTAAAAGACTATATTTCGACACACCCTGTTGCCAACATTCAGCTAACCATAAGCATAGGGGTAGCTACCATCAGTTCTGATGATTCAGTTATTAGCGTGTTAGAACGTGCCGATAGCGCACTATACGAAGCTAAAAATAATGGTCGTAATTCAGTTTATTTTAGCGACAATAAACTAACGATAGTCGCTTCAGCTAGCCTCTTATAACTAAGTAAGATAGCCAATTAATGTATCGACACACACCAAACTAATTATAAAGAACTAATAACAGCACAAAAAACCAGACTAAAAACCCATTAAAACTGACTTTTAAACTCAGTTCGCGTATTCTTAACCCCCTGATTTGAATAACCCCTATACCAAAATGAGCAACGCCACTCCCCCCTTCTCTATTTCAGCTAGCATGACTCACAGTATGGTAAATATTAGTGAAGTTTTAGGTAAAATCAGTGCCTTATATTCGCCAGCAATGCTTGAGCACTATAAGCAACAAAAAACCGCCTCCCTGCAAATCAATAACCTTGATATTCAATCAATATCATCTGGCCTATCAACCCCAGATATCTTATTAGCCTTGCATCGAAGCTTAATCAAAGATCTGAGTGAAAAATCGGGCAGTTATAGGCAGCAAAGTTTAGCGTTAAAAAGTGGTTTGCAAATGGCACCACAAGCAATGCGAGTACCACAAATGGTAGAGGAGTTATTTGCTTGGTTTAAAACAACCGCGCATCATCCTTTAATCAGTAGTGCAGTATGCCATTATGAATTACAGTTTATTCAACCTTTTGCACAGGGTAATACTGAAATAGCGTGTACGTGGCAAACCCTGCAATTATCGCAGTGGCATTCGCTATTTTCACTAATAAATATTAACAATGTTATAGCGACAACTCGCCGACATTATTTTGAAAGCATTAATCTTAGTACCAAGTCCGGTGACTCATCCGTGTTTATTGAGTATATATTGGAAGTATTATTAGCGGCACTAAAGTCATTAGAAAGTGATTTAAAATCAATAACAAAAACCAAAAACCCCCAACAAACCCCTCAAGTTAAAGAGACTATAAATTTAGACTTACAAGCCCCCCAAGTCATCGCTTTAATAAATATATTTATCCAAAGCGAAAAGCCACTAAACCGACAAGAGCTACAAAATTTACTTGGATTAAAAGACCGTAAACATTTTAGAGAGCGTTACTTAAAGCCAGCCATTGAGGCTGGAATTATAGAAATGACTATTCCCGAAAAACCAAATAGCAAAATGCAGCAGTATAAACTTACCCAGACGAGTTAAAAACTTAAGTTATAAACAGAGTAGGAATAAACGCCACCTCAAAGATGAAGTGGCGTGTTAATACGCTGTTTGCAGCGAAATTTTATAATTGATTAAAAACGACTACGCGTACTGCCCGGCGGCAAATCCACAGCTCCACGCATATTGGAAATTATAGCCTCCTAGCCAACCCGTTACATCGGTTACTTCGCCAATAAAGTATAAGCCTTTGGCTTTTTTAGCCTCAAATGTCTTTGAGCTCAACTCATCGGTATCTACACCGCCTAAAGTAACCTCTGCGGTTCTGTAACCCTCGGTACCATTTGGTTTAATTTGCCACGCATGAATATAATCAGCAAGCGCATCTATTTGGCCATGCGTTAGTTGATTAATATTACAATCGGGAATAGCGTTACTGTCGTGGAGTATTTCTACAAAGCGTTTAGGTAGGATAGTCGCAAGGCTATTTTTCAACGATTTTTGCGCTTGTGTTTCTCGCCAATCAGCTAGCTGTTGCTTTAAATCTATTTCAGGCAGTAAATTGATCGTTACCGCCTGACCTGCTCGCCAAAATGAGCTTATTTGCAATATAGCAGGCCCAGATAGACCACGATGAGTAAATAAAATATTCTCTTTAAATACGGTGCCATCTTCGCTTGCAACTTCACAAGGAATACTAATACCCGAAAGCCCTTCAAAACGGTCTTTATCGTGCTGATGTAAGGTAAAGGGAACTAAAGCAGCCATAGTCGGCAATATCTCTAAGCCAAATTGCTCTGCAATTTTATAGCCGATTGGCGTAGCACCCAGTTTAGGCATGGTTAACCCACCCGATGCAACCACAAGCGACTCACAAGTAAGTGTTTCTTGTTCAGTGGTCACACTATAGCCGGTGGCTGTTTTAGCGACATTTAACACTTCGCTGCGCAGTTGAATAGTAACGCCCGCCCACTCACACTCGGTTAGTAAAATATCAACAATGTCTTGTGCGCTATTGTCACAAAATAATTGCCCGAGTGTCTTATGGTGATATGCCAAACCATGTCGCTCTACAAGCTCTACAAAGTCGTGCTGCGTATAACGACTTAAGCACGATTTTACAAAATGGGGGTTTGCGCATAAATAGTTGCTAGGGCTTGCATTTTCATTGGTAAAATTACAACGCCCACCGCCACTAATTAAAATTTTACGTCCTGGCTTTTTACCCATATCAAGTACTGTGACGCTTCGGCCGCGATACCCTGCTTGTGCCGCACACATTAAACCAGCGGCTCCGGCACCAATCACTATCACATCAACGTGAGTCATTTAGTTATCTCTTAAAAACTTTTGTGAATTATAACAAAGTTTCAATAATAACCAGATAGCCAGAACGTGTTTATCTTAAGCGTAAACAGGGCGCGGTAGCTTTGCTCGATTTTTACTTAGCCCACAAGGTTACAAATCGCGCGCTGCGGTTAACCTCTTCCTAGATTGAACTTATTTTAACCCGCAAAGGTCAACACGCCCTTTTGTATTATTTTTAATTTATCAATAAAAGTAAATCAATGATAAAAAACACCAAAAAAATCTAATACATTAGGATCGTTGATAGCAATAAAACAAATACAAAACAACTGAAAGCGCACTAAATACGCGGTTATAACTAAATGAAATAGGTACATACGTATTTAATATTTCAAAATAGTTAACAGATCATTTACCTTTGTACCCGCTTTGTGGATTTTCACAAATAATAATAAAACTAAGGGTAATTATGACTTCTAATAATTCATTCAAAAAATGCGCTGTTGCGCTAACAATAAGTACACTCTTTGCTGCCAGCTCAAGCATGGCAAACCCAGCGCAAGCAATCGCACCTTCAATGGCAGAAACCTCAGCCAAGTTACAAAATCAAGGTGGCTTTGAGACTCAATTCATCATTAAATATAAGAATAACAACGATATGATGAGTACCTCAACCGCTGATGTATCACCAGCAATGATGAATAAAAAAGCGCAAAGCTTTGTAAAAAACTTCACCTCAAAAAAAGGCAAAGTTAAAGCCAAGTATGTTCGCGCAATGGCACTCAATAACCATCACGTAATGCGTGCCGATAAAAAACTAAACGCTGAAGAGGCCCAGCAGTTCATGCAGGAAATGGTTAATTCGGGTAATGTTGAATATATTGAAGTCGATCAAATGCTAAAACCATTTGCGACACCAAATGACCCGCGTTTTGATGATCAATGGCATTACTATGAGCAAGCCGGTGGACTTAACCTACCAACAGCTTGGGATACGGCAACAGGCAGTGGTGTGGTTGTCGCTGTACTTGATACAGGCTATCGCCCTCACGCTGATTTAAACGCTAATATTTTACCAGGCTACGATATGATCTCTAATCTATCAGTCGCCAATGATGGCAATGGCCGTGATAACGATGCTCGCGATCCAGGGGATGCGGTTGCAGCTGGTGAATGTGGTAATAACGGTGCACAAGGCTCGAGTTGGCATGGTACTCACGTTGCAGGCACTGTCGCTGCAGTAACAAATAACGGTGAAGGCGTTGCTGGTGTTGCTTATGACGCCAAAGTAGTACCAGTGCGTGTATTGGGTAAATGTGGCGGTTTAACCTCAGATATTGCTGACGGTATCATTTGGGCCTCAGGTGGTAATGTATCGGGTACATCGGCAAATGCTAATCCTGCTGATGTAATTAACATGAGTTTAGGTGGTGCGGGTGCATGTAGTTCAACCACGCAAAATGCCATTAATACCGCTCGTAACAACGGCACAGTTGTTGTTATTGCTGCAGGTAACGATAACGATAATTCTGCAAACTACAACCCAGGTAACTGTAATGGTGTTGTTAATGTTGCATCAGTTGGCCGTAATGGTGGCCGCGCTTATTACTCAAATTACGGAAGTAATATTGATGTGGCAGCACCGGGTGGCGCGCAAAGCTTTGCCAATGATTCTGAAGGTGTTTTATCAACTTACAATTCAGGTTCAACAACACCATCAAGCGACAGTTATGGCTTTTCGCAAGGCACCTCAATGGCGGCTCCTCATGTTGCGGGTGTTGCTGCACTGATCAAACAAGCAAAACCAAACGCGACTCCTGATGAAATAGAAAGTATTTTAAAAACAACCACTCGTCCATTCTCTGCCACGTGTACCAGCTGTGGTACAGGTATTGTTGATGCGGCCGCTGCGGTTGCTGCAGCATCTGGTGGTACACCGCCAACAACGGGTGATAACGAACTTGTTGATGGAGAAGTCAAAACCGGTTTAAGCGGTGCGGCAAGTGCACAAGACTTTTACACTATGACAGTACCAAGTGGTGCAACAAATGTTACTTTCACTATGAGTGGCGGTACAGGGGATGCTGACTTGTATGTACGTGCAGGTAGTAAACCAACCACAACCACTTATGATTGTCGTCCATATAAAGGTGGAAACAGTGAAGAATGTTCTATTGATAATCCAACAGCCGGCACTTATCATGTAATGCTGCGTGGTTATTCAGCCTACAGTGGCGTGAGTTTAGTCGGTAACATTACGGGTGGTTCAACAGGTGGTGGTTCAGGCACACCTCAAGCAGGTGGTGGCACGGTGTCTGATATCACAGCAAATGCAGGTCAGTGGAAACATTACACGCTAGATGTACCGGCGGGTATGGCAAGCTTTACTGTTACAACGTCAGGCGGCACCGGTGATGCAGACTTATTTGTAAAATTTGGTAGCCAGCCAACAAGCTCAAGTTATGATTGTCGTCCATATAAAAATGGTAACGCCGAAACTTGTACTTTTAGTAATCCTCAAGCGGGAACATGGCACTTAAGTGTTAATGCGTATCAAACATTCTCTGGTTTAACGCTAAGCGGTCAATACCAGCCATAAAACATCCTCTCTTTAGATAAAAAAAGCCGATACACTGTATCGGCTTTTTATTCTCTGATTAAAGTCGTCAGTGTTAAAGCGTTGCTAAAACAGCTTCAGCACTGCTTATTACAAACTCTTTGTCTTGTTCTACAAATAGACCAGTAACAACACCATTATCAACAACCATCGCGTATCGTTTTGAGCGTATTCCACCAAAGCCTGCGGTATCTTTTTCAAGCCCTAAAGCACGAGTAAAACTAGCATCACCGTCTGCAAGCATGTCTATATGCTCTGCATTTTGTGACTCACCCCACGCTTTCATCACAAATGCATCGTTTACCGATACACAATAAATAGCGTCAACTCCCTTGGCCTTAATTTTATCAGCCAAGCTAATATATCCAGGTAAATGAGCATTCGAACACGTTGGTGTAAAAGCGCCTGGCACTGCAAATAACACGACTTTTTTATCTGCAAATAATTCATTGCTTGTCAGTGTTTGCATACCGTCATCGGTTAGCTTAGATAGACTAACTGCGGGTATTGTTTGACCTTGTTCAATCATGTTAAATCCTTTGGGTAATTACGTAGACTTTTAGCATACAGGTTAATATTTACGGTTTCGAGTTTATACCGAGATTAAACAGCATCACTGTCTAAACCCAATCCCTTTTTAATTGTTGCCATTTGCAGCTCTAGCTGCGAGCGAATATCAGACACCAACTCACTCGACTCATTTACTTGGCTTTTCATATTATGCATTGATTGGGTAAAGTCACTAAGGAAATTGCTTTGCTGTTTTGCAAGCTCCATTGCTTCAACTGCAACTGTGTTTGCTTGCTGAGCATTATTTGCGACCCCTTCAGAGTTTGCTTGAAGCTCTTGGGCATTTTCGGTTTGTAGCTGTGCATCCTCAGTTAACGCATTAATTTGTGAATAGACCATTTGAGAGTTCTCACTTAATAACGCGAGCTGATCGTTAATCTCTTTTAACGAACCTTGGGTTTGCATGGCTAATTGCCTTACTTCATCAGCAACCACCGCAAAACCTCGGCCTTGCTCACCGGCTCTTGCTGATTCTATTGCAGCGTTCAGTGCTAATAAATTGGTTTGTTCAGCTATGGTGCGAATAACCGTTATTATATTACTCACTCCTTGTACGCCGCTCAGTAACTCTTGCACACTGTGCATACCTTGTTCAATACGTTGCTGTGTATCAGAACTCGCATTAAGCATATTTTTAGCAAAACCAACACTTTGCTGCATTGCCTCATAAGTACTTTGAGCATTTTCAGCAGCTTGAGCGTTAATATGATTAACCTGCTCACCTATGTGTTGAATATTTACTAGTAAACTTTCATTTTTAACAACTTGTTCGTAGCTAGTCGCGCTTTTTGTACCTATTTTTTCTAAATGCTCACTCATTTGCTCCATGAAGTCACTAACGACACCAAGCATACTCGCTCTTTCTTGCGCCTCCAGACGCTGGCGCTCAATTAACAGGTTAAAATACTGCGCTATTTCACCAACCTCTGTTTTAGGATTATTCACTGTAATATTTTTTAACTCATTACTTTCGATTAAAAATGCAAACCCATCTCGTAGTTGCCGCAAAGGCTGTAAAACCTGTTTACGTTGCACCCAATAAACACCAAAAGCTAATATTACTAAACCACCTATTGCAATTCCAAACACCCAAAATACTTGTTGTTTAACGGTATCTTGCTGCGCTTTTAATGTTTGCTCTGCCTCAATCACTGTTTTTGATAACACGCTAATTTGTTCACGTAACTCATTCGTTCCAGAATTACGCTGCTTTGCTTGCGATAAAGTACTGCTTAAATCACGTAAATAGCGCTTAGGCCAACTAACCAACTCCGCTTTTATATCAGCAGCCAAATCCTCTGGCTCCTCATCTACAAATAAAGCAAATTCATCAACCTCAGTCATCACTCCTAAATTAGGCAACTGTGCAATTTTTGCAGCGAGTAAGTTTAAATTTTTTACGCTTTGTTGCAGGCTTTTTTCAATTTCAGGCTGGTAATCATTTAGCAGTTGATAGGTCGATAAAGATAAATTAACCACTTCACTATAATAATCACTCGCCAACTTATTGTAGCTTAGAGCATGGCTACTTTGAGTTGATGCTTTTTGTACATAATTTATAAGCGATGACGCTGAGCCCGCCATTTGTCTCAGTGCATTGTCTAAAAGCGCAGTTTCGTTACCTGAGAGCTTTCCTAGTGCTCTGTATTTACCGTTAATGTCTTTATTTAGTGAAAATAGCTGTGTTGAAAGGCGCACTTCTAACTCAGAGGGAAGTACCGTTAGCTGCTGCGCTTTAAGTTGCTCAATTAAAGCTGAAGATTGCGTCAGGTATTGGCTATTGCCTCGTGCCAAGTAGTCTTCTAAAAGGCCAGCAAGATCGACCATTATGGTATTTTTTAATTGGCTATAAGCAATATCTTGTTGTTGAATTTTTAGTAATGTATGACTTGCCCATAACAAGGTAGCAGCGAGCAACACACTGGCTAACGTTAATAAAATAGCTAAAAGACGGGTAAAAAATGATACACGCATAAACATATCTCAAAAGTGACATTCATACAGAGTATTGAATTTTTATGACATTTTTATGTAAAAGACTTAATTAGGGTAATAGTCAGGTGTATTGAGAGATAGCTAAAGGCTCAATGGAAGGATGTTTTAGGTAACTAATAAAAAACCGCGTATAAACGCGGTTTTTTTAAATTAAGCTTTTAATTAAAGGCCTGCGCGGTCTTTAATAATAGGGATTAAAGCTGAACCAGCATGATTTGCCTCAGCCCAAGCGATATCTGCGCCATCTTCAAGTGAGCTTTTTGATAAGTTTTTAACAATGTACTCACCCGTATCAACCGCATTACTTGCAACAGCGTGACGCAATAAGTTGTTACCATTACAGAAAACTGCATCATAGATATTACGTACTTTCACACGTGAACTTTTTAGTTTGCTACGCAGACGATTTTTATCATCAGCGGCAATGTATTCACAGACTGAAACAGCTAACTGATCATCAGCGCTTACAGGCGCAGTATAAGCGAACGAACCCGCTGCAATAGCAGCAATTACAACTAGCTTTGGTAATTTAATCATTGATTGGACACCCTATATTAATACTTTTTTCGTACTCGACTGTTTAATATTGTACCAACACGCTCAGATTTTCGCAATAATGTTAAGAAACTTTATTCAAAGTTACGAACTTATAACTATATTTATTTTTATCATCGGGCGTCATCAACATTTCATCTTCAATTTGCCAGTTTGCAACACTTTTATAATCAGGAAATTGTGTATCCCCTTCAACATCTAAGTCTATAAAGGTTAAATACAAGCGCTGCGCCTGCGCTAAAAACTGCTGGTAGATGTTTCCGCCACCAATTATCATCACCTCTGCAACATCATTAACAAGCTCAAGTGCAGCTTCTGGTGTGGTTACTGTTTCAATTCCTGATGCGTGATAGTCTTTATTACGAGTAATAATAATATTACGTCGCCCAGGTAACGGTCGGCCTATTGATTCAAATGTTTTGCGCCCCATAATAACGGGTTTACCAGAGGTTACTTTTTTAAAGTGCTGAAGGTCACCAGGTAAATGCCATGGCATTTTATTATCTAAGCCAATGACACGGTTATTTGCCATTGCTGCAATCATTGAAATTATCACACTAAATACCCAATACTTTATTATTAATCAAAGAAAAAGGAGCGTTAGCTCCTTTTAAATATAAACAATTATTAACGCTCGTAGACAACTTCTACGTCGTAATCATCTTCATCCCAATCATCCCAGTCATCATCATCGCCTTTAGTGGCTTTTTGATGGTAGGTATCCCACTTAAATTCAACCTCTTCGTCTGCCACTTCAACAAACTTCTCTTTAGGCATGTTATCAAGTAGCGTCATGATGTCGTGAATTAATGGCTGCGTATTTAATTTATTAATTGCAGCAATACTGTAAATATTTTCAGACTCACCCAACTCTTCTGTAATTTGCTCACATAAGGCTTTGGCTTCATCTTCAGGCAATAAATCAATTTTATTAAATACCAACCAGCGTGGCTTTTCAGCAAGCTTAGGGCTGTACTGGTGTAGCTCGTTGATGATTGCAAATGCATTATCAACAGGGTTAGAGCCATCAACTGGCATTACATCTATAATGTGTAAAAGCACACGACAACGCTCTAAATGCTTTAAGAAGCGAATACCTAATCCCGCCCCCTCTGACGCGCCTTCAATCAAACCTGGAATATCAGCAATTACAAATGATTTGTTTGCTTCAGGACGAACAACCCCTAAGTTAGGAATCAGCGTAGTAAATGGATAATCAGCTACTTTAGGTTTTGCAGCTGACACACTGCGGATAAAGGTTGATTTACCTGCATTTGGTAAGCCTAGTAAGCCGACATCAGCCAGTAGCATTAGCTCTAACTTAAGGTTACGTACTTCACCCGGTGTGCCAAGTGTTTTTTGACGTGGAGCACGATTAGTACTTGATTTAAAACGCGCATTCCCCAAGCCATGGAAACCGCCTTTTGCAACCACAATTCGTTGACCATCTTGGGTTAAATCCCCTAATGATTCTTGTGTATCAACATCAATAATACGTGTACCAACAGGCACTTTAACGATCAGGTCTTCACCTTTTTTACCCGTACAATTACGGCTTTGACCGTTTGTACCGCGTTCTGCTCTGTGAAAACGCTCAAATTGATAGTCAATAAGGGTATTTAAGTTTTCATCAGCTTGTAGATAAACACTACCACCGTCTCCACCGTCACCGCCATCAGGTCCACCATCTGGAACATATTTCTCACGACGAAAAGACACGATGCCGCTGCCACCGTCACCAGCTTCTGCGCGAATTTCTACTTCATCTACAAACTTCATGATTACTCACTTTAGGGATTGGCTTGTTAATAACTCTATTATATACCTAAGTGGCCTATAGAGCACACTGAGCATAAAAACACTTGGGTATATATTTAAACATGCTTAAAACAAAAAACCCCGCAAAGGCGGGGTTTTTTAACTACCTTACTGATTACTCAGCTACGATAGTTACGTATTTACGGTTTAAAGGACCTTTTTGTTCAAACTGAACTTTACCATCTGCTTTTGCGAAGATAGTGTGGTCTTTACCGATACCTACGTTTGCGCCTGGGTGGAAACGAGTTCCACGCTGACGAACAATGATGCTACCCGCTAGAACTGATTCGCCACCAAAACGCTTAACACCTAGGCGTTTGCTTTCTGAATCGCGACCGTTACGAGTACTACCAGCTGCTTTTTTATGTGCCATTTCTAAGTACCTCTAATTAAGCGCTAATGCCAGTGATTTTAACTTCTGTGAACCATTGACGATGGCCCATTTGCTTACGAGAATGCTTACGGCGTCTAAATTTAACAACCTTAATCTTCTCACCGCGACCGTGTGAAACAACCTCAGCTGTTACTTTACCACCGTTTACGAACGGTACACCAATCTCGATCTTCTCACCATCAGCAACTAAAAGTACTGAATCAAATTCAACTGCTGCACCAGTTTCAACGTCTAATTTCTCAAGACGAATTGTTTGACCTTCAGTCACACGGTGCTGTTTACCACCACTTTGGAAAACCGCGTACATAATTAACTCCGTCTGTGCGCCCTCAAATCGACGCAACTAAAATATTCTTCAATAGGGCGCGAAGTTTACGCTAATGCGTAAAAACTAGCAAGCCTCTTTTTGTAATTAAATGAATAAAAAGTAGCTGCATTGAGAGCAATTCAATATTTCCCCTATTTTATATTAAAATCCCCCTTTGCCAAGCGCTTTTTAACGGTTACAGAAAATAAATTAGCAATAGCAAAGCGAGCCTATGTAGTTCAATTAACCGCCAGGGGTGATTCAAAATTAAACCAGGATGTTTAATCAATTATTCACAAGGTTAATAGGTCATTTAACCTACTTAAGGGTGTTTTTTTAAGGAATCATCACAAAATATCGAGCTAATGCATTTTTTGTTGTACAATCTGCGCCGTTCACACATTAAAATTGGCTCGGAGATCAATGGATATAAAAGCTATCCAGGCGTTAATCGAAAGCGATATGAATGACGTCAATCAACTAATACATGCGCAAATGCGCTCAGATGTGGCGTTAGTTAATCAACTTGGTTTGTATATTGTTAACAGCGGTGGCAAACGCGTTCGCCCTATGTTGGCTATTTTGGCGGCTAAAGCGCTAGGTTACCAAGGCAAAGATCACATTACGCTAGCAACTATCATTGAATTTATTCATACCGCAACGCTTTTACATGATGATGTTGTAGATGAATCTAATTTGCGCCGTGGCACACCTACAGCAAATGCTGAGTTTGGTAATGCTGCTAGCGTACTGGTGGGTGATTTTATTTACACCCGCTCGTTTCAGCTAATGGTGGGTCTTGGTAAAATGCAAATAATGCAAGTACTGGCTGATGCAACCAACATTATTGCTGAAGGTGAAGTGCTGCAATTAATGAACTGCAACGACCCTGATACCACTGAAGCCAGTTATATGCAGGTTATTTATTCTAAAACCGCCAAGCTATTTGAAGCAGCGACGGGTCTTGCGGCCATTATTACTGAGCAAGACGATAGTGTACTAGAGGCACTTAATTTGTATGGCATGCATTTAGGTACTGCTTTTCAGTTAGTGGATGATGTTTTAGATTACAACGCTGATGCCGACCAACTTGGTAAAAACATTGGCGACGATTTAGCTGAAGGTAAGCCGACGTTACCTCTTATATATGCAATGCAACACGGTAGTGAGCATCAAACACAGTTAATAAGAGACGCTATTGAGCACTGTAATGGTATGGAGCACCTTGACGAGATACTGGCTGCACTTAAACATACCAATGCCCTTGAGTTCACAATGGAAAAAGCCGAGCAAGAAGCTAATAAAGCAATTGCCTGTTTAGATTGCTTAGCTGAGTCGAGTTACAAGCAAGCACTAATTAGCTTAGCTAGAATAGCGGTTGACCGCGACCACTAAGTAATACTGTGTAGATAATTCCGAGCAATAAAAAAGCCTGCAAATGCAGGCTTTTTTATGGGTTAATTTTGGCTATTACGCCATAAAATCAACACCTTCTTTGATATCTTTTTTCAGCGTTTCAAGCATGTCATTTTTAGCTTGCTCTTCAAATGCGCTTAAAGTGCCGTAAGAAAGAATTTCTTCTACGCCATTTTTGCCTAAACGTACTGGGTGTGCAAAGTACTCTGCATCGCCATTTTCAACAGCAACGTATGCATAATCTACAACGTCTTCACCTTGTAAGCCTTTAACTAAAGACATACAAAAACGTGCTGCAGCAGCACCCATAGATAATGTTGCAGAACCACCGCCCGCCTTAGCATTAACTACTTCAGTACCTGCATTTTGGATACGAGGAGTTAGTGTAGCTACTTCTTCATCAGTGAAAGTAACACCTTCAACTTGAGAAAGTAACGGTAGAATGGTTGTGCCTGAGTGGCCACCAATCACTGGTACTTTAACACTTGCTACGTCTACGCCTTTAAGTTCAGCAATAAACGCTTCAGAACGGATCACATCTAAAGTTGTAATACCAAATACACGCTTAGCATCGTAAGTACCTGCTTTTTTGAATACTTCAGCAACAATAGGTACAGTTCCATTAACTGGGTTAGTGATAATACCTACAAGCGCTTTAGGACAGTTAGCAACAATGCCTTCTGCTAATGTTTTAATGATACCAGCGTTAACATTAAATAAATCTGCACGATCCATACCTGGCTTACGTGGCATACCCGCTGGGATTAAAACAATATCACAACCTGTTAATGCTTTATCTAGTGCATCTGCACCAAAACCTTCAACTTTTACATCTGTTGGGATATGAGAAAGGTCAACAGCAACACCAGGAACTACTGGCGCAACATCATATAGTGATAATTCTGAACCAGCTGGTAAGCCTGTTTTTAATAATAAAGACAACGCTTGACCGATACCGCCTGCAGCACCTAATACAGCAACTTTCATTGGAATTCTCCGTGATTTGAGGAAGGAAATATTTGTGGTTTATAAGATAAAGAAATTAACGACTAAAAACAAATTTATCCTGCCTATTTTAGCTATATTTTCGACCATAGTTGTAAACTTTGCTGTTTAAACGCAGCAAAACCTAAACAACTGCTGCATAAATATGCATTTTTGTGTAGAATTTGCAGTATCGACAACATAACTAATTAGACACTATGCAACCACAAGACAAACAAGAAGCATTGGTAAAAGCCTTTAAAGCACTTTTAAAAGAAGAGAATTTTGGCTCACAAGGCGAAATAGTTGACGCATTAAAAGAACAAGGCTTTGATAATATTAGCCAAAGTAAAGTGTCGCGGATGTTAAGTAAGTTTGGCGCGGTACGTACCCGCAATGCAAAACAAGAAATGGTGTACTGTTTACCTGCCGAAATGGGTGTACCAACCGCTAAAAGCCCGTTACGCCAGTTAGTTATTGACATTATGCATAACGAAATGATGATTATTATTCGCACCAGTCCTGGCGCTGCTCAGCTAATTGCCCGTTTACTTGACTCATTAGGTAAAGCAGATGGCGTATTAGGAACAATTGCCGGCGATGACACTATTTTTATTGCGCCAGCGAAAGTATCAGAAATAGACCTCACATTAGAGCGTGTGCGTATTTTGTTTGATACGGTTTAAACTCGTTTGGTTATCACTGTTACGGCTATACTAATACGTAGCCGTTACTGGCTTGTTTTATAGCTGCTTTAGAAATCGCACTGAGGGTGCAAAAAACGCAGAGCCCATATCTGCTTGAGTAAAATCAAGCCAATGGTCGTAATACTCCCCCTGCCCTAATCGGCTATTGAGTACTTTCTCGAACGCATCCCCTTTAGCCGAGCACGTAATCATTAACATCCCCTGCTCATACACGTCGCCATAAGGCATACTTTGATTTAGTAATAATGCTTGCCCCTGTTCATCTTTTAATTCACTTCGGGTTGCATGGCTGCTTTCAAGTGCGGGGCTTATTAGGGTATTGTCGAGACGAGTACGCCCCATTATTTGTTCTTGTTCTTGCAACGACAAGTGCTGCCATAACGTTAAGTCATGTTTATAGCGCTGAACATGAATATAGCTGCCTTGATCTTCAAAGCTATCAGGCTTATTAACGAGGGCCGTTACCCGTTTTTGACGACCATGCGGAGTATCGCCCGCATAAATAAAACCATTAAAATCACGGCCATCTAAAAAACGAAAATTTCGAATTTGCTCCACCAGCTCAACATCAGGGTTGAAAAGTTTTAATATTTGCAATGCAAACAGGTGGTTTACATCTTCTCTGTCTGAGCGGATTTGTACAAATAAATCGCATGGCCTTGCACTCATCACAAAATCGCTATGGGTGATATTAGGAAAGCTTTGCAGCTCACTTGGCATATAATCAGGCAGAATGTGTGGCCAATATTGCGCGCCAATGGCGACCATACAAGAAAGCATAGATTCAGAGAATTGATCACTAAACTCATCTTCAATATCGCTCACTTTTTTAAGCTTAGCGCGAAGTGATTCGTCGTGACCATCAAGTACATTAAAAAATAAGTGCAAACCGTGTAAGTTTGCTTCAGCACAAATCCCTGATTGCGCTTGCGCCATTATTATTCCTTACTTTTTAGAGCAAAACACAGCGATTAATTACGATTCAAAAAAATTCACCGTGTGCGGTTTTATTTTTATTATAACCTGTTCATTAATTTCAAATGACTGGCCATACTGGGCTGCAACTTCTATTTCTTGCTCATCAATAACCACAGTGTATACATAAGCAGAGCCAATAAAGCGACTACTTAATATACTAACCCGCTCAGATTGCTGTTGAGTATCGTTATTACTAACAAGTTCAAGTTGATGCGGACGCACATAAATAACGCCCTTATCCGCCACGCCATGCTGCTGTGGCTGTATTGATTCAACCACCCCAAACTGCGTTTGATATTCAGTAGCGGTTAATACGGTTGCGCTTAAGTATATGCCCTGACCCAGAAACTCTGCAACCTCCTTTGAACGTGGTTTAGCAAAAAGCTGTTCTGGCGTACCTTGCTGCGCAATTTTACCTTGGTGCATAACCGCAAGCGTATCTGAAAAAGCAAACGCCTCTTCTTTTGAGTGAGTAACAAACACAGCCGATACTTGCTGCGCCTTAATAATGCGTCTAATGTCGGCAATTAACTCAAATCGTACTTGGGTATCAATATTAGAAAATGGCTCGTCAAGTAACAGTAAGCTAGGTTTATATGCTAATGCGCGTGCAATCGCTACTCGCTGCTGTTGCCCACCAGAGAGTTGATGAGGGAATCTATCGGCGCAGCCTACCAAGTGTACCAGCTTTAGCATTTCACTTACGCGTGCGTGTTTATCTGCTTTGCTCATGCCGCTTAGCCCAAACGCAATATTATTAGCCACCGTTAAATGCGGAAATAACGCATAGTCTTGAAACATCATGCCAATATTACGATGCTCAGGTGAAACAAACGTCTTAGCATCACTGACTAGCTTACCATCAATAAATACCTGCCCTTGTTTGGCTTCAATTAATCCTGCAATGGCTTTTAGTGTGGTGGTTTTACCGCAGCCACTGGCTCCGAGTAAACACACTATTTCGTCTTTACCTAAGGTTAAATCTAAATTATCTATCACCTTAGTCCCGTTATATGCATAGCTCACGCCTTGTAAAATCAAACTACTCATTTAGCTACGTTGCTCCATTGAACGGTTAATAAAATATAACGGAATAAACCCCACCACCACAATAAACAAAGCCGATATAGAGGCCAGCTCTAATTGTTCATCGCTTACATACTGAAACACATGAGTTGCTAAGCTTTCAAAATCAAAAGGCCTTAACAACAAAGCTGCGGGTAGCTCTTTCATACACTCGATAAAGACCAATAAACCGGCGGTTAATAAGCCTCGGCGTAATAAAGGTAAGTGCACAAAGCGTAATGTGCGCCCTTGGCTTTTTCCCATTGACTGGCTTGCCATATCAAGGGAGGGACTAATGCGTGAAAAGCTCGACTCAATAGCTCCGTGTGCAACGGCGTAAAACCGCACTATATAAGCAAAAATAATAGTGAGTAAGCTGCCAGTAAGTAATAAACCAATATCTAAATCATAAGGAGCTAAAGTGCGGTTGATAGTATTTTCTAATAGGGTGAGTGGCAACAATACCGCTATCGCTAATACTGTGCCGGGTAACGCATAGCCCGTACTGGCCAAACGCCCGGGTATTAATGGATTTTTTTGTTTAGCAATGCGCTGATAAAACACCACTAAAACACTCAGTATAATAGTCACCACACTGACTACAGCCGCCACTTTTAAACTTTGCCATGCATAGCTAAAAAACTCACTATTCCACGCTTGATCAAAATACATAACTGCATATTTGAGCAATACAACCATCGGAATAATAAACGAAATAATTAAAATAAAGCTACAAAACCCCGTTGCTAGCCACGCAGACTTGCCTTTGAGGATATAAAGCGCCTCGCTGTTCACGCTCGATTGACGCTCAAATACCGCTTGGTTACGACGGCTAAAACGCTCGGTGATCAATGCTAAGAACAGCAATAACAACATCACCCCTGAAATTTTTGCTGCTGCAGTTAATGAATAATAGCCAAACCAGGTATCGTATACGGCAGTGGTTAATGTACTGACAGCAAAATAGCTTACGGTGGCAAAATCAGCCATGGTTTCCATGCTGATCAAAGCAAGTGCCGCTACAATGGCACCACGGGATAATACAAGGCTGACTTTAAAAAAGCTTTTCCATGCATTTAGCCCCATTAACTGACTGGCTTGGACTAACTTAAAAGATTGTTCTCGCAGTGCAGTTTTAAAAATTAAATATAAATACGGGTAGAGTACCAGCGCAATCATAACAATAGCCCCTGGTAAGGTGCGTATATCAAAAAACCAGTAATCACTTGGCGACTGCCAACCAAACCACTCTCTTAGAGTTATTTGTACCGGCCCCGCATAGTCGAGTAAATCGGTGTACACATAAGCAATAATATAAGTAGGCATGGCAAGAGGCAGCATCAATGCCCATTCAAATTGTTTTTTACCAGGAAAACGGCAATAAGCGGTGAGCCAACCCAGTGGTAACGCAATAAAGCAGCTAAGTAACCCTACACCTAAAACCAGTAATACGGTATTACTTATATAGTCCCACAGTACGGTATTCCACAGGTGGGTAAATACCTCTGAGTCGCCTTGTAAAGATTCTAATAGTAGGAAAAACAACGGGGTCGACAGCAATAACCCCGTCGACCACGCAATAAGCTGCCATTTTGACAGCTGAAATTTATAAGTCATTAAAGATCGAACTTCACCTCATCAATTAGCTTAAGGGCTAACGGACGATATTTGCTAATTTCATCAAGCGGTAAGCTGTCTTCCTTAAAGCTTCCCCATGATGCAACCAAACTAGAAAGTTTCACACCTGGCTTAACCGGATACTCCATATTGAGCGAGGCATACATATTTTGCGCCTTATTGTCTGTCATATACTCTATGAGTTTCAAGGCATTTTCAGGGTTTTTAGCATACTTAGTAATAACCGCACCCGATACATTTATATGTGATCCTCGGTCAGTTTGATTTGGAAAGTTAATATGAACGGCTTCAGCCCATGGTTTTTGTGCTTCGTCTTGCAGCATTTTGCCCAAGTAATAACTATTACCTAAGGCTAAATTACATAAACCTTCTTTAACCGCTTTAACTTGCGCTCGATCGTTACCTTGAGGTTTACGCGCTAAATTAGCTTTTACACCCTCGAGCCATGTTTTCGTCTGTGCTTCACCATGATGAGCAATCATAGAAGCCACAAGGCCTAAGTTATATGGGTGTTTGCCAGAGCGAGTACAAATTTGTCCTTTGTATTGCGGCTCAGCAAGCGCTTCGTAGGTAAGGTTAGGCAATGCGCCTAAACGCTCTTTTGAAGAGTAAACATTACGCACGCGCTTAGTGAGCGCTACCCACTGACCATCGCCATCACGAAATGCCGCCGGGACATTATTATTAACCTGCTCGCTTTCTATGGTTTGCGTAAGATTTAGCTCTTCTAATTGAATTAAAGCACTAAAGTTTGAGGTTAAAACTAAATCGGCTTTGCTGTGTTTACCTTCACGCTTAACACGTTCTATTAAGCCTTTTTTAGCAAACACCACATTGGTTTTAATGCCCGTTTGCTGTGTAAAATCGTCTAAAATAGGTTTAATTAAAAAAGGTTGTCGAAATGAGTAAATATTCACAACATCGGTTGCAACAGCCGGTGCTGAGGCAATTAACCCAACAACAAGCGCGAGTGTTTTTTTCATATTGTCTTACCTAACTAATAATTATTATCATTAATTTTACCGCGATGAACTAAAAAGTGCACACTTTATATAATCACTTCGTGATAAATACGCCCAAAAAAGAAAACCCTTGTAAGACATCTCTTACGCTTATGACAGCTAATGAGTAAAAACACTCTGTTTAACACCCCAAAAACATAGCAAGTTATTGTATTTTATATAATTTAAAAATATTTCATTTGTAAGAACCTAAACCATAAGCGGTTTTATCCTACATTTACTGCAAATCACTCTCTATAATTAACCCATAAATAAGCAACGACGCTTACCGAGTAAATGGAAACGGACTAACTACTCGAATACCAAGGTTTGGTTTTTAGGATAACAGGGATTTAAGGACAGGCTCAGGATGAGTATCGCAATGGAATGTTGCATAAGGGATAGCATCAGGATGATGCGTAATGGATAACAACACGGAAAAGTTGTTGCTAAAGGATAGGGAATAAAACGGACAGGCCTTAGGGCAACACAACGGAATGGTAGCAAAAGGAATGCACTCGGATGTGCAATAAGGATTGGTAATAGATTTTACCTTACAGGATGTTTTAGGGATTTATGGAGACAGGCCCGGATAGCCTATATTACATAGAACTAGAAAGTAATATTGTAATAACACGGATCGTAAAAATTGGAGTTGATTAGGTTCAATTGCAGGATGCAACAAAGTTAGAAGATTCCGCAAGCGCGACTAGAGATGGTTCGCGCTTTTCTTTTGCCTGAAAATCAGCGGTCAGCCAAGATTATATACATTCAAACTATGAACAAGCATTAAATCCAGCCTTTTCGTATCACCATCTTGCAGTTTATTCCGGCCTGCCTTTGTTGCGCTTACCGAGTAAATAGGCGTCGCGAAATTTGATAAAATGCTGTTCTAATTTAGTACTCGCATCAACCTCATTCGCTAATGCCAATACCATAATAGCCACTTCTGCCGTACCTAACTGGTGAGCATGGGGTGCTACACGTAATCGGTAATCTGAGAGCTTTTGTGCGGTAATAGAAAGCACGGGCAAATTATCTAGATAAGGACTTTTGCGGATCATTTTTTTAGCTTCACGCCATGTACCATCTAAAAATATAAATAAAGGCGTTTTACCTGCAACAGGCTCTACTTGCGTTACTACTCTATCTGTTTCAACATCTTCAGCAGGAAAAATCACAAAAGGCTGATATTTATCATTATTCAATAATGCTAATAAAGCAGGATCTGGGGAGGTTCTATCCCAGCGAAACGCATAATTGTCAGGGACTATTTCAGCAATTAAACGCCCTGTATTAGACGGTTTAAAACTTTCATTATGATACATCAGTAAACAAACCGCAGCGTCGCAACTTGCGTACTCAGCGCCCTCACAAATACAGTAATACTTGGCAATTAAGCATTGCTCACAGCGGTCCATCTTACCGCCCCGGGCATTAAACTCGCGTCGAGATTCACTTATTTGCTGGGCACGTAACGCTAAAACTGAATTTTTGAAACCTTGAGTCACTGTGGTTTATTACCTATAAATTGATGGCTGCGCATTGTAGCTAAAATAAAAGGGAATAGATATCAGCTATCAGCTATCAGCTATCAGCTATCAGCTATCAGCTATCAGCTATCAGCTATCAGCTATCAGCTATCAGCTATCAGCTATCAGCTATCAGCTATCAGCTATCAGCTATCAGCTATCAGCTCAAAATAAAAAACGATACCAACAAAAGCTAGTTTTGTTTTATCTATTTTTGAATTGGCGGCTATAAAAACAAAAACCCAGCAAAAGCTGGGTTTTTAAAAACTAAATTAAAAAGTTAAATTACTTCTTCTTTTTAACTGCTTTTTTGTTTGGTAAATCAGTGATTGAACCTTCAAAAATTTCAGCTGCAAGGCCGATTGATTCGTTCAATGTTGGGTGAGCATGAATTGTTAGCGCTAGGTCTTCACCATCTGCACCCATTTCAATACCTAGACCGATTTCGCCCAGCATTTCGCCTGCGTTAATACCAATCATAGCACCACCGATAATACGGCCGCTCTCTTTATCAAAAATAAGCTTAGTAGAACCTTCAGTACGTGAAGAGGCAATTGCACGACCCGATGCAGCCCAAGGGAATACTGCTGTTTCAATGCTTAAACCTTGCTCTTTGGCTTCTTTTTCAGTTACACCCGCCCATGCAATTTCAGGGTCAGTGTAAGCAATTGAAGGAATACACTTAGGATCAAAGTAATGTTTTTGACCAGAGATAACTTCAGCAGCAACATGACCTTCATGAACCGCTTTATGCGCAAGCATAGGCTGACCCACTAAGTCACCAATTGCAAAAATATGTTCTACGTTAGTACGTAATTGCTTATCAACGTTAATAAAACCACGCTCATCAACATTCACACCCGCTTTATCAGCGTCTAACATGTTACCATTTGGTGTACGACCTACAGCAACAAGTACTTTGTCGTAACGTACTGGCTCTGCTGGTGCATTTTTGCCTTCAAAAGTAACATATAAACCGTCGTCTTTTGCTTCAACGCCAGTTACTTTAGTTGAAAGCATCACGTTAAACTTGTCTTTAACATGCTTTTGGTAAATTTTAATGATGTCTTTATCAGCAGCAGGAACAAGTTGGTCTGCAAATTCTACAACATCAATTGCAGAACCTAGTGCACGGTAAACCGTACCCATTTCTAGACCGATAATACCACCACCTAAAACAAGTAGTTTTTCAGGAACATCTTTAAGCTCTAGCGCACCCGTTGAATCAATAACGCGATCATCTTCTGGGATGAAAGGTAAGTTTACAGGTTTAGAACCCGCAGCAATAATTGCGTTATCAAAAGTAATGGTTGTTTTACCGTCAGCACCTTCAACGTCTAAGGTGTTGCTACCAGTGAATTTACCGTAACCAGAAACAACTTTTACTTTACGCATTTTAGCCATGCCGTCTAAGCCACCTGTAAGCTGGCCAACAACAGACTCTTTCCAAGAACGAACTTCATCTAAGTCAATTTTTGGTGCGCCAAAAGTAACGCCGTGAGATGACATTTCTGCAGCATCATCAATCACTTTAGCTACGTGTAAAAGTGCTTTAGAAGGAATACAACCAACATTAAGACATACACCGCCTAATGTCTCGCGAGATTCTACTAATGTAACTTCTAAGCCCAAGTCAGCAGCGCGAAAAGCCGCAGAGTAACCACCAGGACCACCGCCTAGTACAACAACTTGAGTTTTTAATTCGTTGCTCATGCTATTACCTTTATTGTTTGAACGGGACACAGCCCCAAAATTTAACTGCCATGTTTCTGCAAGGCAGAAAAGGGCATTTGTGCAAATATTGTATCATTGCAAATGATAAAAATCCCAGCTAAAAACAACTGGCTGGGATTTGATTTTACTCACTCTGTAGTGATCACATCACTAACTGGCGTATATCACTCATGTAACTTGCAAGAGTAACAGTAAAGCGTGCAGCAAGTGCACCGTCAATCACTCTATGGTCGTAAGACATTGAAAGTGGAACCATTAGCTTAGGCTCAAACTCTTTACCATTCCACTTAGGCTTCATTTCAGATTTAGACACACCTAAAATTGCCACCTCTGGTGCATTCACAATCGGCGTAAATGCCGTACCACCAATACCACCTAGGCTTGAAATAGTAAAACAACCACCTTGCATATCTGATGAACTTAACTTGCCATCACGTGCTTTAACAGATACTTCCATTAGTTCACGAGAGAGTTCAATAATGCCTTTTTTATCAACATCTTTAAATACTGGCACAACCAAGCCATTAGGCGTATCAACCGCTACACCAATATTGATGTACTTTTTAAGGATTAAGCTTTCGCCATCCTCAGAAAGTGATGAGTTAAATGTCGGAAACTCAGCAAGCGCTTTAGCTGCTGCTTTCATTACAAACACGAGTGGCGTAATTTTAACACCCAGCTTTTTCTTCTCGTTAAGCGCGTTTTGCTCTTTACGGAACTGCTCAAGGCTAGTGATATCCGCTTCATCAAACTGGGTAACATGTGGAATTTGTACCCAGTTACGGTGTAAGTTTTTACCTGATAGCTTTTGAATACGAGAGAGTTTTTTCTCTTCAATTTCACCAAACTTAGCAAAATCAACTTTTGGCCACGGAATTAATCCAAGCTCACCGCCACCGGCATTGCCTTTAGCTGCAGGTACTTGACCAGATTCAACTTGCTTAACCAGTTGCTTAACATAGTTTTGCACGTCTTCTTTAACAACACGGTTTTTACGACCTGTGCCTTTTACGTTCGCAAGGTTAATACCAAACTCACGTGCTAAACGACGAACCACTGGCGATGCATGAGCATAAGCGCTGTTGTTTTCAAAGCTCTCAGCACTTGCTTTTTCAGGCGCAGCAGTTGGTTTTGACTCTGCTTGAGCCGCTGGCTTAGATTCAGCCTTTGGCTCGTCTTGTTTTGCAGGCGCGTCACTTGGTGCACTACCCGCCACTTCAAATACAAAAATCAGGGAACCCGTTTTAACTTTATCGCCTGTTGCCACTTTAATTTCTTTTACAGTACCAGCAAACGGCGCCGGTACTTCCATAGCAGCTTTATCGCCCTCAACGTTTAAGATAGATTGCTCTTCTTCTACGCTATCGCCAACCGCAACCATGACTTCTGTTACTTCAACTTCGTCATCACCAATATCCGGTACGCTAACTTCTTTTGTGCTTGATTCTGACGCTTTAGATGAAGCAGCTTTTTCAGCAGGCTTCTCTTGCGTTTTTGAATCACTTGCAGGTGCAGTTTCGTTACCACCACCAGCGACTTCAAAAACAAACACTAATGAGCCCGTTTTCACTTTGTCACCAGTATTTACTTTAATTTCTTTTACAGTGCCAGCAAAGGGTGCAGGTACTTCCATGGCGGCTTTATCGCCTTCAACGTTTAAGATAGATTGCTCTTCTTCTACGCTATCGCCAACCGCAACCATCACTTCAGTCACTTCAACTTCGTCATCGCCAATATCTGGCACAGTCACTTCTTTGGTTGACGAGCCCGATGACGCAGCCGGTGCTGCTTCCTCGGTTTTTTCAGCTTCTTTAGAGTCAGCAGCAGGGTTTTGCGCTTCACCTTCAAAGATGAACACTAAACTGCCTGTGGTTACTGTATCGCCCACATTTACTTTAATTTCTTTTACCGTACCCGCTTGTTCAGCAGGTACTTCCATCGCAGCTTTATCGCCTTCAACACTTAATAGTGATTGGTCAACTTCAACTTTATCGCCAACGCTCACTAGTATTTCGGTTACTTCTACTTCATCGCCACCGATATCAGGTACTTTAATTTCAATACTCATTGCAAACCTCTTATGCGTACAGTGGATTTAGTTTGTTCGTGTCGATGTTGAACTTTTTAATTGCTTCAACAACCACTGACTTTTCAACTTCACCACGTTTAGCAAGTTCAGATAATGTCGCAACTACCACGTAGCTTGCGTTAACTTCAAAGTGACGACGTAGGTTTTCACGGCTGTCTGAACGACCGTAACCATCTGTACCCAATACTTTGTAGTTACTGCTTGGGATAAATGAACGTGCTTGCTCTGCGTAGTTTTTCATGTAATCCGTTGCAGCAACAGTGACTGAATCGTTTAATACGCTTGTAATGTAAGCTGTTTTTTGCTCGCTTTCTGGGTTAAGCATGTTGAAACGTTCAACATCTTGTCCATCACGGGTAAGTTCATTAAATGAAGTTACAGAGTAAACATCAGACGCAATACCAAACTCTTCGCTTAAAATTGCCGCCGCTTTACGCACTTCAGTCATGATAGTACCTGAGCTTAATAGCTGTACGTTGGCTTTTTTGCCTTCGTAGCTTTCAAGCTTGTAAATACCTTTACGAATACCTTCTTCAGCGCCTTCTGGCATTGCTGGCTGATGGTAGTTTTCGTTCATTAACGTTAGGTAGTAGTAAATGTTTTCTTGATCTTCACCGTACATACGACGAATACCGTCTTGCACAATAACCGCTACTTCAAATGCATAAGTAGGATCGTAAGAAATACAGTTAGGTACCGTGTTTGCAAGAATGTGGCTGTGGCCATCTTCGTGCTGTAAGCCTTCGCCATTTAGCGTTGTACGACCCGCCGTAGCACCTAATAAGAAACCACGTGCTTGTTGATCTCCTGCCATCCACGCCATGTCACCAACACGTTGGAAACCAAACATAGAGTAGTAAATGTAGAATGGGATCATCGGTAAGTCGTTGGTGCTGTAAGATGTTGCAGCAGCAACCCATGACGACATTGCACCTAGCTCGTTAATCCCTTCTTGTAGTACTTGACCTGAGGTTGCTTCTTTGTAGTAAGAAACAATATCACGGTCTTGAGGGGTGTAATTTTGGCCATGTGGGTTGTAAATACCGATTTGACGGAATAAACCTTCCATACCAAAGGTACGTGCTTCATCGGCAATAATAGGCACAATGTTTTTACCAATGCCTTTATCTTTTAATAAAATATTAAGAGCACGTACAAAGCCCATAGTGGTAGAAATATCACGCTTTTGTTCTTCAAGTAATGGCTTGAATGCGTCAACTTCTGGCAACTGTAACTTTTCAGAGAACTTAGCAATACGTGTTGGTGTGTAACCTTGTAATGCATCACGACGAGCATGTAGATACTTGTACTCTGGAGAATCTTTTTCAAGCTCTAAGTAAGGTAGCTCTTTTAATTGCTCTTCCGATACTAAGTCATCTAAGCCTAAGCGTGAGCGTAAGTGAGCCACATGCGACATATCCATTTTCTTAACTTGGTGCGCAATGTTTTTACCTTCAGCTGCTTCACCCATGCCGTAACCTTTTACAGTTTTAGCTAGGATCACTGTTGGACGACCTTTCGTCTCTTCTGCCTTTTTAAATGCGGCATAAAGTTTTGAAGATTCGTGACCACCACGCTTAAGCGCAAAAATTTCGTCATCCGTCATATCAGCAACAAGTGCTGCAGTTTCAGGGTAACGACCAAAGAAATGTTCACGTACGTACGCGCCATCTTTTGCTTTATATGTTTGGTAATCGCCATCAACAGTTTCGTTCATTAGTTGCAGTAATTTACCTGTGGTGTCTTTAGCAAGGAGAATATCCCAACCGCTGCCCCAAACAAGTTTAATAACATTCCAGCCAGCGCCTTTAAATAGCCCTTCTAGCTCTTGAATGATTTTACCGTTACCCATTACTGGGCCGTCTAGGCGCTGTAAATTACAGTTAACTAAGTAACATAAGTTGTCCAGCTTTTCACGTGCAGCGAAAGAGATAGCACCACGTGATTCTGGCTCATCCATTTCACCGTCACCTAAAAACGCGTATACACGTTGGTTTTTAGTGTCTTTTAAGCCACGGCCATCTAAGTATTTTAAGAAACGTGCTTGGTAAATTGAAGAAATTGGACCTAAGCCCATAGATACCGTTGGGAACTGCCAAAACTCTGGCATTAATTTAGGGTGAGGGTAAGAAGGTAAGCCTTTACCATCTACTTCCTGACGGAAATTATCAAGCTGTTCGGCACTTAAACGCCCTTCAACAAATGCACGCGCATAAATACCCGGAGAAATATGACCTTGGTAATAAACTAAATCACCACCATCAACATCATTTGGCGCTTTAAAGAAATGGTTAAAACATACTTCATAAAATGCAGCAGACGATTGGTAAGACGCCATATGGCCGCCTAAGTCGAGATCTTTTTTCGATGCACGCAATACAATCATAATCGCGTTCCAACGAATAATTGAACGAATACGGCGCTCAAGATTTACATCACCAGGGTAGGCAGGTTCTTGATCAACCGGGATCGTATTAACGTAGTTTGTGTTAATGCCAGTTGGCATATCAACACCGTCTAAGCGGGCTTGCTCTAACACTTGCTCAAGTAAAAACTGAGCTCGTTCAACACCTTCTTCGCGCACAACTGATTCAAGAGCTTGTAACCACTCTTGTGTTTCTAGCGCGTCTACGTCAATTTTATTGACTTCAGACATATGGAGGTTTCCTTATGTTTAAAATACTAATTTTATGTATTGAATACTTCACTGTTAACTCAAGTTAACAGTGAATGTACTTGCTTAATTTTGTTTGGTGCGTCTCAAACTACGTTCAATTCGCGAGTGCTCTTTACCCGCTTCAAGCAATGCTTCTTCAATATAGGCTAAATGCGCATTACTCGCTAAGCGAGCTTGTTCAGGATTACCGTCAATCACTGCATCCATTAATAAGCGTCTATGCTCGGCTAATTGGCTGCTTATATCTGACTTTTTAAGTAACACCGTTAAATTTTGTAAAACATTCTGCTCAAGTAAGCTTTGCATCCCTCTTACTAAATGTAGTAACACTACGTTATGAGACGCCTCAGCGATGCAAAAATGAAAGTCATTAATCGCTTTGGCTTTTTGCTTTAATTCATCTTTAGCTAATGCAATCTGATCAAAGCTCTGTTTTACTTTTGCAAAATCGTTACTTGTTCCGCGAAGTGCTGCGTAATAAGCCGCAATTCCCTCTAGCGCATGACGAAATTCTAATAAATCAAATTGCGATTCGGGGTGTTTACTGATCAAATCAAACAACGGATCAGTCAGCCCCTCCTCCAATTGATTTTTTACATACGTTCCACCACCTTGACGACGGGTTACGAGCCCTTTTGCCTCAAGCTTTTGAATGGCTTCACGCAACGACGGACGCGACACTTCAAATTGCTTAGCGAGTTCACGCTCCGGTGGTAACTTTTCTCCTGGTGCTAACGACCCCTCAAGAATCATGTTCTCAAGTTGTTGTAAAATAACATCAGATAATTTTGCCGCTTTAATTTTTAAAGACATCAATCAACGTCCGCGTTGTATAAGTGCTAGCAGCCCATTAAATAAGGCTTTTAACTGAATGACCTAACCAAAAGGTAAATTGGTCATACCAAATTTTGCCATACGTTATCAAAAACCGTAATTACTGTCAATTTACAGCAGTTTTAAAGCCCTAAGGCCAGCGTAACGTAATTTAAACAAAGTTCAAATAATACACAGAATGCAGAGGATAAAGAAAGGTTAATAATATGAAAAACAAATGGTCAGACCAGCTAATTTAGATTTTCGGGGTTCGGGGTTCGGGGTTCGGGGTTCGGGGTTCGGGGTTCGGGGTTCGGGGTTCGGGGTTCGGGGTTCGGGGTTCGGGGTTCGGCAGTAGGATAAAACGTAGCGCCTCATACAAACATACCCTTATTTTATTGTAATCGAGAGTTTATCTCCCGCATATTTAGAGTCTAGGTTAAAGATCAAAGGTTTTAAGCCCGTTCCCCGTTCCCCGTTCCCCGTTGCTCATTGCTCGTAGCCCGCCAACTAATACCTAGAACCTAACCCCTGCTCTTTAACTTAAACCACCAAATAAAGTCATTAAGGCAATTAATACTAAATAAAAAAGTACATTTCGCTTAACCAGTTTGATCATGCAGGTGGCCTCAAAGGTGCAACCATAGTAGCGCTCTTCAACTTGTTCAGCCGCTAGCGCCGTATAAGTAATCACCTTGCGATTAGGACTTGAAAAGTCAAACACGTAATGTAACCAACAGCTAGTCCCTTTATTAAAGTTACCAATCACTAAATAGCCAAAACTGGTAATACGCGCAGGGAGCCAATCAAGCCAAAACAATAAACGGTGGAGGAGTTTAAAATGCTTAGCAATGACTTCATCGCGGTTGTCACTGACTAAGTCGGCAAAGGTACGTACTAATGCATAAAAAACAGCACCAGCAACGCCCAATACCACAAACCAAAATATAACCGCACAATAAAATCGAAAGTTAACCCAAGCCAGCGTTTGCCCTAAGGTTTCGCCGCCTTGTTGCTCTTGGGTGCGTTTTTGCCCTAATTGCAAAGCATACAAAGACGCAGCGGTTTGATCCCCTCGGGTCAGTGCATTTAAATACGACTTATACAAAGCGCGTTGCTTAGCACAACCAAAACAAACGAGTAACACCGCCACATTAAAAACAAGCTGCCAAAGTGCAAAGTCAGATAAAAAATACACACACCCTACGGCAATCACAGGCAGTAATAACCAAATTAAAAACCCTGTTGCAGTGCCAAATAAACCTTTATTGGTCAATAAATTAACAGAGCGAGTTAAGTAGCCATTAGCGTAATAACTCATTTGCCAATGCGCAGAGCGAGCACCTAAACGCTCAAGTATCAGTGCAATTATTATTGAAACCAAAATCATGTTGTTACTCGCTTAACTTAGTTATTCAATTAGGTTAAAAAACTTACGCCAGTTAAAACTCGCTCCAGGGTCGGTTTTTCGCCCAGGGGCTATATCGCAATGCCCAACTATATTACTGGCTGTTATTTTTGGATAGCACTGCATAATAGCCTGCGCCAATGCAGCTAAACTTCGATATTGCGCATCGGTATAGTTAATGGTATCTGTGCCTTCAAGCTCTATACCTATACTAAAATCATTACAATTTTGTTGCCCAGCAAAGCAGGAGCGCCCCGCATGCCATGCACGTTTTTCAAAAGGCACATACTGTATAACTTCGCCGCAGCGCTTAATAAAACAATGCGCTGACACCTTAAGCCCCTCTAGGTCACTAAAGCTAGAATGTGCATTACAATCAATACACCCCATAAATAAATCATCAACATACGGAGTGTTAAACTGCCCTGCGGGCAATGAAATATTATGAATAACCAACAGCGAAATATCGCACTGAGCAGGTCGCTCGTCAAAGTGGCTACACGCCCGCTGGCTAATATTATTTATAACGCCTAAAGAATCTATTTTCATAACTAACCAAAATTGATGTATATCAAGATGCTAATAGATTTAACCCTATAAAGATAGCGTAATACTAAACGATAAAATATGATTAACGTGTAAATTAAGCGCTGGCTGATTAGTTTAGTTGTTAGCTGCTTCTATTTAGTAATTAAACAGAGTAAAATTTAGTTAATTTATTATCTATTATGAGCTTTTTCATGTCTATTTCGCATACCCTAATTAGTCAACTTGTTACCTTAGCACTTGATGAAGATCTAAATTACCAAAGCGCTGAACAAGGCGATATTACCGCACAGCTTATTCCTCAAGCTGAGCAAGCCCATGCGAAAGTGATCACCCGTGAAGACTGCATCTTTTGTGGTAAAGACCTAATCATTGAAGTGTTTAAACAAGTCGACCCAAGCGTGGTTGTAAATATATGCGTGAACGACGGCGACTTTGTCAGTGCCAATAGCACTTTATTTACCGCATCAGGTTCTGCTCGCGCTATTTTAACAGCCGAGCGCACCGCACTTAACTTTGTACAAACGCTTTCTGGTACGGCCACAACTACAGCGCACTATGTAAAAGAGTTAAGTGGAACTAGCACGCAACTACTCGATACCCGTAAAACTATTCCAGGACTTAGAGCGCTACAAAAGTATGCAGTTAAATGTGGCGGCGGTGCAAACCATCGAATTGGTTTGTTTGATGCGTTTTTAATTAAAGAAAACCACATAGCAGCCTGTGGAGGAATTAATAACGCAGTAGCTCAAGCTAAGCTAAATCATGCCGATAAACCTATAGAGGTTGAAGTTGAATCGTTTGATGAGCTAGAGCAAGCCATTAACGCAGGTGCCGACATTATTATGTTAGATAATTTTAATCCAGAGCAAATACGCCAAGCAGTTAGCATTACAAATAAGCGCGCTAAACTTGAAGTGTCGGGCAATATGACCCTAGAAACACTAAAAGCCTACTCGCAAGCAGGCGTAGACTTTATCTCAAGTGGTGCGCTTACAAAAAATTTACAATCAATCGATTTATCGATGCGATTTGAATAAATAATTTAAAAACTATTTATATATTCTTGCGCTAATTGATTGACAGCTTTTAAAAAAGGGCATTAAATAATTCAAAAGGATTATTTGTAACAAGTTATTAAATTAATGCGTTTTTTATAAAGTTTTTACATACAAAAGCGCAATAAACAGTGTTAGACTCGTTCATATTGACTAGTTTTAAATATTTAATTAGTTATAAAGAGTGAAAAGGTATTTATAAGGGACAGAGTAAAAATAAGCGATAAGGTTTATTTTTATAATTAGCTTGTAACTTACGCGGGCTATAACTAACTTTTAATAGTTAGATTTATGCTCGAGTAAGGGACAAATTAACGAATAACCGTCATGCAGTGCGATATCTTTGCGGCCAATATTTTACCGCTTAGACACAGCACTAAATTTGGCAAAATGATTTTATTTTTGTAGTAACAGGTTAAGTAAACAACATAAGTTACAGTTTATAAACTTATACCCGTTTGGCTTACCACAACATTATCCTTTAGGAGAGGAAACATGCAAACAATGACACAACAAAACCAAAAGGGTTTCACCCTAATTGAATTAATGATTGTAGTAGCAATCATCGGTATTTTAGCAGCAGTAGCACTGCCTGCTTATTCTGATTATCAAGCTTCATCTAAACTAACAGCTGGTTTAGCTGAGATATCAGCAGGTAGAACGGGGTTTGAAGTTGCTTCTAACAATGGCGAGACTCCTACAAATGATCTTGTAGGCTTATCTGGTTCGACGAAAAACTGTACTATACAAACTGATGCAACCGGCATAGAGTGCTCAATTGTAAATGCCCCAACTCAAGTTCAAGGCGCAAAAATAAAATGGACTCGCACATCAACTGGTGGTTGGTCTTGTGCGACTACAGGTATTACAGGTGACAAAACCTTAGCACCCAAAAGCTGTCCACAATCTTAGCAAGTTACTGCTTTTAAAAAGCGCCTGAATTGGCGCTTTTTAATACTTAAAAGTTAACATCTATGATGACAGAAAATATAATAAGAACGCTGCCCATTAATTTATTTTTTCTGCTCACACTTGTACCTATAGTACCTATAGTGTCCTACGATTATCATAACCACCAACGAATAATCCAAGTAGCTTTCTTAATTAGCATAAGCCTACTAGTGACCACGTTTTTTTTTACAAACAAAAAATCTACTTTTAAATCTTCATTAAATAAAAAAAATTGTGTGTTTTTTTTAATCTTTCTTTTTTTTGGATACTTATCATCATTATTAAATATGGAACGAAGCTTTAGTTCTTTTTATACATTTCATATAAGCCTACTTATTATAGCTATGTGCTACATCAGTACCATAAATGATAAGAGATCTATTTTATTTATCATTTATACATTATTAATAACTCACACAAGCTTGGTTTTGATATGTCTGCTCAATATAGTATTTACACTTTCTGAACAGCAACCTTTAAACCCATACATAATATATTCTGGCTTCATCAACATTAGATTTTTTAACCAAGTACAGGTCTTTATCCTTCCCTTTTTAGTATTACTTCTAAAATTTAAGAGCATCCAACGCATCGTATTCATTATTTTATTTTTGAACTTATTACTAATCTTTATTGGTCAAGCTCGCGGCGCTTTACTCTCTTTCTTAATCTTCTCTATGTTTGCTCTTGCACTAAAAACCACAATGAAAAAGCAAATACTTATTGGATTAATCTGCCTAGTTATAAGTTATATTAGTTTTTATGCACTCGATTCACTAAACCAAAGTGGAGCTGAAATACTCCGAACAAACTCATCTGGTCGCATTGATTTATGGTGTAATACTCTATCAAGCTTAACTTTAAAACACTTGCTAATAGGCAATGGTCCTGGAGTATTTGAAATGTCACTTGGAAATGTAGCGCCATTTAGCCACCCACACAACTCGTTAGTTGAAATTTTAAATGAGTGGGGTAGTGTTGCATTTGTCAGTAGTATAGCGGTGATACTCACAACATTGAAAAAAGCAATCACACATCTTAAAAAACACAAAAATGATATAATTACCGAGAGTATTTTTTATTCGTTTATTATAGGTATGACCTATTCGCTGTTTTCAGGTGTACACGTAATGCCTGTTTCACAAACATTATTATTTATTGTGTGGGGGCTATTGTTAGGCAGAGTGAATATTCAGAATCAAACCCCTATCTATATTAATAAATATTTAAAATTTATCCTGGTAAGCTTATTTATAGTTGCATATTTTTTCTATTTGCAAAAAGCTCTGAATATTTATAACAATATAGATCCTGATAAAGGCTATATTTATGGGCCCCGATTTTGGTCTGTTGGCCAACGTTTCTAATAGAAACATATTTTCTACCAAGAGTCATTAGTTTAAGTTATGCTTACAACTACAAACCTTTAACCTGATTAGAATTGGGTGCTCTCTAATGGCAAAAAAACAAGAAGAGAAAGGCCTTGATACCTTTCAATGGGTAGGTGTAAGCGCCCGTGGGAAAAAACTTGAAGGTGAACTTTCAGGCTCAAGTATCGCTTTAGTTAAAGCCCAGCTACGCAAACAAGGTATTACCCCCTCAAAAGTAAAGCGTAAAGCCAAACCCCTGTTTGGTATAAAAAGCGTACAAAAAATAACCCCTAAAGATATTGCTTTAGTGACCCGACAAATAGCCACTATGTTGATGGCGGGTGTGCCGCTAATTCAATCCATAGAGATGATAGCTTCAGGCTCCACCAATAAAAGCGTGAGTAAGCTCATGAGTGCTATTGGCGATGAAGTAAAAGCTGGGTTGCCGCTTTCTAACGCACTTAGAAAATACCCGCGTTATTTTGATGATTTATATTGCGATTTAGTGGCCTCAGGCGAGCAATCGGGTGCACTAGATAAAATATTTGACCGCGTTGCTCTTTATAAAGAAAAATCAGAAGCGCTTAAATCAAAAATCAAAAAAGCCATGTTTTATCCAATGTCAGTATTAGTAATTGCTGGAATTGTAACTTCCATCTTATTGATTTTTGTAGTGCCGCAATTTCAAGATATTTTTTCCGGCTTTGGTGCAGAGCTCCCTGCTTTTACTTTATTTGTAATCGCCATTTCTGAATTTATGCAAGCCTATTGGTGGATGATGCTTATCGCTGTAATGGCATTTGGCTATATATTTAAAGAAGCGTCACTAAGGAGTTTAGCACTCAGAGATGCCACTGACCGCGCCATACTCAAACTACCTGTCATAGGCATGATTTTAAATAAAGCCGCCGTGGCGCGCTATGCGCGTACTTTATCGACCACCTTTGCTGCGGGTGTACCGCTGGTAGATGCGCTTGATTCTGCAGCTGGAGCCTCAGGTAACGCAGTTTACCGTTATGCTATTTTAGAAATAAAAGCCGAGGTGAGTTCAGGTAATCAAATGAACTGGGCGATGCGCAACTCTAAAATATTCCCCGATATGGTGATACAAATGGTCGCCATTGGTGAAGAGTCAGGATCGCTTGATGGCATGCTGGCAAAAGTTGCCACTATCTACGAGCAAGAAGTAGATGACGCCGTAGATGGCCTATCTAGCTTACTTGAGCCGTTAATAATGGCAGTGCTCGGTGTATTAGTCGGTGGCTTAATTGTCGCCATGTACTTACCTATATTCCAACTAGGTTCAGTTATTTAGCTTCGAGCTTCGAGCTTCGAGCTTCGAGCTTCGAGTTTCTAGGCCCGTTACCCGAAGCCCGTTGCCCGCAACTAAAGTGCGCGGTATAAAGCCCCGCCTACAGAACAATTAAAACGCGGTGATTCCCCGCAACTCGTAGCCCGTTGCTTGAACCTTGAACCTAACTTTGCACTTATATAAAACCACTGTATTATCAACACAGAATTTAGTTTTAGGTAAAATAAATGCAAAGTCTTTTTATTGATATCACCGCCGCGATGCAAAACCATTTATGGTTTTACTTAACCACTATTGGACTGGTGAGTTTATGTATTGGTAGCTTTTTAAATGTGGTGATTTATCGCTTACCGCTGATGATGCAAAAAGAATGGCAAACTGAATGCCGCTTATTATTAGCCGATGAACTAACCTGCCCAAAGGCTAAACAGACCTCTGAATACACTACTGACACGTTTAACTTAGTTAAACCCAATTCATGCTGCCCAAAGTGCAAAGCGGCGATTAAACCGTGGCAAAATATCCCTATAATTAGCTGGTTATTATTAAAAGGTAAATGCGCAATCTGTAACAACCCAATATCAGTACGTTACCCTCTCGTTGAGGCCATTACCGCTATTTTAAGTTTAGTGGTTGCCTACACCTTTGGCGCAACAGAGCAGGCTTTATTGTACATTGTAGTTACTTGGGCGTTGGTAGCACTGACTTTTATTGATATTGATCACATGCTACTGCCGGACCAGCTTACTTTGCCACTTTTATGGTTAGCGTTAATCGCCTCAGTTATGGGTTATACCATTGCCCCTAGCGATGCCATTATTGGCGCAGCATGTGGCTATTTAAGCTTATGGAGTGTGTTTTGGTTGTTTAAATTAATAACCGGTAAAGAAGGCATGGGCTATGGCGACTTTAAATTACTTGCCGTATTTGGAGCCATACTGGGTTGGCAATCGTTATTGACCATTATTTTGCTCTCAAGCGTAGTTGGCGCTGTAATTGGCATTGCTCTACTGAGTATTCAAGGTAAAGACAAAGCAACGCCCATTCCTTTTGGCCCTTACTTAGCAATAGCCGGCTGGATCACTATGCTATGGGGA
Source organism: Pseudoalteromonas sp. DSM 26666 (assembly GCF_900116475.1). NCBI lineage: Bacteria > Pseudomonadati > Pseudomonadota > Gammaproteobacteria > Alteromonadales > Pseudoalteromonadaceae > Pseudoalteromonas > Pseudoalteromonas sp. DSM 26666. The sequence continues at coordinate 152,646 of NZ_FPAR01000003.1, read as the reverse complement.
ACGCAACTGCAAAACAGCTATTTTAATTTTATTGGCTACTAACTATGAGCAATACACAACATCATAAAAATAACTGGGTATTGGGACTAACTGGCGGGATTGGCTGTGGTAAAACCGCAGTTAGCGATATGTTGGCAGAGCTAGGCATTACTATTGTGGATGCAGATTTAGTGGCTCGCCAAGTGGTTGAACCTGGCACTGATGGCCTAAAAGCGATTATTGCGCATTTTGGCAATGATATACTCGATGAACATGGCGCTTTAAATCGCAGCGAGCTAAGAGCGCGCATTTTTAGTAACCCTGAGCAAAAAACATGGCTCAATGCCCTGCTGCACCCATTAATACGCACTCAGCTTATTATTGATTTAAAAAACGCGCAAAGCGACTACGTGGTGTTAGTTGCCCCACTATTATTTGAAAATGGGCTTGATGGCTACTGTCATCGTACTTTGCTAATAGATGTTCCCAAAGAGGTGCAAATTGCACGTACTACACAGCGCGACAATATAAGCATTGAACAAGCAGAGCAAATTATTGACGCACAAATGTCTCGAGAGCATAAACAACAAAAAGCGGATGATATTTTAAATAATAACCGCGACCTAAGCGATGTAAAACAAGGCTTACTTAAACTGCATAATTATTATTTACAGCAAGCTAAGTCTACAATATAAATAAATTAACCCAATCGCAGCGCAATAAACTGATATTTTTATCAGTAAATTATCTGCTGCATTGGTACGATTAATGTATTCCTTTCTTTTTTTCTGATAAATTGCTGACTAAAGAAGGATAAAATCAGGTGCGCAATGAATATTAACTCACCGTTATTAAGAAAATTTATTACCCTCGGCCGGGTTGATACTGATACCGTAAAAACACGGCAGCAAGATTTTGCGTCAACTGCAGAGCTTATCTCTAAATGTGGAAAAATAGACAGTAAAGATTTAGCTGAGCAATGCATTGATTTATTTAGAGTGCCTTTTTTTGATTTAAAAGATTTTAATGTTGCACAAATATCAGCTGAGCTGGTTAAAGAAAAACTGATCCGCAAACACCATATTTTGCCTTTGGTACAAAAAGGCAGAAAAGTGTATATTGCCGCCTCAGATCCTACCGATTATGGTGCCTTCGAAAACTTTGAATTTAGCACGGGTTTATCGTGCGAAGTAGTTGTGGTTGACTACGTCCAGCTCGATAACAAAATTGAGCAATTACTCGATGCCACTGGCAGTTTAAATTTAAGTGAAGACGAATTTAAAGAGTTTGCTGAACTCGATTCTGAGCAGCACAAAGAACACACTCCTAAAGACGATGACAAAGACGACGCCCCAATAATTGTCTACATTAATAAAATTTTAATGGATGCAATAAAAAAAGGCGCCTCAGATTTACACTTTGAACCTTATGAACACAAATACCGTATTCGCTTTCGCATTGATGGTATTTTGCACGAAGTAGCCAGCCCGCCAAATACATTGGCCAGTAAGCTATCGGCGCGAATAAAAGTAATGTCGCGACTGGATATTGCAGAAAAGCGTAAGCCACAAGATGGCCGTATAAAGCTTAAGGTAACAGAGCGTAAAAGTATTGATTTTCGTGTTAGTACCATGCCAACTTTGTGGGGCGAAAAAATTGTAATGCGTATTCTTGATTCATCCAGTGCCATGCTAGGTATTGATGTATTAGGCTATGAACCCGAACAGAAAAAACTATACCTCGATGCACTAGAGCAACCGCAAGGAATGATTTTGGTTACCGGCCCAACCGGTTCAGGTAAAACGGTTTCTTTGTATACGGGCTTAAATATACTCAATCAGCCGGAGCGGAATATTAGTACCGCTGAAGATCCGGTAGAAATTAACCTCGAAGGGGTTAACCAAGTACAAATAAATACTAAAGCAGATATGACTTTTGCTAATGCACTGCGGGCGTTTTTACGTCAAGATCCCGATGTGGTGATGGTGGGTGAAATACGTGATTTAGAAACTGCAGAAATATCAATTAAAGCGGCGCAAACAGGTCACTTGGTGCTCTCAACACTGCATACCAATTCAGCGCCAGAAACGATTACTCGTTTGTTAAATATGGGTGTACCCGCGTATAATGTGGCCAGTTCTATTAGTTTAATTATAGCTCAGCGTTTAGCCCGAAGATTATGCTCTAAATGTAAAACACCAGAGCAGTTACCTCGCGAAGAGCTTATACGCCAAGGCTTTAGTGAACAACAAATTCAAGACATGGTTTTATACGCACCTAAAGGCTGTGAAAACTGTACCGATGGCTACAAAGGCCGTGTTGGTATTTACGAAGTAATGAAAATTACGCCTGAAATTGCCCAAATTATAATGCGCGGCGGTAACTCATTAGAAATTGCTGAGGTATCACTTAAAGCAGGATATAACAATTTGCGTTTATCGGGTATTCGTAAAGCCGCAGAGGGTGTGACCTCACTTGCTGAGATTAATCGTGTCACTAGTTTTTAAATAGAAAGCTTAGCTGTTTATTATAAATTGAGTCGCAAAGCCTATATTAATGTGAGAGTAAATTATGCCAACAGTGGTTAACTGCCCAACCTGTAAAGCAAAAGTAGAATGGTCAGAACAAAGTCCGAATCGCCCTTTTTGTTCAAAACGTTGCCAACTTATTGATTTAGGTGAATGGTCGTTTGAAAATAATAAAATTTCAGCGCCGATTACATCTGCAGATGAGTTCAGCCAAGACATGATTGAAGATATTGAAGCAATGATGGCAAAAAACGAAGATGACTTTTTTAAGTAATAAAACGACTTAAAAACAAAAGCCAGCTAAAAGCTGGCTTTTTGCTTTACTTGAAAGCGTTATGCTCTTTGTTTGCGATGCTTTTTATCTTTACGTTGTTGCATTTTTTCAAGCTGTTCACGTTGCTCAGCATTTAAGACCTGCCAAATTTGATGTTGCGTTTTAAGTTTAATTAATCCCATTTGCTCAGCTTTTACTTGGCGCTCGCCAAGTAGCTCTTTGGCTGCGTTTTCATCAAATGTAGATGCTGATAATAACACCTCTTTTTTTTCTTTATACGCTTCACGTATTGCTTTACGGGCTTCTTTATTAGCCCCTCTTAGTGCTTGGAGCTGTGTTTTTTGTGTTTCAAAAATCGCTTTTAGTTGTGTTTGTTGATCTTCAGTAAGCGCCAGTTTATCTGCTGCTCGCTCAGAGAGTAAAAAGCGTGCTTGAGAGTGGCCTTGTTTATGGCCATCACCTTTTGCAAGTGCGCTGCCCGCACTGAGCGTTGCTGCTGTTAAGCCACATATAAGTACTAATTTTGATAGCGTGTTTATCTTAGTCATAATCATCACCTTAATATTGAGTTGGTTGTTGGCTGCTAGCCAGTGTGTTCACTATAACCGGCTCAATGCAAAGTAACGCAAAGCAGTGTAAAGGTTATGTAAAGACTAACTTTTAGTACATTAAACGCGTAAAATAAAATCATAAAACAGCGCGTAAGGCTTAATGTATGAAACTATTAATGATTGATGATGACACCGGTTTATGTGAGCTATTAAGCGAGTATCTGAGCGCACAAGGCTTTAGCATACAAACCGCACATGATGGCCAACAAGGCTTAGAGCTTGCTTTACAAAACGATTACGCGCTTATATTACTTGATGTTATGTTGCCCTCTATAGATGGCTTTGAAGTACTCAAACAACTGAGGCAAAGTAAATTAACGCCGGTAATTATGTTGACCGCTAAAGGTGAAGACTTTGACCGTATTTTTGGTTTAGAGCTCGGCGCTGATGACTACATCCCAAAACCGTTTAACCACCGCGAACTCCTTGCCCGCGTTAAAGCCATTACTCGCCGTATTGAACACATTAATAGTGTAAGCAATAACAATAATAAAAAGCTCTCTTTAAACGGTATTACTATTAACTTTGCCACGCGTGAAGCCAGTGTAAATAACACCATACTCACGCTTACGGGTACCGAATACGAAATATTGGCTTTATTAGTAAAACACGCCCCTGATGTTATAAGCAAAGAGCAAATAAGCGAAGAGGTACTAGGACGGCGTTTAGCGTCATTTGATCGCTCTATTGATATGCATGTGAGTAATATTCGAAAAAAAATAGCCGAGCATATCGCGGGTGAAAAAATTAAAACTATTCGAGGGACGGGTTATGTCTTTATCCAAGGAGAGTAAATTAACGCGTTTTAGCTGGTTAAGACACCCTCGACATTATTTGTTTTTTAAAGTCTTTGCTTGGTTTTGGCTAACGATCATTGGCACTTTTACTGCGCTATTTTTCTTAAGTAATATTTCGCTGATCAATGCTATTAGCCATGACCCACTGCAAGGACCAATGCAGAAAAACCTAGAATACCTAGCACGAGCTATCGAGCGCAGCGCACATAAACACAAGCGATCTATTAATGACATTATTACTCATCCGCGTTTAACTAAACGTAAATTACTTTATTTAAATTCACAAAACAGCGATGAGGTTTTGATCAGTAAAGATGTTGAGAACAATATTGATTTAAGCTTACTTAACTTTAGCAAGGGGATGCCTCCACAAGTTATTTTTACTGAATACTACCAAGCTTTTGGCCCTGTGCGCATTCGAGTACCTGAAGGCGAATTTGAGTTATATGAAATCGATATAAATCAACAGCGACCGCTCTTTATTCGCTTAAGATTGTTGCCGGTTTGGTTAAAAATTTCTATCGCCATTATCGCCTCACTTACATTAAGCTTTTTATTTAGTCGTAACTTAATTGCCCCTATAAATAGCTTAAAACAAGCTGCAATTAGGCTCTCAAATGGCGATTTAAGTGCGCGCGCGGCAATAAATAGTCAACGAAAAGATGAGCTTGGAGTTTTAGGACGCGATTTTAACCGTATGGCAGATCAATTAGAGCAACTACTTAGCGCTCAAAAGCGTTTACTTGCCGATATATCCCATGAATTGCGCTCCCCACTAACACGCTTAAAAATGGCCACAGGGCTGGCGCAAATGCAAGCGAGTGAGGCCAGCCAATCGTATTTATTGCGTATTGAAAAAGAAGCAAATCAACTTGATAAAATGATAGCCGATGTATTGCAGGTATCGCGCTTAGAAGCCAATAGCCAACCTTTATCACTGCAAGCGCAGTCGTTACAAGTTATTGTTGACCATGTGATTAACGATGCTCAGTTTGAAGCAAAACAGCACAATAAAACGCTGCATATTCAAGGTGATGCTGAGGTAAATATAGAGTGCGACGAAATGCTGATTGCCAGTGCTCTAGAAAATATTTTACGTAATGCAATTAAATACGCACAACATACTATTAGCATCACCTTAAAACACAGTGATATCATCACTATACAAATATGTGATGACGGCCCTGGCGTTCCCGCAGCGCAACTTGATAAACTATGTGAGCCATTTTTTAGGCAATCAGACGCCCGCGACCGAGTCAGCGGCGGCACTGGGCTGGGTTTAGCCATTGCAAAAAATGCGGTGATTGCCCACGGCGGAAATTTAGCTTTATCAAATAAGGACGCTGGCGGGCTATGCGTTGAGATAAGCTTACCAATACAAAAGAGAGACCATGTTTTATAGCAATGAAAGCGAGCTTGAAAATAACCTGCCTGCCATTAATGAGTTTTATACTAATACACTCAAAAAAGCCTATTTAAGCACGGCTGCCGGTAAATTATTTTATGCTTACGCTAAGCCTAAACAGGCTCACACTGCCATTGTTATTAGTTCTGGGCGCATTGAAGGACTCGATAAATACAAAGAGCTGCTTTGGGAGCTTTATTGTAATAATTTTGCTGTTTTTATTGTTGATCACCAAGGCCAAGGGCGCTCTTATCGGTTATTAAAAAACCCTCATAAAGGCTATGTCAAACAATTTGAAGATTACAGTCACGATCTCAATCAATTCAATCTTGAGGTGGTAAAGCAGCATTGGCAAGGTAAAAAACTACTGCTTAGCCATTCAATGGGCGGCGCTATTGCGTTTGATTACTTAGCACGTTACTCACATGACTTTAGTGGGGCGTTTTTATCTGCGCCCATGTTTGATATTCATACTAAAGGAATACCAAAACCCGTAGCACAGTTTATCGCCGCCAGTGCGTCATTATTAGGGTTCTCAGGGTGTTATGCGTTAGGACAAAGCGATTATACACCTGAAGAGTTTGCGCTTAACACTTTAACCAGTAGCCAAATACGCTATGATCAATTTAGGGCAACTTATCAGCAAACGCCACTATTACAATTAGGCGGTGTTACCTATGGCTGGCTGCATACTGTTTTTTCATTTATTAAAGCGCTCGATAAACTATCCATAACAACCCCGTTATTTATAGCCAGCGCAGAAAATGACGAAGTGGTTGATAACCAAGCTCAGCATAAGCTTGCAAGCCGACATAAAAACACCCTAATAAAGCAGTTTAAAGGGGCTAAGCACGAGCTATTTTTTGAGCGGGACGAAATTCGCCAACCATTGCTAACAAGTCTTTATAAATTTTGTGATTCAATAGGTTAACTACTAAGCGACAGCGGATCTAGGTGAATCAAAATATCAACTTCAGATTCAAATTGCTGAGTGATCATCAGCTCCACTTCATCTGCCACTTTATGGGCACGAATAAGCGGTAAATTGTCATCAAGCTCTAAATGCAGTTGAATAAACTTAACTTTACCGCCCTGTCGAGTGCGAATACCGTGCACCCCATAAACATCATTATGGTTACGCGCTATTTCAAAAATACTTTGCTTTTCTTCATCGGGTAGCTCTTTGTCCATTAAATGCGAGGCACTTTCGGTTGCTATATCCCAACTGTTATACAATAAATAACCTGCCACACCGATAGCAAACAATGGGTCGGCATACAGTACGCCATAATAGGCGAGTAAAATAGCAAGCAATACCGCCGCATTTAAAATTAAATCGCCCTTGTAGTGAACGGAGTCGGCTTTTATAGCGATTGATTCTGTGTGCTTCACGACTTTATTTTGCACAAATACAATTACCAAAGTACAAGCAATGGCAAAAATACTCACCCATACACCTAATAATGAGTGCGAAAGCTCTACTGGGTTTATTAATCGCTCGATACCGTGAAACATTAATAAACAGCCCGAGCCCGCAATAAATGCAGCTTGGCCTAACCCTGCAAGCGCCTCCGCTTTACCGTGACCAAACCGGTGGTCATCATCCGCAGGACGCAGTGCATACGATAAAACTAAAAAGCTCATTAGCGTCGCGGTAATATCCATTAATGAATCAGTGAGTGAGCCAAGCATCGACGCCGAACCCGACGCCAGCCAAGCCCATGCTTTGGTCGCAATCATTAGGCTCACCATGACCATGGTCACTATGCTTGAAGCTTTGACCCAAAATTCATAACTGCGATTATGCACGTATCTGTCCAAGTGTAAGATGTATTTAATGTTTGTAGTATATCATTTTTTATTCATTGTTCGTGTATACTGAGTCAGTCAAATTAAAGATTTTATAGGGCTTATTGTGCTGGATATTGTTTTATACCAACCTGAAATTCCGCCTAACACCGGGAATATCATTCGTTTATGTGCCAATACTGGCTATTCATTGCATTTAATTGAACCGTTAGGGTTTGAGTGGGATGACAAACGTGTAAAACGCGCTGGACTTGACTATCACGAATTTAGCCATGTACAACGCCATGCCTCATTTGATGCTTACTTAGAAAAGTGCCAACCTAAAAAAGTGTATGCTTGCACCACTAAAGGTAGCCAATTTCATCACCAAGCACAGTATGAAGCGGGTGATTGCTTAGTATTCGGACCAGAAACCCGAGGCTTACCTGATGACATGATTCAAGCACTGCCAAACGAGCAACGCGTGCGTATACCTATGCAAGCCGATAGTCGCAGTATGAATCTGTCTAATGCAGTAGCTGTGTTTGTGTATGAATCTTGGCGCCAGCTTGGCTTTGTAAACGCGCAGTAATTATTTACCAATAATAAAAAACCGACATTATGTCGGTTTTTTAATTTTTAAAGAATAGTGAAGCATTTATTCTGACTTTTGTTCACGACCTAATAACGCCATAGCAGCTGCTTTCATGTCTTTATTTTCATAGAGTACTTTGTATATTTGCTCGGTAATTGGCATTTCAACACCAGCGCGTTGAGCTAGTAAGTACACTTCTTTGGTATTTCTAAAGCCTTCAACCACTTGGCCGATTGATGCAATGGCATCATCAACACTCTCACCTTTGCCTAAGGCTAAACCAAAACGGCGATTGCGCGATTGGTTATCGGTACAGGTCAGAATTAAATCACCTAACCCAGCCATGCCCATAAAGGTTTCAGGTTTTGCACCCAGTGCACACCCTAAACGCGACAACTCTGCTAAACCACGAGTAATAAGCGCGGTACGAGCATTTGCACCAAACCCCACTCCATCAGAAATTCCCGCACCAATGGCAATCACGTTTTTAACCGCACCACCGAGCTGTATACCAATAAAATCATCATTGTTATACACCCTAAACGAGCGCCCGCAATGCAATAAATCGGCTATTTGTTTAGCAAATGCCGATGATGTTGATGACACCGAAATTGCAGTTGGTGATCCCATCGCCATTTCTTTGGCAAAGGTTGGCCCTGAAAGCACCGCTAATGGCACCTCTTCACCTAGCTCTTGCACTGCCACTTCTTGTAACAAACGCCCAGTATTTGGCTCTAGCCCTTTGGTGGCCCATGCTATTTTTGCATTTGGGCGCAAAGCAGGTTTGATTTGCTTTAATGTGTCAGCAAATGCGTGGCTTGGCACAACAACCAAAACAATATCGCTACTTTGCGTTGCACGCTGTAAATCTGCTTCAAGGATTAAGGTGTCAGGAAAAGGAATATCAGGTAAGTAACGTTGATTTTTTCGCTCAGCTGCAAGCGTCGCAACGTCTTGGCTATTGCGTCCCCATAAAGTCACCTTGTGACCATTTCGGGCTAAACAAATAGCAAGGGCGGTGCCATACGACCCCGCCCCTAAAACAGTAACAGCTGATGTGGCTGTATTCATAAATTAAGCGTCTGCTGTAGCCTGCTCAGCTTGCGCTGTGCGTTGCTGCATGTACTGTGCAAATAATGCGTCAAAGTTAACTGGCGCAAGATTAAGTTGTGGGAACGTACCACGATTTACTAAGTTAGATACCGCTTCACGTGCATATGGGAATAACACGTTAGGGCAAAATGCACCTAGCATGTGCGCTAATTGCATTTCTTCAACGTCAGCAATAGTAAAGATACCTGCTTGTTGAATTTCACATAAAAACGCAGTTTCTTCACCGATAGATGCCGTTACAGTTAGTGCAAGCACAACTTCGTAAACACCTTCATCAAGCTTGTTAGAGCGCGTATCTAAATCTAATTTTACTTCTGGAGCCCACTCTTTTTGAAAAATAGCTGGCGAATTTGGCGTTTCAAACGATACATCTTTAGTATAAATACGTTGAATAGTAAACTGTGCACCTGCATCAGCTTCTGCTGCTGCGTTTTGATTTTGTTCGTTCATTGTTATTCCTAACCTGTTATTTATTATAATTAATTAAATTAAGCACTGAGCTTAGCATCAAGGTGACCTTGCGCTTCTAGTGCCATCATGTCGTCACAGCCACCGATGTGTTCATCGTTGATAAAAATTTGTGGAACCGTGCTTGCGCCACCGGCTTTGGCGATCATTTCATCGCGAAGCTCTGGCTGAACGCCAATATCAATATTTGTGTATTTTACACCTTTGCTGTCTAACAGCGCTAATGCGCGATGACAAAAAGGACAATATCCTTTGGTGTATAAAACAACGTTACTCATAATTAATCCTTAATCGGTTTAGCTAAGAGATATTAGCGACCGCTTGTTGTTGGCAGACTTGCTGATTGCCACGCACCCATACCGCCAGATAAAACATAAACCTGTTCATAGCCTGCTTTATGCATTGCGGTTGCAACACCTGAGGCAGTCATGCCTGCAGCACATACCACTATAGTGGGTTTGCTCTTATACTTTTCAAGGGTTGAGAAATCAGATTCTTTAGCTTTTTCTGGGTTTAAGTGCACAGCACCGGCAATATGGCCGGTTTTAAACTCTTTTTGCCCACGCATATCAACAACCTGGCCGTCTTCGCGGTTAATAAGTAACGTTAACTGCTGAGGATTGATTTGACGAATTGCTGAAAATTTACTTTTTATTGCGCCACTAATAATAAGAAACGCAATCGCAACCCAAGCTAGGCTTAGAATTGGATGGTTTGAGACAAATTCAATATATTGATCCATTCGACTTCCACTATAAAGTTACATACTAAAACGGGTGTTTTAGATATTTTAATTCTACCAATTGCACTTGCACAATGAGCAGTCACTCATCAGCAAATCAATTTAGAGCGCTGTTAGGCTACTCTGAATTTTAACCTACAAGATAGGCTTAACTTACCCCACAAGCCTATTCAATACTTGAATAAAATAGGGATTAGCCGCGCAAGTATACCCAAATCAGCTAAAAATGCGAGTTTAAGCAAGGTTATAAGCTAGATATAATCTGCTTAAGGCCACAATATATCGCTATTTTTCACTGAAAAATAACCTAGCCCTTTAAAGTTTTCAATTTGGCCAATCCTAATTGAAAATTTTTAATATCTTCTTTTCATTGCTGATCCTAGCTATAAAACGCGGTATGCTAAGGCTTGGCATGTTGGCATTAATGTTAGCGTGTATTTTAGCAACGCTAATTTTTCAGGAGTGACTATGACAGAGCATAAAAAACCACTGGTATTAATGATTTTAGATGGCTGGGGATACAGAGAAGATGAGCAAAGTAATGCTATTTTAGCTGCTAACACCCCTGTATTAGATGAGCTTTGGGCCACACGTCCTCATACATTAATTTCAGCATCGGGTTTAGATGTCGGTCTTCCTGATGGGCAAATGGGTAATTCTGAAGTGGGCCATGTTAATTTAGGCGCTGGCCGTATTGTGTATCAAGATTTTACCCGTATCACAAAAGCCATTGATGATGGCGAGTTTGATACAACCCCTGCACTTGTTGAAAACATCGATAAAGCCGTTCATGCCAACAAAGCCGTACACATTATGGGACTGTTAAGCCCTGGTGGCGTGCATAGCCACGAAGATCATATTGTTGCCAGTATACAACTGGCTGCAAAACGCGGCGCCAAAGAGGTGTACTTTCATGCCTTTTTAGATGGCCGCGACACGCCGCCTAGAAGTGCTAAAGCATCAATTGAACGTATTGAAGCCTTATTTAGCGAACTTCAATGTGGCCGTTTAGCCTCACTAATTGGCCGTTACTATGCCATGGACAGAGACAACCGCTGGAACCGTGTTGAAAAAGCGTATAATTTAATGACTCTCGGTGAAGGCGATTTTGATTATGAAGAAGGCGTAAGTGCACTAAATGCCGCCTATGAGCGCGATGAAAATGACGAATTTGTAGCAGCCAGCACGATCACTCCTAAAGGCAGCGAATCTGTAAAAGTAAATGATGGCGACACCATTATATTTGCCAACTTTAGAGCAGACCGCGCACGCGAAATAACTCGCGCCTTTGTAGAACCTGGCTTTGAGGGTTTTAATAAGAAAAAATCGCCTGAGCTGAGTGCCTTTGTAATGATGACTGAATACGCAGCCGATATAGATGCGCCTGTTGCTTTTGGCCCTACGCCGCTTAATAACGTACTTGGCGAATGGTTTGAAAAACAAGGCAAAACTCAACTGCGTATTTCTGAAACTGAAAAATATGCTCACGTTACCTTTTTCTTCAGTGGCGGACGAGAAGATGAGTTTGACGGCGAAACCCGTGAACTTATTCCATCACCTCAGGTTGCAACTTATGATTTGCAGCCAGAAATGAACTCAAAAATGCTGACCGATAAGCTGGTTGAGGCAATAAAAAGTGGAAAATACGATGCCATTATTTGTAACTACCCTAATGGCGACATGGTCGGTCACTCAGGTGTATTTGATGCTGCAGTTAAAGCCTGTGAGGCAGTAGATAACTGTATTGGCCGTGTAGTAGATGCATTAAAAGAATATGGCGGCGAAGCACTTATTACGGCCGATCATGGCAATGCAGAGCAAATGGCAAACCTTAAAACAGGCCAAGCGCATACAGCGCATACCAGTGAGCCAGTGCCGTTTATTTATGTAGGTCGCGACGCACAAGCCCATTCAGGTAAAGCCTTGAGCGATGTTGCCCCAACCATGCTGCATTTAATGGGGTTAGAGCAACCTGCAGAAATGACAGGGTCGCCAATTATGGTGTTGAAATAACCTATGAAAAAAAGCGCATACCGCGTCATTGCGTGTATCTGTGTACTGCATTCATTAGTCACTGGCGTTGCCGTGGCTAATGAAGATCGTACTAAAAAAGACCTATCCCAAGTGCAAGTGGCTTTAGAGCAAAGCCAAGCTGAATATCAACAACAGCAAAAAGAAATAGCTAAACAGCAGCAAAAGCTAAAAGCACATGAACTCGCTATAGCGAAAAACGCTAAAGCACTCAATATGGCTGAGCAATCCGTTAAAAAAACACAACAACAGCAAGCAGAGCAACAACAACGCGCGGTAAAGCTTGAAAAACAACAAGCCCAATTTCAGCGTGTGTTAGCAGCACAGTTAAAAAGTGCTTATATGGCAGGTAGTGATGACTATTCAAAAATGCTGCTTAACCAAGAAGATACCGCTAAATTTGAACGTACGCTTAGCTATTACAACTACTTAAATAAAGCCCGCATAAAGCAGCTTGATGAACTTAAAGCGCTGCAAATAGAAATTGCGAAAAACCAAGCTGAGCTTGAAAAAACAAAAGAAAAGTTAGTTGCTTTATTTGATGAACAAAAAAGGCGACAAGCAGCGCTTCTTGACGCTAAAAATGAGCGCCAAGCCAGCCTAAAAAATCTAAAAAAGCAGTTAAATAAAACAAAAAATTCAATTAGTTACTTAGAAGAGAACGAACAAACGCTGATCGCAACTATTAAAGAACTTGAAGAAGAAAAAACCACAAAAATTGAGCTATTGGGCCTAAATAAAAATAAAGGAAGATTAAGCTGGCCGAGTAAAGGCAAACTAACGCACAAGTTTGGCCAACGTAAGCACGGCGGAATTAACTGGAAAGGCGTGTTAATTTCTGCTGCAGAGGGCACTTCAGTAAATAGCATTCATAACGGTCAGGTGGTATTTGCAGATTGGTTAAAAGGTTACGGCTGGGTGATTGTTGTGGACCACGGAGAAGGCTTTATGAGCTTATACGGGCATGCACAAACCTTACTCAAAGATGTAGGTGATATGGTCAGAGAGGGTGAAAGTGTTGCTTTAGTTGGGCAAAGCGGTGGACAAGCCGATTCTGGTCTATACTTTGAAATACGCCACAAAGGGCGTGCTGTTAATCCCATAAAATGGTGCAGACGTATTTAATCTTAAAATAACTGCATCCTAGTAGAGGCAGTTATGATAAACACTCACATTTGCCAAAAAAAAGTATCGCAAACAAAACCAATGTTTTGGTTTTGTTTGCAGGTATTTTTTTTATTGGCACTTTTTGGCTTTATAAATAATGCTCATGCCAGTTCGGTCAAAGATTTAGAAAGCCAAAAAATAAATGAAATACTGTTTAATATTCATACCTACTACGTTGATGATTTAGCACTGCATAACAGTGAATACATTGAATACAACACCTCTCAATTTGAACGCTTATACTCTAAACTCGATCCCTACTCTAAATATTTAGATAAAAATGAGCTAAATGCGTTATTTGATAATACCAATGGTCGCTATACTGGCTTAGGCATTGAGGTCAAAAATATTGAGCAGCGCACCACGATTGTTAAAGTAATTAATAATTCGCCTGCTAAACAAGTCGGCCTGCGAGCTGGCGATATTATTACAGCAGTTAATAATCAGCAGGTTAAAAATAGTCCTATTGATATAGTCGCACAGCAAATTAAAGACAGCCCCAACAATAAAGTACAACTAAGTATTATCCGAAATAACAATCTAACACCGCTCATATTTAACCTCAGCAGAAAACAAATAAAACTGGCCAGTGTAACTAAGCAACTACTTGATGCTGGTAGCGGTTATATTGCTATAAATACCTTTTCAAACCACACCTTGCATGAAGTTGCCTTACAAATAGCTGCTATGCAAAACCATTACGGCCACGCATTAAAAGGCCTGATTATTGATTTACGAGATAACCCTGGCGGGACTTTAAAAAGCGCGGTTGCTGTGGCAGATCTCTTTTTACAAGATGGTCTAATAGTAACAACCAAAGGACGTTTTTATGATTCTAATCAGTCGTTTTACGCTAAACGCGGCGATATTTTAAAAGGCGCACCTATTGTTGTACTGATTAACGAAAACTCAGCCTCTGCAGCAGAAATACTGGCTGCAGCACTAAAAGAAAATATGCGTGCAAAAATAGTGGGGAGTCAGTCATTTGGCAAAGGGTCGGTACAATCACTCATTCCATTAGGCGATGGTGATACCGCCTTAAAACTAACTACCGCACGCTACTTTACGCCATCAGGTGAATCGATTGAAGGTATTGGCGTGACCCCGAATGTGGCGATTAATCAAACAACGCTTCCACAAACAAATAAAGCCGTTATAATAAAAAATGAACAATTAGAACAAAACACCGTTTTTAGCACTGAAGATTTAGCCGATATCCAGTTAACCAAGGCAAAACAGCTACTCAACATGCACTAAATTCGGTAAATTATTTTAAACACGACAAAGATAATAAAAATTATAAAACGTGAAAACTATAAATTTAATGGTGTTAGCTGGGCTGTTTTTAGCCTTATTTGCAACATCGAGTACTGTTAAAGCCAAGCAAATAGCCATAGTGATCGATGACATAGGTTATCATCAACGTGATTTAGAATTCCTGAGTTTACCTGGGCAGTTGTCCTATTCAATATTGCCCCACACCCCCTATTCTCAAATATTTGCAACCCTTGCTAGTCAGTCAAATAAAGAGCTCCTGTTGCATGTTCCTATGCAGGCTTTAAATGGTAAAAAACTCGGGCCTGGTGCGCTCACTTTAAATATGGATAAAGCACAACTTCAACAAACGCTCGGGAATGCGCTGGCGAGTTTACCGCAAGTTAAAGGAGTTAATAACCATATGGGCTCTGCGCTGACTCAACAAAGCCAAGCAATGAAATGGACCATGGAAGTACTCAAAAAACGCCAGCTGTATTTTCTTGATAGCCGTACAACTGAATTAAGCCAAGCTCAGAATGCAGCCAACTTTTTGGGAGTGGAAAACATTAGCCGACATGTATTTTTAGACAATATAACGACCACAGAGCAACTACAATTAAGATTAGAAGAGCTAAAATCAAAAGCAACTAAGTATCAATTTGCCATTGCAATAGCGCATCCCTATCCCGAAACCATCGATTTTTTACGCCACGCTTTGCCGCAATTAAGTGAGCAAGGATTTGAACTGGTGCCAGTATCGCAACTGGTCGAACGTAAATATGTACAAATAGCTCAGCAAGAAGCTATTTCATTAAACTGATGGGGTAAGTAAACCCCCTAACCCATCAGTTAATTTAACTCACTTAAACGCATTATATTTATAAAATAAACGTCGCTACTTTGGCATTTAAATCTGTAGCTCTGTCTTTTAATACTTCAGCTTGGCTTAAATGCGCAGTTGCTGAGGTAGTAATTTCATCGGTTACATCTTTAATGGCGACCGTATTTCGAGTAATTTCATTAGTCACTTGCGTTTGCTCTTCTGCTGCAACCGCTATTTGACCCGCCATATCAGAAATTTCATTCACTGCTAAGGTGATTTCCTCTAGTGCATGAGCTGCTGCATTAACATCATCCACACTATTGTTAGCATACCCCTTACTGCTGTCCATCAAGCTCACTGCTTTTTTGGTCGTATTTTGTAAGGTTTCTATGGTGGTGTAAATTTCTGCTGTGGAGTTTTGCGTTCTTCTTGATAGTACACGCACCTCATCGGCAACCACTGCAAAGCCACGCCCTTGTTCACCAGCACGGGCAGCCTCTATTGCGGCATTGAGTGCTAAGAGATTTGTTTGCTCAGCAATTTCTTGAATGGTAGTCAAAATACTCGATATAGCCTGAGCATGTAAGCTTAGTTCGCCAATGACGGTGGTTGTTTGGTCTATTTCACCCGCAAGTGAATTAATCGTATTTCTGGTTTTATCAACTAACAGTTTACCTTCACGACTACTTTGCGCTGACTGCTGTGATGCCGTCGCGGTATTTTCGGCATTAGCAGCAATCTCATGGGTTGCACTTGCCATCTCTGTGACCGCAGTGGCAACCATCGCCACTTCTTGTTGCTGACGCTGCAACTCACTGACACTGTTTTGATTGGTAATTAAGCTTTTCTCTGCATCAAAATCTAAATCAGTAGCTAACTGGCGAATATGGCTTATAAGCTCATGCTGGCTGCTTACAAAGCGATTAAAACTATCAGCTAGTACCCCAACTTCATCTTGTGTATCAACACTAATACGCTGGGTCAAATCACCGTTACCATCAGCAATTGTTGATAGCGCTTGTGATACTCGGCTTAACGGCGCAAGCAACACACTTAATAACCATGAAATAGCCAACACGCTCAATAAAAGTGCCACACTGACTAATACGAGTTGAGTTACTAATAAACTAATTAACGGTGCCTCTAAGGTTTCTTTATCCAGTACAAATAGCAACTGCCAATCGGTATTATTTATATTTTCACCCCAAACAAGCTTCTCTCGGCCTTCATCTTTAAAATAAAGGGGAGTAAATTCACCGTTTTGACTATTAGATAAAATGAATTGGTGATTTATTTTCGAGTCAATATGCGTAATATTTGCCATTACTTTTTTAGTGTCTTTATAGGCAATCACAGTGCCATCTTGATGCATCATGATGGCATAGCCATTTGCCGGTAAAGGCATAGTATTTATACTATCTACCAATCTCTCAATTGATAAGCTACCTGCTACCACACCATTTAAAGTAGTTTTAGCAATAGACACTGCAATCTGATTAGATGATGCATCCAAAAAAGGTTGAGTAATAATAGCGCCACCCACATTCGCACTCTTAGCCTCTTGATACCAAGAACGTACACGAGGGTCGTAACCGACTCGATTTATACTCGGATCAGAGTCGATCATTTTTCCATCATTACTACCAAAATAAGTTAGTTTAAAGTCACCTGACATCTTTGCTTGCTGTAATGCCTTAACTGTATTGCCTTCAAGCTTAGTCGCAACCGATTCAATAACTCGCTGACGATCGGCTAACCAACCTTCAATACGAACTGCTTGCTGTTTGCCAGATTGGCTTACATTATTAATACTGCTTTTTAACAGTAACGCTTTTTGAGAGGTGTAGCTATTCCACGATAGCAATATAATAATTACGGCTAGGGCAAGAACCACCGATAGCAAGATCTTTTTCTTTAGTGAATATGAGTTCATATTGAGTGTAAATACTCGCGTTAAATGAAATTGAAAGGCAATAAGCACAGCAATTAATAATTTAATTTAGGCTACGGTTTGAACGACAAGTCGCTCAGGTGCGCGAATATTTTCATATACCCAAATTAAAAACAAATTAAAATCATGTATTTAAATTAAAACCAAACTTATTCATTAACTTTAACTAGGGTATGTTTAATTAAAAGATATACAGATGTGACTAGAGGTAAGCAAAATAAGAAAAACGATACTTTTTGTTAACCTCTTTTTTTAACTAAAAAAAAGCCCCGCATTTTCATGCAGGGCTTTATAACTTTTTAAGTGCGATTAACTCATCGCACTTTGTAATTTTTTCATTGCTGTTTTTTCCAGCTGGCGAACACGCTCTGCTGATACGCTGTATTTTTCAGCCAACTCTTGCAGTGTTGCTTTATCATCTGACAACCAGCGTGCGCTAACGATATCTTGAGAACGCTCATCAAGGGTTTTCAAAGCGCTAAATAATCGCGTATGCGACTGCTCTTGCCATTGTTGCTGTTCAATGTCGTCAGCTAGGTCAGCAGAACCATCCGTTAAGTATTGCACTGGTGAGTAAGTACTCGTTGGCGCATCGTCGTTATCGTCGCCCGTTAAGTCAAAGCCCATGTCTTGGCCGCTCATACGCGACTCCATTTCACGCACTTCTTTTTCACTCACACCTAGCTCGCTCGCTACTGTGCTAACTTCGGCTTGGTTAAACCAGCCTAAACGTTTTTTGTTTTTACGAAGATTAAAAAACAGTTTACGTTGCGCTTTGGTTGTCGCAACTTTTACGATACGCCAGTTTTTAAGCACAAACTCATGAATTTCGGCTTTAATCCAATGAACCGCAAATGAAACCAAACGTACACCCACTGATGGGTCAAAACGTTTTACTGCTTTCATCAGTCCGATGTTACCTTCTTGAATTAAATCAGCTTGTGGTAACCCGTAACCCGAGTAGCTTTTTGCTATGTGCGCTACAAAGCGCAGGTGCGACATAATGAGTTGCTTTGCAGCACTAAGATCGCCTTCTTCCTGAAGTTTTTTTGCAAGTTCCTGCTCTTGCTCAACTTTAAGCATAGGAATAGTACTAACAGCTTGAAGATAGCCATCCATACTTGCGCTTTGTTGCCCAACTGTAAGTGCCATTGCGTATAAATCTTTACTCATTTTTCACCTCGGTGATAAACATTTGAAACCATCTTAGCACTCTTTTAGTAAGAGTGCTAACTTGAATTTAAAACTTTTTTGAATCATAAATCAAGTGGTTTTTTTAGTGTTAAGTCAGTCTACACTAGGCGACTGAATAACCTATGAATTGATTTAGCCAAAGCAAAGATTAATCTTTTTGCTTTGGCTTTTTTATAATTTTAAACTTAAAACATGACAGTTTTAAGAATTATATTAGGGCCCTAAACCTTATCGGGTTCTATTTCTGAGATGTAACGGTTAACCGATAAGTAAGAACCAATAAAGCCTAAGCTAGTGGCCAACAATACTAACGCGCCAAATTCATTAAGGCTAAGCCCTATTAGCGTAAAGCTGGTTTGATATACCCCTGCAACACTGCTTACCGCAGCAGATAGCCACCACATCATTAATGCTACGCAAATAAAAGCAAACAATCCGCCAATCACGCCATACCAAATGCCAGTCCATAAAAAGGGGGCATGAATAAAGGTATTAGTTGCCCCTACAAGTTTCATTACTTGTATTTCTTCTTTTTTATCCATAATGGATAAACGAATTGTATTGCCAATTATCAGTGTCACTGAGGTCAGTAATAGTAGCGCTATGGTGATCACACTTTCCTTTAATAAGCTCAGCAATGCATTCAGACGTTCAAGCCAAGCAATATCAAGCTTACCAAAGTCGACCTCTCGCTCGCTTTCAAGTTTTTTTAGTAATTGCTTAGCCGCATTAGGTTGGCTATGTCGCTGGGTTGGTGTAACTAAAACCACATTCGGTAATGGGTTACTATCTAGGTATTCTAAAGCCTGACCAAACCCAGACATTTCTTTGAATTCATCCAAAGCCTCAGTGCGAGAAATAAAAGTCACACTTTGTATTTCAGGATATAGCGCTAAGCGTTTAACTAAAGTTTGTGTTTCTTGCTCGCTCATATCCTCTTTGACAAACAAGGATATTTCGCTGGCTTGCTCAAAACCACTGCTCACTTGCTGCACATTTTTAACCACTAAGTATAACGTTGCGGGCAAGGTTAAACTCAAACCCA
The DNA here is from genome assembly GCF_900116475.1 of Pseudoalteromonas sp. DSM 26666. Classification (NCBI taxonomy): domain Bacteria; kingdom Pseudomonadati; phylum Pseudomonadota; class Gammaproteobacteria; order Alteromonadales; family Pseudoalteromonadaceae; genus Pseudoalteromonas; species Pseudoalteromonas sp. DSM 26666. The sequence goes on along the minus strand of NZ_FPAR01000003.1, from coordinate 132,878 downwards.
GAACAGCAATAGTCATCATAGAGGCTAATGGCGTGCGCCACATTTCTCCTAGGCTGTACACACCTTGGCGAAAAATATTAATAATGAAAAAGTAACCGCCAGAGAATACGGATTTTTTTTGTTTATCATTACTATTTTGACGGCTTTTGAACAGTAAACTCATAATACACCCTCAGCCAGTGGATCTTGGCTCATCCGCCCATCATGAAGCGTTAAGCTACGATACTTCATTCGTGATACTAACCCCAAGTCATGGGTGGCAATTAAAACCGTGGTGCCATGCTTATTAAAATCTTCGAACAGGCGTAATATTTCCATCGATAACTCAGGATCAAGGTTACCGGTAGGTTCATCAGCTAATAGTATAGGAGGAGAATTAACAATGGCTCGTGCAATCCCTACACGTTGCTGCTCACCGCCAGAGAGTGTGGAGGGATGACAGCGTACTTTATCTAACAAGCCCACTTTATCGAGCGCACCATGCACACGCTTGGCAATTTGCTTGTGGTGAGTCCCTTCAATAATTAAGGGCAAAGCAACGTTATCGAACACCGTGTATCGTTCTAATAGACGATGATTTTGAAAAATAATACCAATGTCGCGGCGTGCATACGGAATTTGTCGTGAATTTAACTTATTTAAATCCACGCCATTGATAAACACATTGCCCGCAGAAGGGCGTTCCATCAAGCTAATAAGCTTTAAAAGTGTACTTTTACCGGCACCACTGTGGCCCGTTAAAAAAGCCAGTTCGCCTGGTTTTATATGAAAACTCACTTTTTCAAGCGCGCGATGCCCACCGGCATAGGTTTTACTTACTTGCTGAAAATTTATCATTTTTTTATTATGCCAACCTCATTAAACGTCCTAACGCAATTGGTATTCCTTGCAATTAAAAAGGGAGCAGGCTCCCTTTTGGTAAATTAAACGTCGTCCTCATCTTGGCTAAATAGCGCGTCAATAAAGTCATCGCTCTTGAAGGTGCGTAAATCATCAATACTTTCACCTACACCAATGTAACGAATAGGAATATTAAACTTATCAGCAACGGCAAAAATAACCCCGCCTTTAGCGGTGCCATCAAGCTTTGATAGTGTGATACCCGTTAGACCTACACATTGGTTAAATAAGTTTACTTGGCTAATAGCATTTTGGCCTGTGCCAGCATCAATTGTCAGCATCACTTCATGCGGTGCATCTGGGTCTACTTTTTTCATCACACGGGCTATTTTTTCAAGCTCTTGCATTAAGTTATCTTTATTTTGCAAGCGCCCTGCTGTATCGGCAATTAACACATCAACATTACGCGCTTTAGCGGCTTGAAAGGCATCAAATACCACTGAGGCGCTATCAGCACCAGTGTGCTGAGCTATAACAGGAATACTATTACGCTCACCCCAAACTTGAAGCTGCTCTACTGCTGCGGCTCTAAATGTATCACCGGCAGCAAGCATTACCGATTTACCTTGGTTTTGAAATTGTTTCGCCATTTTACCAATGGTGGTGGTTTTACCTACGCCGTTTACACCTACCATAAGGATAACGAAAGGTTTTTTGTCTGCTGGTATTTCTAAAGGCTGCTCTGCTGTTTTCAGCATAGTTGCCATTTCTTGCTTCATTAATTCATAAAGCGCATCACCATCTTTAAGCTGCTTGCGATCAGCGGCGTCGGTCAGGCTATCGATTAGCTTCATTGTGGTATCAACACCAAGATCGGCAGTGAGTAACTGAGTCTCTAATTCTTCAAATAACTCATCGTCAATTTTTTTACCGCTGAAAATTGAGGCAAAGCCAGAACCAATATTAACGCGTGTTTTCAGTAAGCCTTTTTTGAGGCGAGAGAAAAAACCTTCTTTTTTAGGTTTTTCCGCTTTTATAGCTTCTTCCTTTGCAAGCTCTGCGGTCAGTCGCTCTTGCTCTAAACGCTCGTTCTCAGCTTGCTCTGCTGCAATACGCTGTTGTTCTAAACGCTCGTTCTCAGCTTGCTCTGCTGCAATACGCTGTTGTTCTAAACGCTCGTTCTCAGCTTGCTCTGCTGCAATGCGCTGTTGTTCTAAACGCTCATTTTCAGCTTGCTCTGCTGCAATGCGCTGTTGTTCTAAACGCTCGTTCTCAGCTTGTTCTGCTACAATGCGCTGTTGTTCTAAACGCTCGTTCTCAGCTTTTTCTGCTGCAATACGCTGTTGTTCTAAACGTTCGTTCTCAGCTTGTTCTGCTGCAATGCGCTGTTGCTCTAAACGCTCGTTCTCAGCTTGCTCTGCTGCAATACGCTGTTGTTCTAAACGTTCGTTCTCAGCTTGCTCTGCTGCAATACGCTGTTGTTCTAAACGCTCGTTCTCAGCTTTTTCTGCTGCAATGCGCTCTTGCTCTAACTGCATTTGCGCTTCTTGTTCTGCTAAACGTTTGGCTTGCTCTTGTCTTTGTTGCTCTGCATCTGCCTGCTGTTTAGCTAATAGCTCTGCATTAGCGTGTTCAATCGCTTGTTTTTCTTCTGCCGCTGCGCGCTGTGCTTGCGCCTGTTTATCTTGCTCTAAACGCTCGGCTTCTGCTTCAGCTTGTAAACGCTCTGCCGCAGCTTGCTCTGCAGCTAAACGTTCTTGTTCAGCTGCAATTCGGGCTTGTTCTATACGCTCGGCTTCTGCTTCAGCTTGTAAGCGCTCTGCCTCAGCTTGCTCTGCAGCTAAACGCTCTTGTTCGGCTTTTTCTGCCTGCTCTTTTGCTAATGCTTGTTGTTTATCAGCTTCTGCTTGTTTTTTATCTGACTTGCCAAAACCGAGCCACGACATGAATTTACTTTTTTTTGCCATACTTGCTAATAACCACTTATAAAAATCTGATAAACTAACGATAATGATAGCGTGCTTTTAAGCCTAAATAATTGCTTTTAGCAACACGTTATCCTCGAGGGTGCATAATAGTAACACTTTTAGCGCAGTTGAAAAATGACACGCCGTGATATGATTGCAATATTATCTGAGCTAGATCATAGATACCAATTTTTAGTGAGTTAAATGAGAAAAAAAACCACACAAAATAACACCACTCATAAATCAGCTGATGGGGTTATTAGAATCATTAGCGGCCAATTTCGCGGTCGAAAACTGCCAGTAAAAGATGTTCAAGGTCTGCGTCCTACAACCGACCGAATTAAAGAAACGGTGTTTAATTGGTTGATGCACGATACCCGCGATGCGCACACTCTCGATTGCTTTGCCGGTTCCGGTGGATTGGGATTTGAAGCATTGTCGCGTTTTGCAAAACACACCACATTCATAGAGCTTGATTCACAAGCAGCAAAACAATTAGAGCAAAACATTGCGACGCTTGATGCACAAAACGCGCAAGTCGTTAATACCAATACACTGACGTTTTTAGAGAGAAAAAACACCAGTGACACATTTAATTTGGTTTTTATTGACCCACCATTTCGCAAAAATTTAGCTCAATCATGCTGTGATTTATTGGAAAATAATCAATGGCTTGACCCAGAAGCATTGATATATGTTGAAGTAGAAACTGAGCTAACCTCGTTTAAAGCACCAAATAACTGGTTGTTAATTAAAGAAAAAAAGGCAGGGCAAGTTTTTTGTAGGCTGTACCAACGCCATATAAATTAACACTGTTTTAGCTGCTGTGTTTCTGTTAATATTATCCTTTACATGTGGTGTTGCTTCGGATTACAATACCGCACCATTTTTGAACCACTTGATCAATGTTTGATCAACTTGAGCAACGCTCATAATTTAGGTAGGTGAATTTTTAATGCCAGTAATTAAAGTAAGAGAGAACGAACCGTTTGACGTAGCACTTCGTCGCTTCAAGCGTTCATGTGAAAAAGCAGGTATCCTTTCAGAAGTTCGTCGTCGCGAGCACTATGAAAAACCAACAGCTGAGCGTAAGCGTAAAAAAGCAGCTGCTGTTAAACGTCACATGAAAAAACTTTCTCGTGATAACGCTCGTCGCGTTAAATTATACTAATATATTAGGTCTTGTATAAATGAGCCTTTTAATAACGCTAAAAGATGCGCAAAAAGATGCGATGAGAGCCAAAGACAAACAACGTCTTAACCCTATTCGTATGGTGCTTGCTGCAATCAAGCAACGTGAAATTGACGAGCAAATAACACTAGACGACGCAGGTATTACCTCCGTTATAGTGAAGCTTGTTAAACAACGTCGCGACTCTTACACTCAGTACAAAGATGCTGGGCGTGATGATTTAGCTGATATTGAAGCCAATGAAATTACAGCACTTGAAGCTTTTTTACCTCAACAATTGAGTGAAAAAGAAATTGTTGCTCTCATTGACGCGGCTATTGCTGATACTAACGCAGCAGGTATGCAAGACATGGGTAAAGTAATGGGTATAATCAAAAGCAAAGCCGAAGGTCGTGCCGATATGGGCAAAATCTCAGGTTTAATTAAGCAACGATTAACTGCCTAATACCCCCACATACATTTAGTATGATTGAAGTAAACCGAGCCTTGAGCTCGGTTTCTTCGTTTAGATATTTAGTACTTCAAAAAATTATGTATTTGTGTTCAAATCTTTGCGTATTATAATTCGTTTTCATCACTTTTCTATTTATCTTAGGGCTGTACTTTAAACAATGGCTGGAAAGATCCCACGCAACTTTATCGATGATTTATTGGCACGAACCGATATTGTCGACCTGATTGACTCAAAGGTAGGGTTGAAAAAAGCGGGCAAAGACTATCAAGCTTGCTGTCCTTTTCATAATGAGAAGTCGCCTTCATTTACCGTATCGCAAGATAAACAGTTTTATCATTGTTTTGGCTGTGGCGCTAACGGCAATGCTATTTCTTTTGTAATGGAGTATGACAAACTCGAGTTTGTTGATGCAATTGAAGAACTAGCCAGTTTACTTAACCTTGATGTTCCTCGCGAACAAGGGAGCAGTAATGGACCAGAGCGCACAGCGGCACAAAAACGTTCAGACTACGATTTAATGCTGCATGCAGCACGCTTTTATCAACATCAGTTAAAACATCACAGTAACTCTGAAGCGGTAATCGATTACGTTAAAGGTCGCGGCTTAAGCGGTGCAACCGTTAAAAAGTTTATGATAGGTTATGCGCCCAGCGAATGGGAAGGGCTCTGCCAACAACTTGGGCGAAACCAAGAACAAAAAGAACAATTAGTTGAGCTTAAACTCGCATCTGAGAAAACCCCAGGCAAACAGTTCGACTTTTTTCGTGATCGCTTAATGTTTCCAATTCGTGATAAACGCGGCCGCGTTATTGCTTTTGGTGGGCGGGTAATGCAAGCCGATCAAGGGCCTAAATATTTAAACTCTCCGGAGACGCGCATATTTCATAAGGGCTTTGAACTCTATGGCCTGTATGAAGCTAAACAAGCACACAAGAAGCTTGACCATGTACTAATTGTAGAAGGTTACATGGACGTAGTAGCGCTGGCAGAACAAGGTATTGAATATGCCGTAGCAGCCCTTGGCACAGCGACAACCAGCGAGCACATGCACACTTTATTTAGAACCACAGATAAAGTTATTTGTTGTTACGATGGTGACCGTGCAGGTAAAGATGCTGCGTGGCGCGCACTCGAAAATGCGCTGCCTTACTTAAACGATGGCAAAGCACTGCATTTTGTATTTTTACCCGATGGTGAAGACCCTGATTCACTCGTACAACAAGAAGGTAAAGCAGCTTTTGAGCAACGCCTTGAAAACGCAGATGACTTCACTAAAGTGCTGTTTAATAAACTAAGTAAAGAGATTGATTTAACACTAGATTCCGGTAAGGCTAAGTTACTCAGTGCGGCACTGCCCCTGATTGAAAAGATCCCAAGTGAGTTTTACCAAGAAAATATCCTAGAGCAACTTGGGCGATTGATTGGCCGTACCCGTGAGCAACTCAATAATCACTTAAAAACGCCAAAACAGCAGCAAGCAATTGAACGAAAATTTAAAATTACACCCATGCGCCAAGCAATAGGGATTTTAATTCAGCACCCTAACTTGGCTAAAAGTGTGCCCTATTTACCCGATTTAGCTCAAATGAATATTGCGGGTATTGGCTTATTATTGCGACTACAACATCAAGCATTACAAAAAGATGGCATTACCACCGCACAAATTCTTGAATCATTTCGGGGCACCGATGACTACGAGCCATTAACTAAGTTAGCGACATGGCAACATCAAATAAATGAAGAGCGTTTAGAGACTGTTTTTCAAAATACTTTCAAATTTATTGAAGATCAGTGTTTAAATTATCGACTAGAGACCCTATTAATAAAAGACAAGACACAGGGCCTAAATAGCGACGAACGACTAGAATGTCATTTACTAATGACAGCGTTAAAAGCAACGAACAGCTAGTCAGATTTGATTTAGGCTGTTATACTGTGCTATTCACTGCGTCACATTATTCTGGTTAGCCTTTGAGCAAACTCCATGATGGCGCCTGTTGTATCAACTTATCAGAGTGGAAGAAACAATCTCTATGGATCCAACTCCTCAGTCACAATTAAAACTTCTGATTCAAAAAGGTAAAGAGCAAGGTTACTTAACTTTTGCAGAAGTTAATGATCACCTTCCACAAGATATTATCGACTCAGATCAAGTAGAAGATATCATTAGCATGATTAATGACATGGGTATCAAGGTTAGCGAAAACGCGCCTGATGCCGATGAATTAATGATGCAAGAAACCACGACAGACGAAGACGCAGCGGAAGCTGCCGCTGCAGCCCTTGCTACTGTAGAAAAAGAAATTGGCCGTACAACTGACCCTGTTCGCATGTATATGCGTGAAATGGGTACTGTTGAACTTCTTACCCGTGAAGGCGAAATTGTTATCGCTAAGCGTATTGAAGAAGGCATTAACCAAGTTCAAATTTCGGTTGCTGAATACCCTGAAGCGATCACTTACCTACTTGAACAGTGGGATAAGTTTGAAGCAGAAGAGATGCGTCTTAGCGATATTATCTCTGGCTTTTTCGATCCTGATGCAGAAGAAGCACCACCTATTGCTGCCACCAACATTGGTTCTGAATTAAGTGAAAAACAGCTTGATGATAGCGACGATGATGACGATGACAGCGATGATGAAGACGAAGAAGAAGTAGATACAGGTCCAGATCCTGAAGAAGCGCGCATCCATTTCGAAAATTTACGTGATTTATACACCAAAGCACGTGAAACATTCGATAAGAAAGGTCGCTCTCATCCAGAGTCTCAAGCCGCTATTTTAGAAATCGGTGAGCTGTTCAGAACCTTTAAACTCGTGCCTAAACAGTTTGATCGCATGGTTAATAACATGCGTGAAATGATGGACAGAGTTCGCGTTCAAGAACGTCTTATTATGAAGCATGCAGTTCAAGTTTCAAAGCTGCCAAAGAAAACCTTTGTTAAGCATTTTGCAAACAACGAAACTGACACAGCATGGCTTGATATTGAAATTGCAGCAAACGAAAAGCATTCAGCTAAACTTGAAGAAGTGAAGCCTGAAATACTTCGCTGTATTAGCAAACTTACTTCAATGGAAGAAAGCACAGGCTTAAGCATTGAACGTATTAAAGATATAAACCGTCGCATGAGTATTGGTGAAGCGAAAGCGCGCCGTGCTAAAAAAGAGATGGTAGAAGCAAACTTACGTCTTGTAATTTCAATCGCTAAAAAATACACCAACCGTGGTTTACAGTTCTTAGATTTAATCCAAGAAGGTAACATTGGTCTGATGAAAGCGGTTGATAAGTTTGAATACCGTCGTGGTTATAAGTTTTCAACTTATGCTACGTGGTGGATCCGTCAAGCAATTACGCGCTCTATTGCTGACCAAGCAAGAACAATCCGTATTCCAGTACATATGATTGAAACGATCAATAAATTGAACCGTATTTCACGTCAAATGTTACAAGAAATGGGTCGTGAGCCAAATCCAGAAGAATTAGCTGAACGCATGATGATGCCTGAGGATAAAATCCGTAAGGTACTTAAGATTGCAAAAGAGCCAATTTCAATGGAAACACCTATTGGTGATGATGAAGATTCTCACTTAGGTGACTTCATCGAAGATACCACTATTGATTCGCCAATCGATTCGGCAACAATGGAGTCTCTTCGTGGCGCAACTAACGACGTGCTCGCTGGCTTAACAGCCCGTGAAGCGAAAGTACTACGTATGCGTTTTGGTATTGATATGAATACCGACCACACGTTAGAAGAAGTAGGTAAACAGTTTGACGTAACACGTGAACGTATTCGTCAAATTGAGGCGAAGGCACTGCGTAAATTACGTCACCCTTCTCGCTCTGATTTACTGAAAAGCTTTTTAGACGCTAAATAATCTAGCGTTACATTATGAGTTAACTTAAAAGGCCGCTGTAGCGGCCTTTTTTCTATTTCAAGGAAATAAACATGGCTTGGATCCAAATCCGTATCAATGCCAATGCTGCAACTGCTGATGCAGTCAGTGACCTATTAATGGAAGCAGGCAGTGCTTCTGTTACTTTTATTGATGCTAAAGATACGCCTATCTATGAGCCTAAAATTGGCACTGTTGTATTTTGGGCTGACACCACAGTAATTGGCTTGTTCGAAGCTAATCACGATATGAACGCAGTGGTTGCATTATTAAAACGCCACGATGAGCTAAAAGACAATTTAGTTTACAAAATTGAGCAACTCGAAGATAAAGACTGGGAACGTGAGTGGATGGATAACTTTCACCCTATTCAATTTGGCGAAAAACTCTGGATTTGTCCAAGCTGGCGCGACATTCCAGACCCAGACGCAGTCAATGTACTACTTGATCCTGGTCTTGCTTTTGGTACTGGCACACACGCCACTACAGCACTGTGTTTAAAATGGTTAGAAAGCCAAGACTTAACTGGTAAAACCGTGGTCGATTTTGGCTGTGGCTCAGGCATATTAGGCATTGCAGCAATAAAATTGGGTGCTGAGCGCATGATAGGGATAGACATTGACCCACAAGCGCTTGAAGCAAGCCTAGATAACGCTAATCGCAATGGTGTTGCTGACAAGCTTGAAGTTTACCTGCCAGAAAATCAACCTGAGTTTACTGCTGACATTGTAGTGGCAAATATTTTAGCGCAACCACTGCGTGAGCTTCATAGTGTTATTTTAGGCTTATTAAAGCCAGGCGGTAAAATTGCGATGTCGGGAATTTTAGAAGAACAAGCACAATCGGTTGCTGACATATACGCGCCCTTTATTGAGCTCGATGAAATTGCCATTGAAGGCGATTGGACCCGAGTAAGTGGCATTAAAAAAGCGTAATAGTGCGTTATTAAAAAATTTAGAGTATTAACTCAAAAGTCGTATCTAAAGCCTGTATTTAACAGGCTTTACTATTTTTTTACATAATAAAAAATAAAGATTTTTTATTATAAAAGTAACAGCCGTTCAAAATTCACACAAATAAACCGCTTCGTCATACGGTTATCAAATGTCAATACGAAAAGAGCAAAAAAAAGTCACTTTTGTTCAATTTATAGCCTTTGATTTTTGCGTAAAAAGCCGTAAACTTAGCGCCCCTTGAAAAGAGGCCTATTGAATATCGTGCGTATCGGTTCATACCAACTTGAGAATAATGTCATTGTCGCGCCTATGGCGGGCATAACGGACAGACCATTTAGACAGCTATGTCGTCGTTTAGGCGCTGGCCTTGCTGTGTCTGAAATGCTGTCGTCTAATCCGAAGGTTTGGAAAACCGAAAAGTCGATGAACCGAATGGATCATTCTGGTGAGTCGGGTATACGTGCGGTGCAAATTGCAGGAGCAGACCCTGAGCTTATGGCACAGGCCGCACAATTCAATGTTGCAAACGGTGCACAGATCATAGATATCAATATGGGGTGCCCAGCAAAAAAAGTGAACAAGAAACTTGCAGGCTCAGCCTTATTACAGTTTCCAGAACTCGTGGAAGAGATTATTGATGCCGTAGTAAACGCGGTTGATATACCTGTGACACTTAAAATCCGTACCGGATGGGATCAGGACAACCGTAATGGTGTAGAGATTGCAAGAATAGCTGAACGTTATGGCATTGCATCACTGGCTGTACATGGGCGCACGCGCGCATGTATGTATAAAGGTGATGCTGAGTACGCCACAATTAGGGATATAAAACGTTCAGTGTCGATACCTGTCGTTGCTAATGGTGATATTACATCACCTGAAAAAGCAAAGCAGGTTTTGGACTATACGGGTGCAGATGCCATTATGATTGGTCGAGCCGCCCAAGGTCGCCCTTGGATATTTAGGGAGATAGACCACTATTTGCGAACTGGTGAACATATGCAGCCACCTGCTATAGCAGAGGTGCGCAGTATTTTAATGGAGCATTTAACTAACCTCCATGTGTTTTACGGTGAGCCAATGGGAGCACGAATCGCTCGCAAACATGTATCTTGGTATTTGCAAACCCATGACAGTGACGGTCAGTTTAGGCGAGTATTTAATGCGCTCGACAATTCAGAGGCACAGGTCGTCGCATTAGAGCAATACTTTAAAACACTAGCAGCTAACTAAGAAAGAAAGAGACTTTATAATGTTCGAACAAAACGTGACTTCTCCATTTATCACTAACCCTCATGTTCAGTCACACGAGAAACCGCAGCCATTGCGTGATGCAGTGAAAAAAGCTGTTCACCACTACTTAAAGCAGCTTAACGGTCAAGATGTGCAAGACGTTTACGACCTTGTTCTTTCTGAGCTAGAAGCGCCATTGCTTGAAGAAGTAATGACTTACACACGTGGCAATCAAACTCGTGCGGCAATTTTACTAGGTATCAACCGTGGTACTTTACGTAAAAAGCTTAAAAAATACGGTATGAACTAATACCAGCTATATTGAAACCGTAATCATTCTAACGAGCTAAATAAGCCCCTAACTGCGTTAAAAATTTTTTATGTAGAATAACTACACAGCAAAATTTTTGCCTTGTCATTGACTTATTTCTCTGTCGTTATAATTGCTTACTAATCCAATACAGCTGGTATAAAGTATTTTGAGTAAAAAGCACCTTAGGGTGCTTTTTTTATTTGTAAAATTTATTAACGAAATTGCAAAATGCTCACGCTTTATGGGTCGTTATAAGTCGTTTTTTGAGTCGTAATCAGTTAAAATACGCGCTTCTAAGCTAGCTCATTAACTGAGGAAATCAAACTACAATGGATACACATCGTCCTATACGTCGCGCACTTTTGAGTGTGTCAGACAAAACCGGTATTGTTGAATTTGCCCGTGCACTAGAAGCACAAGGTGTTGAAATACTTTCAACTGGCGGCACGTGTAAACTACTTGCTGACAATGCAATTAAAGTAACTGAAGTATCAGATCACACCGGTCACCCTGAGATCATGGATGGTCGCGTAAAAACCCTACATCCAAAAATTCATGGCGGCATTCTTGCTCGTCGTGGCCAAGATGAAGACGTAATGGCAGATAACAATATCTCTGCTATCGACATCGTTGTAGTTAACTTATACCCCTTTGCGAATACTGTCGCTCAAGAAAACTGCAGCCTTGAAGATGCTATTGAAAACATCGATATTGGTGGCCCAACCATGGTACGTGCGGCAGCTAAAAATCACAAAGATGTGACGATCGTTGTTAACGCAAGCGACTACGACCGTGTTATTAGCGAAATGCAAAATAACAACGGCTCAACAACCTACAAAACACGCTTTGACTTAGCTATTGCAGCGTATGAGCATACAGCGCAATACGATGGCATGATTGCTAACTACTTCGGTAAAATGGTTCCTGATTACACAGAAGAAGCCGCTATCGATACTAAGTTCCCGCGTACTATCAATATGCAATTCACTAAAAAGCAAGATATGCGCTACGGTGAAAATTCGCATCAAGATGCCGCGTTTTATGTTGAAAACGACATCACTGAAGCGTCAGTGGCAACAGCGACTCAACTGCAAGGTAAAGCATTATCGTTTAACAATATTGCCGACACCGATGCTGCACTTGAGTGCGTAAAAGAATTTGATGTACCTGCGTGTGTAATTGTTAAACACGCTAACCCATGTGGTGTTTCAATTGGTAATAATATCTTAGAAGCGTACGAGCGCGCCTTTAAAACTGACCCAACGTCAGCATTTGGCGGCATTATTGCTTTTAACCAAGAACTTGATGCTAAGACTGCACAAGCGATTGTTGAACGTCAATTTGTTGAAGTTATTATTGCACCAAGCGTAAGTCCTGAAGCGGCTCAAATAGTCTCGGCTAAGCAAAACGTTCGCTTATTAGAGTGTGGTGAATTCTCTGCTAAAGGCACAGGTCACGACATTAAGCGTGTAAATGGCGGTGTACTTATTCAAGACCGTGATTTAGGCATGGTAACGCAAGGCGACTTAACGGTTGTGTCTAAGCGCCAACCTTCTGAGCAAGAGCTTAAAGATTTATTATTCTGCTGGAAAGTGGCTAAATTTGTTAAATCAAACGCCATTGTTTATGCCCGCGACGGTATGACTATAGGTGTAGGTGCAGGCCAAATGAGCCGCGTTTACTCAGCTAAAATTGCCGGTATTAAAGCCGCTGATGAAAGCCTTGAAGTAAAAGGCTCAGTGATGGCATCAGATGCATTCTTCCCATTCCGCGATGGTATTGATGCAGCTGCAGAGGCTGGCATTACTGCTGTTATCCAACCAGGTGGTTCAATGCGCGATGAAGAAGTGATTGCGGCCGCTGACGAAGCTGGAATGGCAATGGTGTTTACCGGTATGCGCCACTTCCGTCATTAATCGCATAAAGAGCTAACGGGTTCAGTTAGCTCTTTTTGTTTGCACCAAATTCACGTATTCTGCTTATTCTATAACCATGACTAACAATTATAATGTGAAGGATTAGACGATGAAATTTGCACTAAAATCTCTACTGGTTGCCACACTGTCATTAAGCTCAACAATGGCGTTGGCACATAACCATGGCCACGACTCAGCATTAACAAATGCAGTTAAAGCAAGCGAGCGTAGCAGTGAGCGCGATCAATACCGCAACCCTGTAGAAACACTCGAATTTTTTGGCTTTAAACCATCTATGACCGTGGTAGAAATTGCCCCAGGTGGTGGTTGGTACAGTGAAATTTTAGCGCCAGCGCTGAAAGAGCAAGGCACCTATTATGCTGCGCACTTCCCTGCTGATTCATCGGTTGGTTATTACCAACGTTCTCTTGCTGGCTTTAAGGCTAAAATCGCTGAAGATGCCCGCTTTAGTCACGTTAAACTCACTGAGTTTGCCCCATCTACACATTTAGATATTGCTCCTGCGGCTAGCGCCGATATGGTACTGACTTTTCGTAATGTCCATAACTGGTACATGAGCAAAGATAAAGAAGCTGCAAGCAATGCGTTTAAGTCTTTTTACAAAGCACTTAAACCAGGCGGCACTTTAGGTGTGGTTGAACACCGCCTACCAGAAGAGCAAGATGATGAGATGCAAAAATCATCAGGTTATATGAAGCAAAGTGTGGTTATTGCACTTGCTGAACAAGCTGGTTTTGAACTTGAAGCAAAAAGCGATATTAATGCAAACCCTCTTGATACAGCCGATCACCCTAAAGGGGTATGGACCCTTCCACCGAGCCTTAGACTTGGCGAGCAAGATGCCGCTAAATATAAAGCCATAGGTGAAAGCGACCGTATGACGCTGAAATTTAAAAAACCGCTTTAAATAGGATATTCGCCATGAATGTATTAGTCATTGGCAGCGGCGGCCGCGAACACGCACTTGCGTTTAAGGCCGCTCAAAATACAAAAGTTAACACTGTTTATGTTGCTCCAGGTAATGCGGGCACAGCTCTTGAGCCAAAACTTGAGAACGTAGCAATTAACGTTGAAGACCTTGATGGACTGCTAAGCTTTGCACAACAAAATAATGTTGAGCTAACCATTGTTGGCCCTGAAGTACCGCTAGTATTAGGGGTTGTTGATAAGTTCCGTGAACACGGCTTAGCTATTTTCGGCCCAACCGCGGGAGCGGCACAGCTTGAAGGTTCTAAATCGTTCACTAAAGACTTTTTAGCACGCCATGCTATTCCAACCGCTGATTACCAAACGTTTGAACAAATCGACCCTGCGCTTGCCTATTTAAAAGAAAAAGGCGCACCGATTGTTATTAAAGCCGATGGTTTAGCGGCTGGTAAAGGCGTGATTGTTGCTATGGACGAACGCGAGGCTGAAGAGGCTATTCGCGATATGCTTGCGGGTAATGCCTTTGGTGACGCCGGTAGCCGTGTAGTAATTGAAGAGTTTTTAGAAGGTGAAGAAGCGTCGTTTATAGTCATGGTTGATGGTAAAAACGTACTGCCGTTTGCAACCAGCCAAGACCATAAACGCGCTTACAATGGCGATCAAGGTCCTAACACTGGCGGTATGGGTGCATACTCACCAGCGCCTGTAGTAACCGATGAAATTCATCAGCGCATTATGAACGAAGTGATCTACCCAACGGTAGAAGGTATGGCTAGCGAAGGCCATCCGTACACTGGCTTTTTGTATGCAGGCTTGATGATAGATGAGACAGGCACACCAAAAGTTATTGAATATAACTGTCGTTTTGGCGACCCTGAAACACAACCTATGATGCTACGCTTACAATCGGACTTAGTTGAATTGATTGAAGCTGCTAACCGTGTAGAGCTTGATAAAACCACCATTGAGTTTGATTCACGCGCTGCAGTAGGTGTTGTTTTAGCCGCTAAAGGCTACCCTGATAGTTACCCGAAAGGCGATGCTATCAGTGGCTTGAAAGTAACTTACCCTGAAGGCGAAAAAGTCTTCCATGCAGGGACTAAGCAAGACGGCGATAACATAGTGACTGCCGGTGGTCGTGTACTGTGTGCTACTGCACTGGGTAATACAGTTACACAAGCGCAGCAGCGTGCCTATAAACTGGTTGATGAAATCAACTGGGATGGCATGGAATACCGTACTGACATTGCTTATCGCGCAATTGCTCGTGAACAATCATAACGATTGATAACTAACGAGTAAATTTTATAAAAGCGCAGATTATCTGCGCTTTTTACTGCTACACTATAAAAAAAGTAATCTGGACATAGATTAATATTGGAATTTAAAACCTTGCGCTACCATGCGGTAGCAGTTGTAATACTTATTTTTATCTTTTTTATTATCAGCACATTGGCAACAAACTTTGTGATGCCATCACGCTATACCATAGATAAAATAACCCCTGTTTACCTCGATCATGCTTATTACATAGATAAAAGCAAAACACAAAGTTTTGCAGAAGTAATGACCAAGCAGGCGCTATTTACACAGCAAGAATTTAACGATATACCTTGGAGCTTTGAACAGCAAAATTATTGGTTACGCCTCGATTTAGAAAACAAAAGCAGCCAACAAGAAGATGTGGTTGCCCACTTTGATAACCCGATGGTAGATCATCTCACCATATATCGGCTCAATAGTAACAACCAACTACTCGACACTTATAAGCTTGGCGATAAAGAGCCACGTCTTACTTTATTTAAGTACAGCGTGCCCCACATTCGCTTTAACCTCGATGGCCAATCTACACAACGACTAATTATAAAAATAGATACTGTGGGGATCAGTAAAACCCCAATTCACTTGTATCGCCATAATGTATTTGTTGACTTAGTTCGCTCACAAACAGGCATTTGGGGAATTTTCGCGGGTGTATTGTTAATGGCCTCACTATATAACCTATTACTCTATTTTGGCATTAAAGACCGCGTGTACTTAGTTTATATTGGCTACATTATTAGTGCTATAGCATTAATGGGCACCGTGCTGGGGTTTGGTTTTTATTTATGGCCGCTAGAATGGCAGTTGTTTATTCACGAAAAAATAATTGTCGTTAATTACACTATTGCGTTTTTCACTCTCGCTTTTTGCACCATGTTTTTGCGATATCATAAAGACCGTTGCTGGCGTTATAAATTAAGTGTTGGTTTACTCTGGCTAATGCTAGTGCTCGGTACATTAAGCTTTTTTATTCCTGAAAATATAGCTGCCCCCATATTTTTTGTAATTTTGGGATTACTTTATATCGTCTGCTTTATTTTAATTTATAACAAATTAAAAAGTGGCTTTAGATGGGCTAAGTTTTACGTATTTTCATGGGTGCCATTGATTATTGGTGCAGCCATTCAGCCTTTAGAGCTTACAGGCGTTATCACTTATAGCTTTTCAATACGTCATGCTTTTTTAATGGCCATCTTATGTGAAATTGTCCTCATGGCCATGGCACTTGCCGATCGGGTTCGTTATCAGCGTGAGCGCGCTTTATATCATGCCACGCATACCCAGCAAACAAAACTGCTCAATAGCGCAAAGTTAAAGTATGCCTTTATGGCACTCAAAGCCCAGCAACGTTCCACCACTTTATGTTTGGTTAAAATACGTCATTTTAACTCGCTAAATACCATTATTACGCCCTCCCAAGGATATGAATTAATTAAGCATGTTGCGCACGAATTAGAATGCCAATTGAGCTTTGAGAGAGAATTTTTTAACTTAAGTAGTGGCATTAATCAACCCGCTAAAATTGCTGATTTAGGTAGCGGTGTTTTTGCCTGTATCTCGACTAAAAACCAAAGCCCACACACGCTCGAAGAGTTATTAAAAAGGGTAGTAAATAAGTTACCAAAAACTTATCAAATCAAAGGGCTAGACTTACAACTCAATTACAGCGTGGGGATTAGTGCCTTTGGTAAACGTGATGACTTTGAATTTTGGTTGAAGCGAGGCTACTTGGCATTACATAACGCTAAACATAGTCTAAGTAAGGTAAGCTCATCATCTGCGAGCAACAGTTTAGCTATGGACGTTGCGCTTGCTGCTAAGCTTCAACAAGCGATAAGAACGGATCAGCTCGCTCTGTTTTATCAACCACAAATTAGTTTAAAAGATAACAGTGTCAATGGTGCCGAAGCTCTACTACGCTGGCCTAATACTGAGTTTAAAAACATTTCCATAGAAAAATTAATTCTACTTGCCGAACACACCGGTATTATTAATGAATTAACACTTTGGGTGATAGAGCAAGCCTGCAAAGACATTGCAAAACTGGCAAATGAGGGCATAACTGAACATAGTATTAGCGTTAATTTAAGTGCAAAAAACCTAGCCATTGCCAATTTAACCGAAAAAGTAGAAAACCTTTTAATAAAGTATCAGGTTGCCCCTCATTTATTGAAGTTTGAGCTGACTGAATCAGCGTTTGTCGAAAATCAAGATGCGTTAGTCACCTTAGTTGGTGAACTTGCCACACTGGGCGTTAAGGTGGTGTTAGACGATTTTGGTACTGGTTATTCATCGCTTAGCTACTTAGTTAACTATCACTTTAGTGAACTTAAAGTAGATAAGTCGTTTGTGTTTGATTTAACCGATAACCGGGCTCATCAGGTCATTGTGCAAACAGCCATAGATATGGCACATAACTTGGGCCTTACTATCACGATTGAGGGAGTAGAAACTCAAGAAGTTCACCAGCTGCTCAACACTATGAAAGCTGACCGTACCCAAGGCTATTTGTACGCAAAAGCACTCTCTTATGATAATTATTTAGACTTCTTGAACAGCCAATACCGCCTAAAAATGTTAAGCTCCCCTTTTTAACATCTTTGGGGCCAAGTAAAGATGCAAGGTACACTGCGTAAATTAAAGTCGAGCTTAACAGAACCCGTTCAATATCATTTACCTGTAGGTGATGAACTGGTTGATTTAAATGCTTTAATAGGTAAACAATTGACTCTCACTTTTAGTGGCACAATTTTGTGTTCTAACTGTGGTAAAAAAACTAAAAAAAGCTATTCTCAAGGGCATTGCTTTGTATGTATGCGCAAGCTTGCAAGTTGCGACATGTGTATCATGAAACCTGAAACCTGCCATTACGATCAAGGCACATGCCGCGAGCCACAGTGGGGCGAAGAAAACTGCATGATCCCGCATTATGTGTATCTAGCTAATACATCAGGGTTAAAAGTAGGCATTACTCGCCACACCCAAATACCTACCCGTTGGATTGACCAAGGGGCAACCCAAGCATTACCTATTTTTAAAGTACAAACTCGTTTACAGTCGGGCTTAGTGGAAGTGGCGCTCGCGCAGTTTATTGCTGATAAAACCAATTGGCGCAATATGCTCAAAGGACAAAACGACGTTCTTGATTTAAAAGCAGCGGCTGCTGAGCTTATTCCACAAATTAGCGAAAAACTAACCGAGCTGAGTGAGTTATTTGGCGCAACCGCTATTGAACAGCTTGATCAAGACGTTGTGAATCTTGATTTTCCTGTAAGCGAATACCCAAGCAAAATCAGCTCATTTAACTTCGATAAAAACCCCGTTGTTAGCGGTATTTTACAAGGCATTAAAGGCCAATATTTAATTTTTGATAACGGCGTTATTAATATTCGTAAGTTCACCTCTTATGAAGTGAGTGTAGACTCAGAATAACCTTTTGCTGCTTGGTTATAAAATGCTATCCACTGCTGCTGCGTTAATGGATGGCAATAATAATAGCCCTGAATAACATTGCAGCCTATTTCGACTAAGTGTGCCTCTTGCGAGGCATGCTCAACGCCCTCAGCAACCACATCCAATCCTAAACTTGTCGCCATGGCTATAATGGCCGCCACAATTTGGCTATTGCCATACTCATCAGGAATCTTAGCAATAAAGCTCGCATCAATTTTTAATGTGTTAAACGGTAATTTGGTTAAATAACTGAGTGCAGAATACCCCGTACCAAAATCATCCAGCGCAATATGCACGCCCAGCGCTTTGAGCTGTTGTAGTTGCTCTTTTGCCTGTGAAAACGAGCTAATAAAGCTGCTTTCGGTCAGCTCAATTTCAAGTAAGCTGCCAGGTAATTGGTAACGAGTAAGCATCGCTTTAATATTATCAGCCAACTTACCTTGGCTTAAATGACACGCAGAGACATTAATCGCTAAACGTCCGGCATCAATCCCCTGCGCTTGCCAAAGGGTTAACTCTTTACCTGCTTGGTTTATAACCCATAAATCTAAACGCACCACTAAACCTAGCTCTTCAGCAAGCGGAATAAACTGCGCTGGTGAAATAGTGCCTAAATCAGGGTCATGCCAACGCAGTAGTGCTTCAGCTCCCATAATCAACCCTGTTTTTAAACATTGCTTAGGCTGAAAATAAAGCTCAAACTCATTATTTTCTAGCGCATGTTGAAAGCGACTCATCATCGCTAAGCGCTCTAAAGATCGTGCATTCATTGAGGGTTGAAACAACTGAAACGAATTGCGACCGACATCTTTTGAGCGGTACATGGCAATATCAGCATGCTTTAATAATGTTTCACTGTCTAAGCCATCATCAGGGTAAACAGCCGCCCCTATAGACGCGGTAACACCAACCTCAAATCCTTCAAGCTTAAACGGTGTATTTAAGTGATTTAAAATACTCTCAGCAAGGGTGATAGCACCTTCTACATTGTATATTTCGCACAATACAATAAACTCATCGCCCCCTAATCGCGCCAGCGTATCTCCCTCATTGAGGGTGTTAATAATGCGCTCAGAGACTAATTTTAATAAGGTATCACCGGCATTATGGCCTAAGCTGTCATTCACCTCTTTAAAACGGTCAAGGTCAATAAACATTACCGCTAGCATCTGTTTATCTCTGTGCGCTGAGGCCAGTGCCATAGAAAGTCTATCGTTAAATAAACGCCGGTTAGGTAAGCCAGTTAGCTCATCAAAATACGCTAACTGCACCACTTTTTCTTCTGCGCTTTTTCGCTCAGTTATGTCACTAAAAATAGCGGCGTAAATCACCTCACTATGACTTGGCTCTTTTATTTCTATAATACTGAGCCACTCAATATAAATATCGCCAGATTTTTTACGATTATGAATTTCCCCCTGCCATACCCCTGTTTTGGCAAGCGAATCCCACATTTTTATATAAAAGTTTTTATCATGACGCCCTGAACTCAACATATTGGGTCGCTTACCTATCACCTCATATTCTTTGTAACCGGTTAGATGAGTAAATGCAGGGTTTACTTGCATAATCACTCCATTCGAGTCGGTGATCATGATGCCATCTAGGGAGGAGTCGATAATTTTATTGGCTAAAAATAAGTTACGCTGCGAATGCTGCAATGCAATATCACGCTGCTGAAGTACTTTTTCAAGCTCACAACAATACGCCGTTTCAATTTCATTAATTAAGTTTTCAAGCGATAATACACCGTTAATTTGATTATTTTCGCTTACTACTAAATGTCGAATGTTACTTTCAGACATCAACCTGTAAGCATCAAAAAGGCTGTCTTGGGGGCTTATCTGATAAAGGGGGCGACTGGCTAAATCCCAACAAACCAGATGATTGTGCTGCTCGGTGATGAGCTTTAGTAAGTCGCGCTGGGTAATAATGCCATGGGCATTTTCATCCTCATTAAACACCAAAATCACTTTCTCTGCATATTCACGCATCATGCTCACCGCGTCATTGATTGCCAATGAACTCGGTACTATCCGTATGTTTTTATTATATTGATCATTAATAGGTCTAAATTGTAAGTAATGCTCTAGCCCTTGATTGTTTACAATATCTGTAATGCTGATCACGCCGCTGGGAATGTCATTTGTATCAGTGACTAACAAATGCCTTACACCCTGCTTATTAAACACCATGGCCGTCTCGGTTAATAATTGTTGGCTGGGCACACTTAGTACAGGGCTCGACATAACGCTTTCAATCGCTAACTGCCTAAGTGAGTGATTAGAAAAGTTAAGTGTTAAACAATCGGTTTCAGTCCATACGCCTATTATTTGTTGCTGTTGTTTTACAAAAATAGCGCTAACATTGTGCGCTCGCATTAGTTTCACCGCTTCAATTAAAGGGGTATCCTTAGCGCAGGCGATCACCTTATTGGTAAAAACATCGCATACTTTTTGATAGCGGCTAGTGTGAGGCATTGCTTCTACTTCCAAAATTAAACCAATTAATGATTATAAATTATTCAGTAAAAAAACAATTTGATTTAGGACAATAGATGAGCATCAGTTACCCACAAATTATTATTTATAATAATGAAATTGAGCTAATAGAGCACGCCAATGATTTACAAGACTTTATTTACACTATGGAAGCAAGTGAACAGCAAAAAGTCATTATTTTAGATAAGGTTAGTGGCTATCAAAGCTTAAGCGGCCATTCGCTCACGGCGCTCAGTGCAAGCCAATTAGCAGAGCTAGTAAAAGAATATTTAGCAAAAGAAGGGCAATGCTGCTTAAGTAAAATAGAGCAGCTAACTCCAGATCAGGCATTCAGGTTACTCGCCGAAATCAACTAGCGCTTTAACGTGTGCAATCGCGCTGCGCCCGAGGGCCGACAGTGAGTATCCTCCCTCTAAATAAGAAATAATACCTAAACAATGATGCTGTTGGCTAAATTGCGCTAACTGCTCAGTAAGCCATATATAATCACTTTCAACAAACTTAAGACTGGCCATGTCATCTTCTAAATGTGCGTCAAATCCCGCGCTTATAAAAAGTAGCTCAGGCTTAAATTCTGTTAATTTTGGTAGCCATTGTTGCTCATAAAGTGCTTTTAAATCAGCACCATCACTAGCTATCGGTAAAGGTGAATTTACCAGTGTGGCATTATTTTTAATGGCGGTATTAGGATAAAATGGATATTGAAATAACGAGCACAGCAACACATTTTCATCATCCATAAAAATATCTTGAGTACCATTGCCATGGTGTACGTCAAAATCAACAATGGCAATGCGTTTTACCCCTTTGCTTTGTGCATATTTAACCGCAATCGCAAGGTTATTAAACACACAAAAACCAGAAGAGCTATCTCGGTTAGCGTGATGTCCTGGCGGGCGTACTGAACAAAACGCAGCGTCTAACTTACCCTCTAAAATCTCATCAACAGCGAGTAACCCTGCTCCGACTGCACGCTCAATGGCCTTTAAAGAGTCGGGGCATAACCACGTATCTCCATCTAAATCGCTGAGCCCCTCGGTGGGGATCATGTCTTCTACATGCTTAATATGCTGCTCACTGTGCGCCAATAAATAGTGCTCGCGCAATGCTTTAGGCGCTTGTTTTTGCTCTATAGCCACATCCAGTCCACTAGCAAGTAAACGGTCATTAATTGCATCTAAACGCTCAGGGCATTCTGGATGATCTTCAATCATTTTATGTTTACGACAGTGAGGATGAGAAATAATCGCAGTGCGCATAGCTAACTCCAAAAATAAGTTGCTTAACGAGTATAACAAAGCCACCTTGTGGTGGCTTTGCGACTTTGGTTGATACTAAACAACTCTTTAACCAAAGTTATGATTATTTAGCTTTTAAGTCGAGATTTCTAAAATCAAAGCTAAAATCGGTTACCTGCGTTGAAACTGCATTCATTTTCGCCGATTCCACGCGGTTATCGGCGCTCATTGAAAAGCGAATAAAGGCATCTGCCTCTAATAACTTTTCATCCCACTTCACAATAAAAGTATTACCTGTGTAATGCTTCAGCTCACCTTTAAGGCGTTTTGTATGGGTAAAATCAATGCGTAATTTACCATCTAGTTCTTCAACTATTACATCGCCATACCAATCATCATGTAATGTACCGGTGTAGTTTATATTAGGCAATTGCGGTTGAGTGTCTGTTGGCGCTTTTGGAGCGGCGTTAGCATAGGCTTTTTCTTTACCTGCAAAATGCTTTTTAGCTAACTCTTCAACCCAATCTTTATCTTCAAGCTCGAGTACATCTTCAAGTACTTCATGAGTCACTGCCGATAATGCAGAAAATGCTTGTTGGTTGCTTAATATCACAATCCCCACGTTTTTTTCTGGTAATAAAGTCACCTGCGATACCATACCTAAAATGCCGCCACCATGTGCCAGCTTTTTAACGCCGTGGTAATCTTCTATACTCCAACCTAATCCGTAACCTCTAAATTGTTGATGATACGCTTCATAGGCACTTTTAGATGCCAGTGACGTAATATGTGGATGCCACATTTGTGCTTGCTGCTTTTCACTAAATAACTGCTCACCATTAGGCATTTTGCCACCCGTAAGTTGAGTACGGAGCCATTGGCTCATATCATTTACGCTTGATGCAATGGCGCCTGCCCCTCGAAAGTCTTCAAGGTAATTAACAAAAAAAGGATGCAATTTGCCATCCATTGGGATGTGTCCAATCGCCCAGTTTTTGTTGTTTTTTGCGATACGCGAAAAGCCAGCGCGCGAGTTAGTCATATTTAGCGGCTGTAGAATATTTTTTTCAATGTAGTCGTTCCAGCTCATCCCCGATATACGCGCAACAACTTCACCAGCGGTAACAAACATTAGGTTGTTGTAAGCATATTGGCTACGAAAACTGCTCGCAGGTTTTAAATATTTCAGCCCAGATAAAATATCGGCTACCGATTTATCTGTACTTGGCCAAATCATTAAATCGCCTTGACCAAGCCCTAAACCGCTACGATGACTAAGTAAATCGCGTATGCGCATTTCACGAGTAACGTAAGGGTCGTACAATCTAAACTCAGGAAGATGGTCAATTACGCGGTCATCCCAGCTTAACTTGCCTTCATCCACCAGCTTAGCCAATGCTGCACTGGTAAATGCCTTGGTATTTGAAGCAATGCCAAATAAAGTGTCTTTATTCACCTTGCTATTCGTATCAAGGTTGGCAACACCAAAGCCTTTAGCGAATACAACTTTGTCATTTTCAACAATGGCAACGGCCATTCCGGGTACATCAAAACGTGTCATTGAGGCGTTGATCACCTCTGAAATTTTATCGGTATCAACTGCTGCAGAGCTCGTAAACGTCCAGCCAGCCAATAATGCGGCTGTGGCTAATTTTTTTAGTTTCATAGTGTTACCTTAGGTTATTATTTTTGTTTAGTCTCGATGAACCGCAAATTCTATTTCGGCGCGCGCTTTATTAGTATCTTGCTTACTCGGGTAAGCTAAAATGCGTTGACTGTAGTGTTCGGGTACGCCCGCCTCAAGTGCGCCGCGGTATACATGCTGCACGTACCAATCATAAGGTAGCAGTGTGTCGTCATGTGTGTTTGCTATGTAGCAGTGTACATTAATGTCATCGTCATCTAGAAGGCTCACGGTTAAATCAACACAGTCGTAATTAGGGCCTTCAATTTTATCTAAGATCTCTTTTTCGGCTTCATTAAGCTGATACACTACCCCATATACCACAGCATCGGGTTCATTGGTGGGCACAATAGTGCATTTACCTGAACCATCTGAAAAGGCCATATTAAAGGTTAACTTATAGCCCTTTAAAAGTGCCGTACCCACACGTTTTGCATTAGGTAAACGTGCCAATAAACGATTAGATGACATATTAGAGCCAAACGAAAAATTATATAACGCCATACTATTCCTTAGGGTCTATTGACCTTTCAAGGTTAAATCTACAAAGGTCAACAGACCCTAGTTAAATAACAACTCGCACAGCCAGTGCGATTAAAATAATGCCAATGCCGCGGTCGAACCAATAACCACTTTGCTGAAAAAAATCACGTACACGCGCTTTTGATAACAATAGCGATAAAATAGAAAACCAAGCCCACGTAGCAAGCGCCATATAAACGCCATATCCCATTTGTACTATTACCGGCGTAGTTGGGCTAATCACCAGGGTAAACAACGACATAAAAAATAAAGTTGCCTTAGGGTTAAGTGCATTGGTAAAAAAGCCACGTCGAAACGCACGCCATGATGACTCAGCTGCAAGGCTGGGTTTTGCAGTCGGTTCTGATGAGGTATTTGTAGGTTTAGCAGCGCGCAGTGCCTGCACGCCTAAATACGCTAAATACGCGCCCGCTATATATTTAAGCGCCATAAACAACGCAGGTGATTGAGTTAACACCAGCGCAACTCCCAATACACAATAGGCTATGTGTAATAAAATAGCCGCACCAACACCTGCACTTGTCCATAAGGCATTACGCCTGCCGTGTTGTACACTTTGTTTAAGGACTACCGCAAAGTCGGGCCCAGGGCTTGCTACCGCAAAAAAATGAGCCACCGCAATTAATAAAAATTCATCGATATAGTTCATACTTAACTGGCTTGCTCTGGCGAAAAAGCCAATAATAATGGATTAGCCGATTGATTAACCAAGGCTTTTATTTCTTTTTGCGCTTTTTTAAATTGGCCTCGTAAATGCGGTTTTAAATGTTTTTTAGAGTGTTTATCTTGCTTAAAGTAGCTCACTAACGCATGCATAAATACGGTATGCGTTTCACTGAGCGCCGCTTCGCGATTTGCATACGGGTTATAACATGAGCCACAGCCACCTTTAAACTGGTACACGGTATTGCTCATCATTACCCCAAAGCCTAAAAAACACGCTAAAGCATCAGTAGCTTGTGGTAAGTACTCTTTACCACCTGGGGGCAAAACCCCTACGTGATGAATTAATATGGTGGCAAGCGTACCGGCAAAACTCGCCACTAAGTCTTGCGGTTGATTAATTTGATTGGGATTAAACGACACATTAATAGTATGACTGGCTGGTACTATTAAATGGCAATCATCGCCACGTAAACGCTGACTAAATTCAAAATGTGGAAACACCTGTGGTTGTAATTGTTGCGGTGCAACCAAGGTTACTGGCCATTCATTCATACCAGCGTATTGCTTAACACGCGCAAACACTTTGCTGGCCATTTCCTCAATACCTGAAACCGAGTCAGGAAAAAACTCAACCGTTGGCAAAATAACTTGGCTGTGTTTGGTAAAAAAATCCAAATCAAAGTTTTCTGCTGCCCATATAAAGGTATCAACCAGCCATTGTTGTTCTTGTTCTGCCAATAAGGGCTTTGATTTAAATAGAGTTAACATAAACTACTCTTGCCCCTTCGCCCATTGCCATGCTTGTGTATTGTATAAAGGCACCGTAGAGAGCGCATGATGATGACTGCCCGTAGACTCTTTCGTTGAGTATGATAAATATAATAATGTATGGGTTTTAGCATCATAAATACGGCGCACTTTTAATGACTTAAACAAAATACTCTTAGATGATTTAAACACGACTTCACCGGATTTACTGCGGTCGATAGACTGTAATTGGTCTGGCGTTATTGGCCCAGTTTGACGACAGGCAATCGACATATCTGAGGGGTCTGAAAAATCTAAATTCGCCTCAATATGGCTAATATGACAGGTTACACCGGTCACTAGCGGGTCTTGCTGTGAATTAACCACCACATCTTTAGTGGTAAATAGCCCAAGACTCACTGAGGCAACATCATCAGAACACCCTGCAAGCCCTGCTAAGCATACAATTAAACCACCCATTTTGAGATACTTCATAGCAAGTCCTTCGTTCATATTAAAAATTAAGTTACGCCTTATACTAAACGCTTTCACCGCGATAAAACAAATTTTATCCACCAACTCAATACTGTAATGGTTTAAAGGGTATTTCGCAGCAAGATACACAATAAAAAAGGCACGCCCGAGGGAGTGCCTTTGCAAACAAATACAGCTAAAGGTTATTAAAAGCTATATTGTGCACCTAGATAAACATAACGACCGGCACCGCCGCCGTAGCCACTATAAAAGTTACCACGACCACTTGGGTAAAATGCCCCTTTGTCGTCAAATACATTGTTAATACCGCCAAATACACGTAAGTCACTTTTATCAGTCAGTGCCAGAGTGTAAGACGCTGATAAACTATGCTTTAAAAATGAGCCATAATCTTGATACGCAAGTGGCTCTGGGTTTGCAATACAACCGGCATCGCCCGCAGCACAGCGCTCATCGTTTGCAGCAACATACTCAAGGTAGTCTTTCTCATCTTCTTGGCTTGCTTTAAACGCGCCTACGTAATTTGTACGCCAGCGGATACGTAAATCATCCATTTTCCATACAATCGACATAGCGGCTTTATCTTTTGAGCGCCCATAACCTGCATACTGTGAAGTAACACTGTTACCATCTAACCCTTCATAGGTTTGCGAGTTTTCAATAATGTGATTGTAATCAAGCTTAAATGACAAGTTGCCATAGCTGCCTATGTCATATTTGTAAGTTGCAACGACATCGTAACCGCGCGCAGTTAACTCATCCAAGTTATATTCACGCTGTAGAATTTTTACAATGTTACCTTCGTCGTTACGGGTAATATCGTTACAGTATTCGTTATCACTGCCCCACGCAGCCTCTGAGTCATAACATTCGCGCATGATGTTTTCGTTACTTATTTCATCAATTGCATCAACAATGGCAATATCGTAGTAATCCACCGCTAAGTTAAAGCCATCTAAAAACTCAGGAGATACAGTAATACCAAAGGTATAGGTATCGGCTGTTTCTTCTTTTAAGTTTGGATTACCTGTATTTGGCGAGTAGTTATTGTCTTCACTTTCAAATTCAAAGTTAGGATCATCAGCTAGCTTTTGTGCCAAGGTTGGCTCTAAACGACAGTTATCGTGTCCTGGGTTTGTTGATGTTGCTGTTAGACCATCACAAATATCATCAAATGAATCAAAATCGCCGCGAGGGGGTGATAATAATTCCGTGATAGTCGGCGCACGCTGTGCTCGTGCATAGTTGGCACGTAGCATGTATCCATCAATTGGTTGCCATAAAAGGCCTAGCTTATAGCTGGCAACAGTGCTGATATTATCAATGCTGTAATTTGCTAAACGCAGCGACGTTTCTGCCGACAAACTTTTAGCAAATGGCGCATCTTTAAGTAGTGGCACCGCAAGTTCAGCAAATGCCTCATACACTTCTACTTCACCGTAAAAAGAAGGCACAACATTAAACGTAATACCGCCCGCTTTCATATCATCACTGGTATCTAGGCTTTGTGAGTCTTTACGGTACTCTGCACCAAATACTGCAGACACATTACCTGCTGGTAATTCGTATAGGTCGCCGGTGATATAACCCACTACCGTGTACTGTTGAATCTCAGTATCAATAATTGGGTTTGTACGGATCCAGTCAGCCATTTCAGGGGTAATAGACCCTTCACCAAATAGATTAAGCGGGACACATCCTTGCGCTCGCGCTTCGGCGTCTTTACATTGAATAGTGCCATCGGCTAGCTTTTCAGCTTGCAGTGCTTGATTGACACGTACCGTATTTAACTCGTTACTACGGATTTGATGTTGTTTGAATTGCCCGTATCCAGCAGAGATATCCCAATCCCATGTATCATCAAACATCATGCCCTGTAGGCCTGCCCAAGTTCGGATGGTCGTACGGTCGTTATCAGTGCTGATATTGCCTACTTCACCAAAACGGCGATCCCAGTAAATGCGGTCTTTGTATGGGTTGCTGTCAATAATTTCTTGTGGCACGTATGGGTTATCAATAGGAATGTAACCAGGGGCAATATCATCGATAGGATCGCCAGTCACTGGGTCGTAGCGAGGTACGTAAGCCCCTTCGTATTCATCTTCAGGTGACTTATCGTTGAACGAGCCACTTTTGCTGTATTGAATTTGGAAGTAGCTCATAATGTCGTCTGTTACATCATAATCTACTTTTATTGCGGTCGAAAAGTTATCACTAGGTACATCAAGCATGACGTATTGTGACGAATTTATACCATAAATTTCTTCATTGCCTTTCCAGTCATCACGCAGCGTTTGCCCGTCGTACCAAAACTGGGTATCGTTTCGGTTGCTTTCTAAAAATACACCGCCTAAGGTACCATCGCTTTTGCTTGCCCAATCAGCTTGTGTAATACCACTCATACACTGATAACCATCGGCAGTGTACATTTGATTACACATCAACTCATCATCGTAACTATGCGCGACTTCTATTTTGGCGCGGTCACGGTCGTAAAAGGTCATGCCAAAATCACGATCCCAGTTTGAGCTGACAAATACATAACCGCGATCATCAGCAAATGACGTTCCGTAGTTTAAATCAAGCGTAAACTCACGACCGCCACCATCTGTTGTTTCACCGCCACGGGCTTGAAATTCAAAGCCTTCTTTTTTTGACTGGGTAATAATATTCACTACACCAGCTACCGCATCAGCTCCATAAGTGGCCGACGCACCACCACTTATAATTTCAACGCGCTCCACCATGCCACTTGGAATAGTATTTAAACTCACATAGTTACCACCATAACTATTTGATACCACACGGCGGCCATCAATAAGCGTTAGCGTTCTGTTAGCGCCTAAGTCGCGAAGCTGCACCGTTGATAAACCGGTCCCCGAAATACTTGATTGGCTGGTTGTGTTACCAATACTTTCGCTCAGTGCAGGCATGTTATCGATTAATACATCTGAAAGGTTGCCTAGGCCTGTATCCTGAATCGACGCTCTATCCATGGTTACCAGCGGGGTTGTTACCGAAAAACTATCACGCTTTAAACGCGAACCCGTTACGGTTATTTTTTCTGGTGCTTCTTGTACTACTTCTTCGCTTGCTTTAGCCGTTGATTGACGAGCAATAGCCTCGTCATTTGCTATTGCATGCCCAGATAAACTGGCTGTTATAGCCAATGCTAAAGCGCATTTTTTTGTTGATATATTACTCACAAACTTCCCTTATTATTTATTATTCCATTAGTACAAATCGTTTTTGATTAACTTTTTAGTTATTAAATTTGTTTTGTACCAATTGGTTTATTTTACTAATAACATGTTGTAAGTAATCGTGAATAAAAGCACAATGAGAGGTGTCTCGTTTATATCCCTATTTTATATCTATTTAATATCTATTTATTTATAATCATACACTTAAGGTTTTCGTGTTAGAATGATGTAAAATCGAATGTTAACCAACTATCGCTTTATTTTGCATTAAACACTGCCTAGTAACGTAATTAATCAAGAGGTTTAAATACACAAACTATGAATACTCAACAGACATTTTCAATTGGAAAATGCCAAATATCGGTGTTTGAAAATAAGCTGTTTTGTGCCGATAAAACCTGTGTATTACAACCTAAATTTATAGAACTACTTGTTTACTTGGTAGAGTGTTATCCAAACGCAGTAACGCGTGAGCAACTAATAGAGAATGTGTGGAGTGGTAATCAATATGTGGGCGAAAAAGCACTGACAAATGCCATATGGCATCTTCGTAAAAGCTTTAAAGAACTCGACCCCGACAATACCTATATAGAAACACTGCGTAAAACGGGTTACCGGTTAGTACAAAAACCAACAA
Source organism: Pseudoalteromonas sp. DSM 26666 (assembly GCF_900116475.1). Taxonomy (NCBI): domain Bacteria; kingdom Pseudomonadati; phylum Pseudomonadota; class Gammaproteobacteria; order Alteromonadales; family Pseudoalteromonadaceae; genus Pseudoalteromonas; species Pseudoalteromonas sp. DSM 26666. Next base: position 102,673 of record NZ_FPAR01000003.1, on the reverse strand, counting down.
CGCCAGAGCCTGTTAATAGCATTAACAATACGCCGCTTCGCTCTGGGTATATTTACGCTAGCGTACTTGCTATCGTTATACTATTAGGTAGCTATTGGGGTTATAGCGCCCTTTTTGAAAACGCAAAGCAGCCACTTGCTCAATCGCAACAAGCAGCGCGTTTGTACGATTACATTGAAACAATTACCACCAGCCCAGGAAGAGAGTTGTTTCCGGCTATTTCTAATGACAGTCATTTTTTAGCGTATTCGTGGCGCCGCCCTGGTCATAAAGCCAATTTATACTTACGTGATTTACATTTATCCGAACAAGCTGCAATAGCTCTTACCGACACCCCATTCATTGAGGGCAGAGCGGTATTTAGTCCTGATTTAACGTTTATTTATTATTACCGCCGTAAAGCTGCTCAAGGCTGTGAAGTAATTCAGCAAAATATCGCCTCGGGCAATATCACTGTTATAGGGCTGTGCGGAAGTAAAACCAGTACCGATATAGACATTAATGCCACAGGCACTAAGCTGGTTTATATTAGTGAAGATGAAAAAAATAATGATTTTACCCAGCTTAACCTTGTCGATTTAACCTCATCGCCATACTCAGTTACTCAAGTCCCTTGTACGTCAGCATGCCAATATACCGATGAGTCGGTTGTGTTTTCACCAGATGCGACACAGCTGGTGGTATCGCGTAATTTACCAACGGGTTTTGAAGAACTATTTTTAATCGACATAAAAACAGCTCATGCTAAGCAATTAACTTCAGGTTTTGTTGATATGAGAGGCGTTGATTGGCATCCCAATAAGCCACAACTCGTCTTTTCGGGTGTTAAAAAAGGCAAGCGCCAAGGTTATTTTTATAACCTCAAAACACAACAAATGATCAATGCGCACATTGATGGCTTAAGTTACCCAGAATATGCACATGATGGCAGTTTGTATTTTCATCAATGGAATATCGACTCTGCATTAATGCGTGTAGAAACCAGTAATGCGGTTGCAAGTTCCCCTTTTCCGGTATTATCAAGCGACTTTAATACGCGCTTTCCTGATTACAGTAAAGCCAGAAAAAAGTTAGTTTTTGTATCTAACGAATCGGGCTCAATGGAATTATGGACTGCAAATCAAGACGGCACCTCACGAAAACAGCTTACTAATCTCAGTGCAAATATTTACAATCCAGTGTGGTCACCTGATGGTAATTACATTGCCTTTGTTGCTTCTCATCTTGGTGAGCATGCGCTATACCTTTATGACTTTAACACCCAATCAAGTCAGTCATTACCCACAGGCTTTAGTTACCATGGAAAACCGAGTTGGGCTGCAGATAGTAAAAGCCTATTGGTAGCGAATGATCAACACGTTTATCGCTTCGACTTAAAGGGCAATAAACTCGCACAGGCCATAGATTCACCAACACTATACGCTTATGAAAACAAGCAAGGCGCTTTAATTTTTGCAAACCAAGCAACTAATCAACTATGGATAAAAGACCCAGATAGCCAAACTGAGCAACCACTTGTTAGCGAAATTAATTTATCAAATCATAATTCGTGGTATTTTTTTGAAGGCGACACCTTAGCGCAATCGCGTATTTACTATTTTAATGTAAAACAAGGTGATTACCGTTTGAGTTATTACGACTTCTCAACCAACAGCCATCATGACGTAATACGCCTTCCCGAACGCGCATTTAGTCGCACCTCTGGCTTAACCTTTATTACAAATACCAACTGGCTTGTGTACTCTTCGTATAAGTCACCACAAATTGACATAAAACGTATAAACCAAAAATATTTGCCATAATAAATCTAAAATTAAACACGCTACAGGTCTTGTAATTGCTTAAATGAGTTTATTGCTAAAAATATGTTCAAGCCACATTTTTAAAAATTAAGCATTATGGGGTTAGCGTGTACAAACCCGTTTGGTATAATTAAATAAACCAATCTAAAGAGGATACGTTAAATGCCACACATTATTATTGAACACTCAGAAGATCTGCCTTTACTACCTCAAGTTCTTGTGGAAAAAATCCATACAACAACGTTTGAAAGTGGCTTATTTGATTTAGAAACAATAAAGACTCGCGCTATTGCTTATCAGCATTATCAGTTAGGTGTGGGTAAAGAAGGGTTTATTCATATTGCGGTGCATATTATGGCTGGGCGTTCTATTGAGCAAAAGCAACTACTAAGTGAGCAATTACTAGCCTGCTTGCAAACGTATTGCAGAGCCTCTGACAGTTTAAGCGTAAATATTTACGAAATGGATCACGAGATTTACCGTAAAAACTAACCGCCATTACAACATCATAGTTATAGGCGAGAACTCTATAACTATGATGGTTTCCTCGCTCAACTGATTTTTTAATTAAATCGTGTTTAAAGCGTAAACTTACCCAGTAAATCCCTTAAAATATTCGATTCTTTATTTAAACCGTTACAAAGCTGCTCTGACTTTTTCATATTTTCTTTGGTTTGCTCTGCCGAATCGGAAATCATCACAATATTTTGGCTAATTTCTGAGGTTGCTAGTGTTTGCTCTCGCGTTGCAGTAGCCACTGAGTTGTTTAACTCGCTTAGTAGTACAATTTCCTGTGAAATACCATTTAATGTATGGCCGGTTTCTTTTAAGCGCTCGGCATTTTCTAGGGTGTTTTTGCTGCCCAATTCAATCGCTGATACCGTGCTTGACGCTTTAGCATTTAACGAATCAATCATCTCATTAATTTGCTCCGTAGACTCCGCGGTACGTTGCGCAAGCGTTCTTACTTCGTCAGCAACTACCGCAAAGCCACGGCCCTGCTCACCCGCTCTAGCAGCCTCAATAGCCGCATTTAACGCCAATAAATTAGTTTGCTCGGAAATCCCTTTAATTACATCCAATACATGAGAAATTGATTTAATCTCTGTCGAAAGCTCTAACACCGAGGCCACAGAATTGGCCATTGACGCTTCTAGTTGTTCCATTTGTTTAATCGTGCTTTGCACAAACTCAACCCCTTTGTGCGTCGTTTCTTCGGTTTTAGTAGCAATATCTGCCGCATTACTGGCACTACCAGAAATATCCTGAACCGTAACCTCCATCTCATTAACGGCTGCCGCCACCGTTTGCGTACTCGATGATTGCACTTCAGCTAAATTTGCCGCACCTTGCACTTGCTCAAGCACATCTTGGGAAATACCTTTAACATGAATTGCCGACTCAGAAACCTGTTTGAACATATAATGTAACTGCTCTAAAAACAGATTAAACTTAACCGCTAAGTCTGAAATTTCATTATTATCATCAGTAGGGAGTCGCGCTGTTAAATCGCCATCTTTTTCTGTTAACGCATTCACTGCTGCAGTAATGTTTTCGATTGGCCTAAATATTTGCCCTACCAACACGCGTGCTGACGCTAAACCAACAAGCGCAATAATTACACCAAAAATGATATTAGTATTAATAGCACTATTAATTGCGCCATATAATTGCTCTTGGGGAATTTCAGCAACTAGATGCCAACCTAATGAGTTTACAGGCGTACTTGATACAACATAGTCATCACTATCAATTACTTTACTTTGAATTGCCCCATTTTTAATCGGCGCCAAGTCAACAGATTGCCCTATTTTAGTTTTATTACCATGCAGCATAATCTCGCCACTACCAGAGACCAAATAAACAATGCCGCCCTCACCTATCCTATATTCACTTATGAGATCCACCATAGAATCGAGCGAACGGCCTATTCCGGCAATTCCTTGTCTTTGCCCATCAAGCTCAATGGCATAATTAATAAATACCATCACCTCAGAGCTACCTTTATCTATGTCGAGCGCTACTTCAAATGGTCTATCCGATGCTAAAAAAGCATCAAACCAAGTATCACTACTGTCTATTTGCCTAGAAATACCTTCATCGGTGTAATAATTGCGGGAGTTTTTAGAAATAATGTATGCGTTACTGGCTTGGTTTTTATTTTTTATATGTTTGAGGTAATCAATGAATTTACCTCGGCTTTGCGCATCTTCATTATTATTCATCCATTGTTGCACAAATAAGTTTTGCGCTATTTCTTTGCCAACAATAATAGGAGTCGATAACTCTAATTCGATTTGGCTTTTCACTTCACTAAGCGCTGTTGGTAAATCTACTTTGGCTAGTTTGTCTTCTGTATTTGAGCGAATACTATTTGAAAATATTAGAGTAGATATTGCTAAAGGAGCAACAACAGCCAAAATAAGGCTGAGGTATACTTTTCGTTTTAATAACATAGAGCACCTAAGGGGTAACAAAGCGGTATTTTATATACTGCACACAATTAACAGTAGCGACATTAAAGGTCACAAAATAAAGATTTTTATAATAAAATCCCATAACACTTTAATAGTAGATTCAACTGTGTTTATTGCAATGTATTCAATAAAATTAATAAAAAAATCAGTGCGCTGATAAAAACACAACAGAAGTAATAGAAATAAAGTTTTATAAACTAGGAAGGTGAGTTTCTATTTACTTGGAAAGCGTGTAAAAGTGGTGGCCCCTCCCAGACTCGAACTGGGGACCTAACGATTATGAGTTGCAAAACAAGGACTTACTGCGAGTTACTTTTTGATATAACTATTTACTAATTTTCATAGCCATATCATGGGGTTATTGAATAACCCATACCTCTGATGCATAAATCATTATGTATTTCAGAACGTTAAATTTTACGTTCAAAGTAGCACAGAGGTAGCACCATATGTCTGACACAAAATTTCGCTTCACAGAATTGTCGCTTGAAAAGATTGAATCAAACGGTAAACGCACTCGCTATTATGACAGCCTATTGTCAGGACTCATTTTAGATGTGAGCGTAGCTGGTAAAAAATCATTTAGAGTTTATAAAAAGATACCAGGGAGAGACACCCCTATTAATGTCACCCTTGGTTACTTTCCATCAATTGCACTCGATGATGCAAGGCGAATGGCTAGAAAGGTAATGGCAGATATCGCTGAGGGTATTAATCCTAATGACCTTAAGCGCCAGTTTAGAGCGGCTTCGATTACTCTGAAAGAAGCTTTTGATTCGTACATCGAATCTAGAGATCTTAAGCCTATAACTGAAAGAGGTTATAAGCAAAAAATGGACTGCTATCTACCGGACTGGCATAACAAGCGCTTAGCCGATATTAATCAAACAATGATTTTAAAACGCCAACGAGAAATCACCTCAAGAAGCCCTGCTCAGGCAAATTATACCATGCGCCTAATACGTGCTTTATTTAACTTTGCTAAAGCTGAATACAAATCTTCAGAAGGTCGTTCATTATTTCCAGAAAATCCTGTAGATGCACTTTCTGAAAAACGAAGCTGGAATAATGTAAAGCGTAAAACAACAAGACTGCGTCGTTCACAACTAAAACCATTCATAGACGCACTATATGAAGTTAGAAATGAAGCTGCCAAGTATCGTCAAAATAGCCGCGTTGCTTTTTGTGATTACCTAGAATTTTTAACCTTTTCAGGCCTAAGAAGATCAGAGTTACTGCAACTTCCTTGGTCACAAGTACACCTTGAAGATAGGATATTCATTTTAGAAGATACAAAAAATGGCTTGGATGTTGAGTTTCCTATAACGGATCGATTAGCTGAGATATTTAGTCGACGAAAAGAATACAAAGTATCTGACTATGTGTTTGGGACAAACAGTAAAAAGGGCTACCTCACTGATCCTAAAAAGACGTTGAAACATGTATGCCAAATTGCAGGTGTAAAAATCACTTCGCATGATTTGCGCCGCACATTTACATCAATGGCTGAGAGTAGCGGAGTATCCGGATACCTCCTGAAACGTCTTCTAAACCATATTACAGATAAAAGTGATGTAACTGCTGGCTATTTAATTTTAACAGCTGAGGAGCTTAAAGAGCCCGCAGAAAAAGTAACAGAAACAATAGCCAAATATGCAGGTTTGATTGCAGAAAAGCCTGATGATCAAATGAGTGAAATGAAAAGTCTGTTAGCAAGCTTAACTAAGGAACAAAAAGTTGAACTGATGAGCGCTTTGCTTGTTTGAATTGAATGTCAGGTTTGGCGATTTTACCAAACCTGACATCTAAGGCTGTTACTTACTTTGGGTGATATTCATCAATCTCAATATTTTCAGGATTAAGCCTCGAATATATTTCTAAAAACTTATTCCTCGCATTTGCTAATAATTCATTGCCGTTATCATAGCCTGAGCTATACCTACCAGACTTTGAATTAATAACCCATTTACCACCTTTATAATGCAGCTCACCACCGATACGCGCAGACTTAAATCCTGTTAAAGTTGGGTGCCCTCGCCTTTCAACTTCCTTACCCAGCAATAAAGCACCATCAATAGATATTACCCAAATTCTAAATTCCTCATCAGAGGTATTAAGCAGCTCAGCGAAATCATCAGCTAAGCACTTTTCTTGCTTTCCATAATAACTAAGCCCTGCTTGGTTATGTAATTGACCGCCTGATATTTCCTCTCTATTAATTCGTATTGGAGCCCTAGGTTTACCGAATTGCTTATCTAGGTAAGCAAAGTAGTTATCTTTTTCTTCTTTAAACGAACGAATTAATGGGACAAGGAAATCTTTGCCTGAGTAATCCTCATGTAACGGTTGATGCTCAAGGATATTTTTAAGTGGTCGTGAAATAGCATCAAAACCTGCTTGGTTATATATGGAAATGCCAGCTACGGCATCCCCCTGAGGGATTTCAGTTGAGTCGAATAATATATCAAACAAATGTAAGCTTCCGCTCTTGAACTTGGCACACCAAATATATTTTGCTAGAGGCTTACACAAGATTGCTTCTTTATTGGCAACTTCCGGCTGTTGAATTAGACTGCTTTTGTAGTCTGCTGAGCTAACCAGCTCTATTTCATGAGTGACCTCAGGGCAATCTTTTTTTTGTTTTTTATAGTAAACCAAGTACTCTTCAATTAGAGAATTACAAGTATTTGAAATATATTCGGATGGAATTCTAATTTTTCTATAGTTTGGGACTATCAAACTATCTGGAATAAGAACTTGATCTGCATCTTGCCAATTACCATTATCATCTTTTTCTTCTAAAATAAGGCCCCATTCAATTGGCGACTCAGCTTTACTCTTTGTTATTGAAGCAATTTGATTTGGAGCATTAACTATTCGTACTCTTGCAAAAGGACCAATCCTATCATCGTGAATATATAGATAGTTTTTATCGTTATGTTCCTTGTATCCTAAAACTGTGACTGCATGGCCTCGCCCCTCACTTACAAGTTGAGCCTGCTCCTCTTTCCAGTACACATCAACACCAAGAATAATAGGAAGGTCACTATTTAAATAACTTTTAACTATATTAAAAAAATTATCAGATTCAGCTTTTGAGGTATCAATATTAAACTTATGATTTCTTAGCTTTTGTATATCTAAAGAACGAAGGATTTGCTTATTAGTTAAACCATTATTAGGAAAACTGTTGTGAGAATCGGCAACGTGGTTGATTGCTGATAGTGTTATTTCGCTTGATGATGGTACTGTTCTTAAGTCATTCTTATCTAATGCTTGAAGTGCAGTCCAAATTGAAGTAGTTGCACATGCTGATACGACTTTATCTTGTTCTTGGAATGCTACTGTATCTACATGTAAATTTAGGCCAAATAAATTAACTTTGTATCTATGGTTCAGAGCTTTTTTATTGTCACTACCAACAAAGCTTTCATACAGTCTTAAACAAGATTTACCAATAAAAGTTTTGGGTAATGGTTTTACGACTATGAACCCAAGGTAAGCCTTCTGTAATTGTTCATGCTCTTCTTCATTATATTCACGAAGATAAGATTGGAACTCAGGGTGGTTTATTTCTTTAGAAAAAAAATGCAGCCTAGCACATCGATCACCATACTGATTAAAGCACTTTACATAATACCTTGAATAATCCTCTAAAAAGTCCCGATCGACATAATCTGGCTCAAGCAATATCGTTTGAGCATTAAAGTCTGAAAGATAACGGTATAAATACTTTATTTGATACTTAGAGTTGATGTCGGGAAATTCAGAACCGAATCTCTCTTTTACCAAATTACTTAAAGTTTCTTTGGCAAATTCACATAGAAGGAAGTCTGACTGCATTTTTGTTCCATCAAAAAAGGCAGCCTAGCAGCTGCCTTCTCATCCACAGAGATGATTAAAGGTTATAACTACGAGAAAAAAATTTATCTGTAGGGGTCTGATTACGAGCTTTTTCTGAGTAAGCTTTATCGCGTTTGTTTTGACGGCTATTAAAACCACGGGCTATCTCTTTATCAGCCTCTTTGCTTCCTGCAAGTTTTGCTAACTTCTCAAAAGTCATATTAAGAACCTATTCTGTGATTCAATTGGGTCGAATATTATACAGACAAAGTATTTTCTATCAATATCTGCGGATTATTTTTTTTGTAATCGCCAACTAGAAGAAAGTAAAAAATTTTACTTTCAAATAAAAAATAGCAGCTCAATACAACATGTACAAGCTTCAGACTATCTTTTCGTACTTATATTTTAAGTAAAATACAATTCAATAATTTATCCACTGCTAACTTTGACCAAATATACCTTTTAGATGGAGCTGTGCCAAAATGTCCATTTCTTTGAACATTTGGTGCCTCACGGCAGCCTCTTCCCGCTTTTCTTTTGGTGCATTAGCTCTTTGCCTTTTGTCGAAGAAGTCATCAGGGAGAGCGATTCGAACAAGGTCTTCAATTCGCTTTTTTGGCTTAAAATTATGCTTTATGCTTGCAGAAGAGAGTGCAAACTTTAAAGTTCTTTTTTTATCAATGATAAGATAAAGAGTCATCCCCACAGCCTTGTATAACTGAAGGTCTTTAATGTAAGGCAGCTTCTTCATGTACTTTTCGTACTTATATGCTTTGTTATTCACAGTTAAGTGTCCTTAATAATAAGATTTTTGGATATTGAGAATTTAAGGTATTAAGCTGAGAGCTAGAGGCCTTGATAATAAAGGGCTGCACTGGTACTACTGTCCTTCAGTGACAAACTTTTGCACGCCAGTGACAAACATTTGGTTCTCAGTGACATAAAACTGTTCGCCAGTGACAAACTTTTGTCCGCCAGTGACATTACTAGCAACTACTTATACATAATTTGTAAGCAGCTATACACTAGCCTCCTCTACCGCGAAGTAGATAGTTGTTAGGTGGAATGACTATACCTTTATCCTTTTTATCTAAACGGATGCCTGAGTGAGGATGGCATTCAAGAATGAAGTCTAAAGCGCACAAAAATCGCCGCTTGAACCTACTCAGAGCAAGCCTGTCTAGGTAGGGAAAAACATCTTTGTGGAGGGTCCCCCAAGGGACAAAAACAATTTTTTCACGTCCATAACCTCGTCGTATGAGATACAAGTAGAGATCATGGGCGAGAACAATGTCTTTAGCTCGAGCAAGTTGAAGGAACCTTAAATCAATGGGAATAATGCTTTTATCATCAGCTATCAGCGCCTTAAAGCTGTTCGAGGGGGTATAGAGAACCTGTTTATATTTAGCATTGAAATAGCCAATACCATACTCATCGTTGATCAAATTATCCGCCTCAGCGAAAAATCCCCTTCTTCGCATTCTATCTTTTGATTTATTAGTCGGGACAACTGTAAATGTCGTATCAAATACTCTTTCGAGAGAGAGTAAAAAATTAGCGTATGTGCCACCTGATATACTGTCTTGTCCTGTTATTTGCTGAAATAGCTCACTTACAGATTTGGCTATGACGTATGAGGGAAGCTCTGGCCTTCTACTGATTTGTGTTGTTAGGTGAGCAATGATCAACCTTGCATAGTGACCATGCGGCAAAATTTGAGGACTGCTCAACATTACAGTTTTATATTTGCCAAAGCCTTTGACAGTGGATTGCTCAAGCTTTTTAAGGGGCAAAATACATGGATCAATCAAAAAGGCGGGGTATGAACCAAAAGTTCGCTCTTCGATAGGACAGTTGGTGATTATTTCTATGCTGTTATGAGAAAGGGCCATTAGTAATGAACCTCCTCGCAGCGAATTAAAGGCTGCGTTTCAATCCAGTGGTGGAACTCTGATATAGGAAAGAGTGTTTTACCACCTTGCTTGATATAAGGAGGCAGTGAGTGACGCGCTTTTGCTTGCCTGTTCTCACTTAGCTTGTTGTATAAGGTCTGCTTAGAGCAGCATAAAGCTATAGCAACTTCATCTGCTGTATAAAATTGAGGTTTGATTTTTGGCATAAAGCACTCCGGTTACTAATTTATGGAATGCCTTACTATTATGGGAATAAAGTTACTAATTTCTCAAAAAAGCTACCCCAACATGCAATACCCTTTTTTATATACAGCATGTATATAAAAACAGTATTAGAAGAAAAAACTGTTGTATTCCGAAAAAATATTATTAAGTTAAGAAGTCGGTTAAAACTAAGGAGCCGACGAAGTGCCAATTAAGAACAAAGAAAAAAATAAGTATTACTGTAAGATTATAGAACTGAACAAAGAAGATAATGTTTATAAGCTACAAATAAATTTAACTCGAAGATACTGGCTAATGCTGATATTTTTAGTTTTCCCCAGTCACCTTGTTAGCTCTAAAATTGAGCATATTTCTCAAACCATTTCTTCTTTAGGTGTATTGTAAAGTGAATAATTAATAGTAATTAACTGTGCATCTTTGGGTAGGTGCACTAACTATTATTTTTAAGATAAAACAAAACAGCGAAGAAGATCACAAGACTTAGAATCAAAGCGCAACCAACTAACAAAGAAGCCATGTTTAAATCCTGCCTTCTTTAATTGCTGCAAAAAGATCATTTTTCAGCTTGTCGTAACGTCGAGTAGCGCGAATCGCTAACACCATTAAAATCCACATTTGAAACCATTCGTATATTGTCATAACTGCAATCTCTGCTAATGCCTTGCACTTGAGTATAGAAAAGATCCCTCCCAATTACACAAAGCAATAATCCACTCACTAATATTTTGTTGCTTCTGCTCATTACAACCCATGAAGGGGAAAGTAATTTTTTTGCTTCGAGATTTAAAATGACTGAAAGGCTCTAATTTAATATCCCAAACCTCGCCCATTTCATTTGTTACATCGAAAGCCAGCGCTTTTTGAGAAATCAAAGCAAAAAACATTTCTTGCTCTGATTGCACTTCTTTCTCAAATGATAGCCCTAATGGTTCACATTCAGCTTCGATACCAGCCAAGCGGCTTTGAAACTCAACGACTACTGGGATGAATGGCCTTAGCTCAACATTTTTGTATAGATCTAAAAGTAGCATAAATTGCTCCTTAAAATTAGGCATGCCTAATTTTGCTCCCCTATTCTTTAAGTGATTAGTAATAGGTGTCGTAAAGCTCACCACGTGATTGAGCATCTTCAGCTTCTTCACGCGACATAAATTCACCATCAGCGATAATATTGCCCATACCATCATTCAATTGATCTAGTTGCTCGTTTTCGTTCGACGACTGCTCATCGCTTGTAAATATACTTACCAGCAAGTAGATAGCCCCGACCAATACACACACAAACGTTTCAAGCATATTCATTCCTCCAAACTAAATTCGTTACAAAAGCAAAAGCTAAGGATTCCTTAGTATCTAGATTTAATTAAAGCTAAGAAACTCTTAGTTTTCAAGCTAAGAACAATAAATAATGAAAACTAATGACGAATCACCATTTCCAAAACGCTTAAAAGAGGCAAGAAAAGCCAAAGAACTATCACAAAAACAGTTAGGGATTTTAGCTGGAATGGATGAATTTGCTGCATCGGCAAGAATGAACCAATACGAAAAAGGCGTACATGCTCCTGACTTCAAAACAGTGAAAGCACTTGCTGATATTTTAGAAGTGCCCACTGCTTATTTGTATTGTATTGAGAATGAATTAGCCCAGTTCATTTTAGAAGCAAAAAAAACAGTACATTCATTTAATGAATAAACTAATTATTCGGCTCTACTTTTTCTAATGAGCTTAATTTACTTTGGAAGTCATTCAATATTTTACTTTCAAATGTCGAGTAACTATCTAAAAACTGAATATCAACATGATGATTATATTTGCTTGTCAACTTTACGGCTTCACCATGAGGTGATTTACGATCAGCCATTGAAAAGAAAAATTTTGGGTACCGTCTGGGAGAAACACCTTCAAAAGGTTCAAATCGTACTTTTTCAGAATCAGATTGATCTGTGATGGCATCATCATGCAAATCCAACGCTAAACTTTTTTCATAAGGCTCTATATAAATAGCTTTACTGATACCTGCAGCAACTATATGCCTAGCGCAATTATGACAAGGGTATGTAGTTGTATAAAGTGTAGTTCCCTGTGTTTCGCTATTTCCGTTTCTAGCAATTGAAGTAATAGCATCCATCTCTGCATGTATAGACCTTGAAAACTCCAATAAAGAAGAGATACCAGCTTTTTTGTATAACTTTTCGGCCACTACTTTTGAATTAGGCACATTTTCACTAGCAAGTAAGCTCTCTATCTTATCTTTTATTTTATTTTTATGGTAATCATTGTAGCATTTCCCTCCTTTATGGAAGCACCTATAATCCTGTTTCTCATCTTCAGTATTATAGAGCCCTCCAAATGGCTTAGGGACATCATTCCTACCTGTCGAAATAATACTCCCTTCATTGTCCATAATTGCTGCACCAACTTGCCTTGATAAACAAGCTGACTGAAGTGAAGCAGAAAATGCAGCAAACATTCCCTTCTCGTGAACTGTTGGTGTAATCCCATTAACGCCGTGAATTAAGTTTAAAAACCGTTTTATTGAAAACTTGAGCATAGCAACATGACTTTGGCAATTACGAATAAATATATCTGAATCTAGAATTGTTTTCTCTGTCTGTTGCCCATGCTTTTCTTCTGCTTTCCTATCTCGATGAATCAAGCTGTCGATATTTTCTTTATTTATTCCTTCATCCCTTAAGTTTCTTTTCCTTTCTTCTTCTGAACGGATCACTCCTATTAGATAAAAATTATTCTGATATATAAGTCTAAATAGCTCAACTTCTGCTGGATGCTTTAATTGATCAATTAAATAGGCAGTTTTTATTGACTCAACCTGCCTAGTTGCCTCTTCACGCGATTTTTCATCTTTGATAAGCTTTTGTAACTCTTGCTCTCTTTTTAGAGATATTTCATTAATAGCTGCTTCAGCCATTATTTGACCAGTAAACTTTTCTCTTAGCTTATCACCTAAATTTTGATATTTGACATACCGATTGAAAGCTTGATCATCATCGACCAATCCAGCTGTATCTAATAATGATGGATCTTTGTCTATAAATTGATCCATCAAATTACTTAGTCGTAAGTCTATTACTCTATATCCAAGTTCTTCTAACTCGTTTTTTGAAGCTTTCTTAGTGGTTTTAATCCCTGCACCGATTGCACCACAAAATGCAATTACTAAATCTTTAGACTGTCTACCAGATATTGTTTGGATAGAATTTTTTGGAGGGGTGTGGCTATCTACGTTATCAACTATTGAAATTTTTGTTTGTGTTGAGACTTTCGACATATATACAGTTCCTTATGTTTGTTAAGAAACTGTATAACTTTATTAATTATTTTACCAGTGTAGAAGTTCAGCTCTTTTTCTTACAGCTTCTATAGCTTGCTGTCGAGACCTATTATCTTTAGAGGCTTGTTTTGTAAAAGCGACAATATTTTCTTCTCTGATGTTACGAGTTGATATATCAGAAGAATTATCTTTGGTGATCTTTTTATTGTTTTCAGCGACTAAAGTTAACATTACCCTCTCCACTAAGTAAAAAATTGAAGCGTATTTTAATCAATATCCGTATTAGTACAAGCTTAATTTTGTACAAGTAAAAATAATAATTTCATAATTAAAATAGCAGCACTTTGCTATAAAAGTAAACTTTAAGTTAAAAAAAGTTGCCTACATAATAATTAGCAGCTTTATCATAAAGATATCTCAGAAGTGTTTTTTAGAAACAACCTTTCTCAATTTTGAAAGAGATGATTTCCCCTAACCTTAGCCCTAGAAGTTTAGAAAAAATTAATTTTTCAAGCTCAAAATATAGAATCGAGCTTACTTGTGTAAACTCGATAAACGACCTTGAAAGTTTTGTTACCTCATATAGACTTCAGAGATGTTTGCGATAACGTCTAGCGTGTTGCAGCATCCTTAAGCTAAATCATCAAAATAATTAGGCATGCCTAATTTTATAGCCTCAAAAATCATGTGCTGTGATACTTCACACGTTTAATGATCAGCTCCCCAAATATGTATAAGTAATGCTAAACCGCTCATGTCCAAGCTCACGGCTAATTATCATTCGTGCCTTGTAATCTAGCTCCCGCTCTTTGCCTATTAAATGCATACGTCGTGGCCCACCATTAGCGGGGCATTGCCAACCAGTTAGTTCTATATAACGTTGACGGGCATAGTGATGGCGTAAGCCATGATTTTTGCTGAGGCCTACCTTATTAGTTTCGCGCTCATAGCGGCGCATTTGATCCACGTAGCGGTCTGTCGCGCGAATTAATGATGAGCGTGTAAAAGAGCGAACTTCATCAAGCAGAGAGCGCTGTGACTCTTTCAGGATAGGCAAGGAGCGGGGTTTACCACCTTTAGTCCATGAGCCTTTTAAGCGGATATAATTGCCTTGATCTGCATAGCTGATATTGAACTTTATCGCTTCTTCTCGGCGTAGCCCGAATTCTTGTTGTAGGCGCAGTGAAAACTTTACATATGGGCAATTAATCTGTGCGTGCTTCTGCATATCAAGCTCCTTGGATTTCCCCAAAGGACTATTGCGTACCTTATCAATACCGTATTCATCATTAGTACGACCGACTACATTACGTTTACCTACTTTATCTGCCCACCATCTAATGGCCGACATTCGATTTTTGATAGTCTTGTTTGCCAGCTTTTGATCTTGCCAATGCTTTACTAAAGCATTTACGTGTTTAGGTTTTAACCCTTTCGCATCTTTTAACTTAAAGCCAAAACCATGAAGCTGTTTAGCAACAAGATTAAAAATGCTCTTTCTATTTTGACGTGTAGCATGGCTACGCTCTTTGTTATTAATGTTTAACTGATTTAGTGAATATCCCAACTGGCTCATATCAACTCCTCAAAATTTAAGTGGAAGATAGAAAACCAAAACCGAAGATCAGGGGGCGTAAGCCAATAAAGGTAAGTTTTAAAGCCACTTAGTTAGTGCATAACTAAAAAAGTTGTCATAAGACACATGGGCTGGCTGATCAAAAGCAAACAAGCAAAGCGGCGCTGAGTCTGTTGATTCAAGGCGCAGACTATAGTGGTTTTGGTAGTTATTAATCTGGCTCTGTTGAGCCTGACAGCTACGGATGTAGCTCCTCTTGACGTGTCGAGGGCAGTTGGAAAACGCCCGTTTTCTTGTTTGCTCAAATTGAGCTAGTTCATATTTAAAGTAGCATATTGATCTTAGATTGCAAGTAGCTATTTCTTCAAGTGGATGCCATTCCCTCTTCTGGCCTTTCGATTTTGCGGTTTGATAATAGGTCTCAAGGCATCATGAGCAAAGGCCTTGAGATAGGCGACTCTGTGAGTCGTCCCTACCTCTTCGAGTAGGTACGACTAGTAGCCAATCCGCCTTCAAATAAAACCCCGGCAATCTTACCAGGGTTTTTCCAGACATTATTTTTGAAAGTGGTTTATCTTTGTAATTGGCAGCGCACACCGCGATTCGTTATCGATAGTAACGGCCCACACCTGGGTGCATGAAACAGAGCTATGGTGCATCAGGGTACGACCCTGGAGGCGTGTAATCCACCAGACGTTAGGATTTATCGTCTGTAGTCTTCGAGGATAGTCGTGTAGTTCCTACACGCGCAGCCCATTATATTGGGCTGTTTTTCTTAAGAATTGGTGTGTGCTGCTTTTAAAAAATTGAAATTAAACCTACAAGTCCATTCCCGCACCATTATGTCGCAGCCAAGAAACGTGTTTAGAATAATTGGGAAGTACCTTGTCTACCTCATTCCAAAATGCGGGGCTATGATTTGGATGTCTAAGATGAGCTAACTCATGCACAACAATGTAATCAATAACTGCTAAGGGGGCCATCATGCATTTCCAATGAAAATTCAAATCTCCAACAGGCGTACATGACGCCCACCGGTGTTGAAGTTCCAGAACTCGGATCGCTCCGTACTTTACACCCAACTTAGGTGCAAAATACACTACACGATTACGCAGACGTTCCACACCTTTCTTCTTATAGAAGTCCTTAAATAAGTCAGCACCATATTGAGACTTGTCTCTTCTCATTAAAAAGCATCCACTTTTCAATAACAGACTCTCTTGCTGCTCATCCACTAATTTCAATCGATAATTGCATCCTAAATACGGAAAGCCTTCACCACTTACAAATTCTCGCTCAATTTTAGTACGATTAAGGTCCTCCCACTCAGCTAAGTTTCGATAAATCCAGCTACGTTTTTCTTCAAGAATCCCCTCTATTTTTGTCAGGCTATAAGTCTCTGGCGCTAATACAGTAACGCAGCCATCTCTTTCAATGAAAATACTGGTGGTTTTTCGCTTACTTTGCTTCAAGCTGAATTTGATATCTTTATACTTCATATTAATGAAGCTTCTTACTTCTTGACGCATCGCGCTCTTTTATTGCTTTTTCTAACTCTTCCTCAGACACAACACTATAAATACCGAACGTTGGTTCAATTCGTTCACTTTCTGCTCTGTGCACTTCCATAGTTCCTGAAAGCATTAATGGAAGCTCTGAGATTTTTTTAAAGAGCTTTTTAAATGCAGCTACGGCAATATAAGTAGCAACATTGCCAATTATGCCGGTTAGTGCAGCCATTTGAATAAACGCTACAACGTCAAAATCTTGGCTACCTCTTCTGGTCTGCTTTAAGGCAATAAGCGTTGTCTCAAGCCCTTCAACTCTTAACTCTTCTTGGAGAGCTGAAACAATATCTGAAAGCGCATTCTGAGAGAGCGATGACATTAGGTCATATTCGGTTTTCACTTCATAAGACATCGTGCTCTCCGATGATAGTGCTGCTGGCGCATTTGGAACATCAATGTCTGTTCTTACCGTCACAGAAGCTACCCGAATGAACTGCTCATACTGCTCAATCTCACTCGCTAAATAAAGCTCACTACCACAAACTGAATATTTCAGCATATCCAGTATCCTGCGATCATCTTCTGTAGTACCTGTAAAATTGAAATCTTTAATGGATTCTATAAGTCTCTCAATTCTGATAGTCAATTCATGATCAGATAGAAGTAGTTTTTCCCGCCTACGCGCTAGCGCTACTACTTCAATAGTAAGTTGCTCTCTTGCATCTTTAAGCTCTGGGACTTTACTTAGAATAAAATGCTTTTTTATTCTTCCTCGCAATTGAGATACCAGATCTTCACGCTCCCAGAAGTCCAAACTCCCAATATGCTCTCCTAGTTCCTCCATAACGGCGTCAGCAGATGCCCTCACTTTATCGATGTGCTTAACCTGCTGACCATCGGGGAAAGCAATACTGGTGATCAAGTCAAAAAATGGATCAACCACTCTAGCGTTTGGTCCACGACCTACGCTAATTTGTTCGCGAAGGGCGCTTAACTCAGTGATCATCTTGTCCCAGTTTCCTGAGTGCTTTTTGATAACCTCTTCGAGCTTTTCACTCATTTGCTTGTAAAACGCAGGATCATCTTCAGCATTAACTTTGCAATGCTTTCGAATCGCGTGCTCCATGTCACTGGCTTTAGCGCGTTTACTTTTTTCCTTCCCGACGTTATTCATAAACTCAGGACTAAATAGGTCAACAGGATCGACTTTGGGGTTGATCCCTAAGCTAATGAGATGTTCACTAACTAGGCTGCGAATTTTCTCACCTACGCCATGAAAACTCATACTACTATCTTGATAACGTTGGCGCGCTTTCGCCTGGATATGCACAAATTGGTACATAGGCGTTTTGTAAGGGTCAGCCAATGAGTTCGGCATGATGATGTCCATGCTCTGAAGAAACTTCTTCAAAAACACGTTGAAGCTGTCACGCTGGCGAGGGTCTTCTAAAACAGCAATAGCCTGAAGCTGAACTTGATAATGTTCATCCACACTTAGCTTCTGATTCACAAATGCTTCGATGTTGTGAACCTTGAGTTCATTAAACAACTGAAGCAATCGGCGATAACGACTTTCTAAAACCGGTACTTCACTATTTATGTTTTGCAAGCTTTCCAAAATATCGTCTTGGTCATCCTGTGAGTACATCAACAGCGCTTCTCTAAGATGATTAGCAAGCCCTATATAGTCGACAATATAGCCGCGTTTTTTCTCCTTCGCAGTACGGTTCACGCGGGCAATGGTCTGCAATAAGTTATGTTCCTTCAACTTTTTATCGAGGTACATCACCTGCTCAATTGGCGCATCGAAACCCGTCAGCAGCATGTCGCAGACAATTAGAAAAGCAACGCCCGTATTGGGTTTACTGTGATCAAACTTCTTCTTGAAACTCTCGACTGCTTTTAGCTTTTTGGCTTGCTTTCTGGCATAAGTGAAAGACGCAGCTTCATTGGTATCATCACTTGATATCACTACCGCCGTTTTCAAAAATTCGAGGCGTTCAAGCCAGGCTTTATCAATACATTGCTCTGGCTGCTTTTTATATCGCTCGATTTCTTTCGCCAACGCTTTTTCAATGTAGGTTTGATAATGAATAGCCGCTTGCTTGGAAGAGCACACCACCTGGGCTTTAAAGCCTGCTGGCAAAATCTGCCTTATGTAGTGCTTTACTAAATCCTCAGCTATTTCCTCAATGCGCTTTTCTGCTTCAAGAAGATCTCCTTCCGCACCGTATTTTTTGCGGATCTCTCTTAGCTCTTCTTCCGTTCTGTCTGCAAAGAGATCTTCAAATTTAGTATCAAACCCCGATTTATCGTATATCGCACTGTCAGCGGTTTTACCTTCGTAGAGGATTTTTAAAGTAGCGCCATCATCAACGGCATCCTGAAGTTTATATTTATCGATATATGCCTTTTCTTGGCTTACGCCAAAACGCTTCCAGGTTGGATAAGTGTGGTGCTCAGCAATAAGCGGTGTTCCCGTGAATGCCACTCGGGTTGATTTGGGAAAAGCATCAAACAGGTTGTCCGAAAGACTTGCTCGATCTTTTCCGCCGCGCTGGGTTCGGTGGGCTTCATCGACCAAGATAAGTACTTTTTCAGTGCTATTTATCACGCCAAAAGGGCGATGCATGACAATTTCAGCGTCAAAGTCTGCTTCCAGCTCTTCAATACGCTCAACATCGCCAGCTTCTTTTGCTTTTGCGAGATTCTTAAATAACAGCTTACGCACGGATTCCGGTAGGAAGCTGCTGTCTTGCTCGCGAAACTTATGCAGCATTACCATATTGGTATTTGAAGTGTCGTTAGCCAGTTTCTCCCTTACGTCTTTAGTACTCTTGATCTCCACCACAGTATCGCCTATTAACGCTGCGGTATTGGTCAGTTGTTCTTCAAGGTCACTCCGATCGTTAACCATCAAAACCTTGTAACTTTTCAGCTCTGGATGGCGACGAAGCTTACGTACCAAAAACACCATGGTCAGGCTTTTCCCGCTTCCCTGGGTGTGCCAAACCACGCCTGAGCGCTGAATCCCCGTTTCGCCCTGCTCCATACGCTCAATGATTTTTTGAACCGCGCGAAATTGTTGGTATCGGCAAATCACCTTTACACGCGGGCCGCTGTCGGTATCCATAAACAGGGTAAAACAACGGGTGATATCAAGCAATCTTTGAGGGTGAAGCATGCCTTGAACTAGCCGTTCTTGACTGCGGTGGATGCCGATTTCCGGTGCTATATAGGGCTCTGTATCTGGGTAGATGGTTTTCCAGTTAAAATAGTAATCATCATTTGAGGTAATGGTGCCCACTTTACAATCATCACCGTGGGTACTGATCATCAACTGATTAGTAAAAAATAGAGCTGGCTCACCTTCTCTATATTTACTGTGTTCCGGTTCGCGTAAGTCTGCATAACGGCGCAGTTGATCTATACCTGCGGCCATTGGATCACTACAGTGCTGAGAGTATAATTTGCTTTCAATCACTACCAGCGGCAAGCCATTAATGAACAATACAATATCAGGACGAATATGCTCCTTGCCCAATCCAGGGGTATCAACTCGGAACTGATTGATAGCTGTAAAGGTGTTATTTTCCCAGTTCTCAAAATCAATCAGCTTAACAACAGGGTCTTCTTCGCCAGTCAACTCGTTATGGTCAATCTGCCACTTGTGCAGACGGTCAATAAACTCCTCATTGGCCGCCAGCAATTTCTGAGTACCAAAGTCGGTGACATTGTCCAGTAATACATCTAGTTGGCTATCCGTCAGCCATGGTTTACCTCCATCGGTAGTGTTGATGCGATGCACTGCGGTTTTAAAAATGTCTTTTAAAATGACTTCACGAAAAGAACTGCGAAAGCTGGTAGTTGGATCGGTAGGTACACCTTGCCCTAAATCCGTCGCATCCCAACCCATGTTTTTAAGCTGGTTTAGCAGGGGCTTTTCAACCAATTGGTACTCTGACATTGTTTGCTATCCTTGTAACTGGCAGGCAGGCGTTTACCTGCTGCCATTTTTTATTTTTTGTTATACAGATACGTGGACTTTGCCTGTTAAAAGGTCTTGCATCAGGCCTCGCTTCGTCTGCTGAAGCTTACTTAAATCTACATATTCAGACTCCAGAGCCTCATTAACCGCCTGTAAGCTGCCCACTATTTTCTCTTGCTCAATTTTTTCTGGCACCACAACCGGAAACTTTGATAGTTCCCCTAACGTTACAGTCTTTTGCGCATTGCCGAGAGCAACCCTATCTGCCCATGATTTGGTCTGTTCCGAGTTAAGAAATTCACATAAAAAGCCGCTATCAATAAATTGATTATTCGGCTTGATATACGCTATGTGCCGTTGAAAAGAGAATTCACTATCTTTCGAAACTAAAGCAGCGTGTCCATAGGAGCCTACTGCGGTATACAAAATATCTCCTTTTCTTGGCTCTCTGCCTTTCGATATTAAGTGATAGTCTTCTTTAGAAATATACGAGCACTTGTCCCACAGAATCTTGCCCCCTCGGACACAAGAAACAAACAAGAATGGAATATCACCATTCTCAACGGTATATATTGCCTGATGTGAACCATCTGTGACTCTCAGGGATATCGAGCCAAGGTCGCTAACATTCCACCCCTTAGGTAACATTCCCAGCGTCGTCTCATGATAAAGCTCCGGCGCTTCTTCAAACGTTGGGCGAAGGGCTTTGGTTTCTGGGTCGATACCTCGGCTAAACAAATCTGCCATCATGCCTTGTTTGATAGCAGTGTATTTATCTATAAGGGCTTGAGTGGCGTCGATTTGGTTGTCGATGGTTGACAATATTTCAGCAATTTTCCTTTGAACAACTAACTCTGGATGTGGAATTACAAGCTCATTGAGCTTGGCTTTATTCAGAGTCGCTCCTTTAATAGCTGTATCAGTGATAGCTAGCTTTACAACTTCTGGAAGCTGATAGAACAAAAACGTTTTATCAATTTTATCTGTATCCACTTCAAAGCTAGCGATTGCTTCATTTGTGTAGATATCTCGTCCAGCAAACGCAATACGACCTAAAGAAAGCTTGAAGCTCATCATGATAGTCCCACAAGGAACTAATTTTACATTCGAATTTCTTGCTCCCAGAGCAGTTATAGACTCTGCGGTGTTAGAAACAATTCTGCTTTTCAAATCAGATATAGATACCCATGGAAAGCCCTCCTCTCCCGTTGAAGCCCAATAACTAGCTTCCGCACGAGAGGGCGTTCCTCCAATACAAATATCGGCAATGT
Organism: Pseudoalteromonas sp. DSM 26666; assembly: GCF_900116475.1. Taxonomy (NCBI): domain Bacteria; kingdom Pseudomonadati; phylum Pseudomonadota; class Gammaproteobacteria; order Alteromonadales; family Pseudoalteromonadaceae; genus Pseudoalteromonas; species Pseudoalteromonas sp. DSM 26666. The sequence goes on along the minus strand of NZ_FPAR01000003.1, from coordinate 80,774 downwards.
CACCTAAACGGGTTTCATACCAATCACTCATAGCCCAGCTCCTTCATAAAGCCAGCCAACTTGTTCGCTTCCTGCTCTCGCTTGGCAATGATGCTTTTGGCAGTAACTTGGTATTTGCGGTGTAGGTTCTCGACTGCAGCGATACGGTCAAGCAACAATGCACGCACATAGCTTTGGTATTGGCGATCCAGCGCAGTTTTGAATCGTTCTAGAATCAGCACTTTAGCCTCTTCATCTGTAATATCATTACGTGCTATCTCAAGCAGCTCATCACGGCGTTTTTCTGTTTCCTTGATTTCAGCGCTCAGTTGCTTTAGCTCATCCTCCAACTCTTTGTGTGCTGCCAACTTGGTTTCAATTGCAGTTGCTTCAGCCACAGCTTGAGTGCCTCGTCGCGCGTGCTCTTGAATCAGTTCAAAGTTATCTAACTGAACGCCGAGTTCATCAGCGAGTGTAAGTATTTCGCTATGAACAGCAAAATTTAGGTCTTTGCCCGTCAGTCCTTTTGCAAAATCCCCTTGCTTGGTACCTTTGGGAAGTTCAGCACTGTTTTTCAGCTGTATAAACGCATCTTTTATTTGGGCTTTCAGCACTGCCAGACTAGTTTTGATCGTCACTTTGTGTTCTTTCAGATCGTCTTTAAGCTGTTTAACATACTTAGACGCCAGCGCAGGGTTTTCATCGGTAGGTTCGTAGTCTTCTTCATCGGCTGCATCAACAAAGGCTTGCAGCTCGCTGATACGCGCCTGTTTAGTCTCCAGCTCTTCCACCACATCTGCGCACTGGCTGGCGAATAGCACTTCATCGGGAATGAGCTCGGCATTCCAACCGCTCGCAGCAACAGATTTAAAATCCGCTTCCAAGGTTTTAAACCAATCCGCCAACGCACCACGTACCTTATATTGGTTCAAAAGATTGATAGGCATTAGGTGCTTTTCAATGGTATTCAGGGATTCGCGGCGCAGTGCAAATACTCCTTTATCACCCAGCTTTTGATCGCCCAGAGCTTCAAACCCCGCGAAGTCCTCTTTCCAATCATCCAACGCGGCTTGGAAATCCGCATGTTTTTTCAGTACTGCTGGGAAGTTCTCAATATGCGGTTTGAGTGATGGCAACGCTTCAAACTCATCGGCAAAATCTTGAAATTCGTCGTTATAATGTGGAATAAACAGGCTTTCTTTCAAGCCTGGGTAATCAATCCAAGTGCTTTGTAGCGAATCAATTTCCTGGGTTGGAATACCACCGTTTAAGTGTGCTTTAACGTTTTGAGGCTCAGGTGCAGGGCTGTTATCTACATAGCGGCGAATATTGAAGTTGTAGTCTTCACGCGCCAGTTCGTCTTTGTGAACCAAACGCGCATATTTTTCAACACCAAGGTGCTTATCATCTTCCAGCAACGCTTTATAGACGCTGGTGATTTTTTCAATATCTTCAGGGCGCAGGCTGTTTTGGTTTTTGCCTTCCCGATATTCACGGTCAGCATTAATAAACAGCACTAAATCACGGTTTTCACGCCCAGCCTTGTTCAACACCAACACACAGGCAGGAATGCCCGTACCATAGAACAAACCTTGTGGTAGGCCTATCACCGCTTCCAGAATGCCTCGCTCGATAAAATCTGCGCGGCATGTACGCTCTTCTGCACCACGGAACAATACGCCATGAGGCATCACCACGGCAGCTTTACCGTTCGCTTTGAGGGTTGCCACCATATGCTGCACAAACATCAAGTCAGCTTTCTTGCCAGATTCAGGCATAAAGGTGCTAAAGCGGTCTTTAAATTTCATTTCCGCTTTTTTGTAATTTTGAGAGAACGGAGGGTTCGCAATCACACGGTCAAATGAGCGAAGCTCACCGTCTTTCGTTCTGTGAAGAGGATTTGCTAACGTATCTCCATTTTCAATATCTGCACCACCTGAACCATGTAAGATCATATTCATCTTACAGATAGACCAAGTACCACCATTGTCTTCTTGGCCGAACAGGTGGATGTTTTTGACGTTACCCCCAGTTTCCTCGACGTAATTACGGCTTTGGATGAGCATACCGCCAGAACCACAAGTTGGGTCATAGATCTCCATACCCTCTTGAGGTTCAAGTATTTCAACTAATAAACGAACAACTTCAGCTGGTGTATAGAACTCACCACCTTTTTTACCTGCGCTATCGGCGAAATATTTAATCAGGTACTCATAAGCTGCACCAAGTAGGTCTGGAAACTCGAAGTCATCGTTCGACAAAGGAATTTCGTTAAAGTGTTCAATAAATTCAACTAAGCGGGCATCAGGAATTGGCTTCTTACCCGCTTGTTTGTTGAAATTGATATGTTTTAGAACCCCCTCTAAACCTTTTGCAGTATTCCGCTCTTCTAATTCTTCAAGTGCCTTCTTTAAGCCAGATCCAACATTTTCTTTAATGTGTTTAATATTTTCCCAACGAGCTCTTTCTGGAACATAAAAATCAAACTGCTCTTCGTCCTCTAGCAGAGGTTCAATATCATCATCGTCATGCCCTTCTTCCTTTAGCTTGCTGTATTTGGCTTGATAGTCTTTGTGGAATTGGTCAGACATACGTTTAAGGAACAGGATCCCGAAAATGTATTCCTTATACTCAGAGGCATCCATTTTTCCTCTTAGGATGTCACAGGCTTTAAATAGTTTATTAGATAGCTTTGCTAGAGTTAGTTTTTGCATAAAATTTCCGTTGCCGCTCGGTATGCCCAAGCAAGCTTTTGTTATCAGGTAAAAAGGGATCGATGTATAAAAAGTTAAGTATTTCGTTTCTTTTTCTCTTCAATCCAAACTTCTATATCCCCACGCTTAAAACGCCACGAACCACCGACCTTAAAGCCAGGTAATTGGCCTTCACTAGCCAAGCGATAAGCCGTTTTTTCGGCCAACTTTAAATAAGCAGCTACTTCTTTCAAGGTCAAAATTTGGTCTGACATTTCAATACGGTTACCTATATAAGTATATGAATGAGAGAATATGGGAAAATTGAGGGGTAGACAATGGTTAAATAACCTTAAACCACTTCGTTCAAATCCTGTAAAGCCATAAATCGGAACCCCGCAAGCGGGGCCCCCTTGCTTCGCAACCCTTCGGGAGATTTCTAGCTTGACTGGCTTTTCTCTGCGTAGTCCATGTTGGCCATGAGGTATGGCGTGCCTTTAGGCAGCAAGCGCCTAAAGCTTATCAACCTAATAGCGAAAGGAGTTTATATGAAATCGATGAGCTTTATAAACAGGGCTAAAAAAGCAGAATTTGTTGATATAGCAAGATCGGTAAAACCGATTGAACGTACCACTCTTATTGCGTAATTGTAAGCAAGTATAATAACTCTTAGAACTATTACTAAAGCTTTGTTAACGGAAAGCTTGTTGATTTCATCTAAATAGAGTCCTATGTAGTTCTTTATAGAGTCCCCCTGATGATGAAATGAGGTTGTATTAGATAGTTAATAAAAAAAGTTGCTATACTAAAAAGTAGCACAGAGGTAGCACAGGTAATTTCTGTTAGTAGGTATTTACTTGGAAAGCGTGTAAAAGTGGTGGCCCCTCCCAGACTTGAACTGGGGACCTAACGATTATGAGTCGTGTGCTCTAACCAACTGAGCTAAGGGGCCATCTCTGTATAACTGTAAGCAGTTAATTTTTGAAGCGTTTAGCCACAGAGCGACTAAAGCGGGTTGCAGTATAAAAAGTTTTTAGGGGCTTGTCACTAGCAAAAAGCTTTATTTTAGCAATCAAGGGGCTAACTGCTCAAATAGTAGGCTTTGAGGTTTTGTTAGTGATGAGTTTTGTAAAACAAGTCCATTTATTAATAGCAGCCTGAGTAACTAATACACATACCTTTGGGAGCACTTAGCAACTCAGTATTAAATGTCCTGCTATGCTGCTACATTATTTTTTGGCGATAATATAAATCGCATGAATTAATCCTGGGAAATAGCCGAGCAAAGTTAGCAAAATATTTAACCAAAAATGCATCCCTAGTCCTACCTGTAAAAACACACCCAGTGGTGGTAATAAAATAGAAAAAATAATTCTAATGATATCCATAATTTAATCCTTATAATGTTAGCAAAGCAAAAAGCCCAGCAGGGCTGGGCTTTAGTATAGTGTATTATTCTGCAATAACAGTTAATTCATCAACTACCTTGCGAACATCTTCAGCGTTTTTAGCAATTTCCATCGCTAATTGCTTTTCAGCATCAGACTCAACTGTACCTTTAAGAGTTACCACACCATTATCGGTATCAACATCAATGTCTGTACCACCTACTTCAGAATCAAATAAGTAACGTGTTGTGATCACTGTAGTGATTTTAGCATCGGTTAAATCACTTTCAGTGTCGTTACCCATCATTTTAGAATCATGCTTCTTCATGTCGGTGTTTTTTACCACAGTTAGACTGTTTTCAACGTCAGTTACACCATCTAGGCTTAGCACGAGTTCTTCAGCAAGCTCTTTATCTACTTCGCTGTTTACTTTACCTGTTAGCATTACCTTGCCGTTTTTTACGTCCGTGTTGATATCAAAGTTATTTAGATTGGTGTTCATAAGCAATACTGTTTCTGCTTTCCCATCAATCCAAGCATCTTTGCTTTCGTTTTCCCAACTGCTTGCCTGAGCGCCCATTGCGGTTGTTCCTAATACTAGGGCTGCAATCATAGACTTATTAAATGTTTTCATAATCGTTCTCCTTTTGATTAAAGACACTTAAGCTAATGCGAGCATCGGGCCAACATTTTTTAACCTTTAATTTCAATAGCTTAATTTAAAATAGTAGATATTGGCTTAAACCTACTAAGTAAACATTTACAGACTATTGCGTAAAAGTTTCTCGAATAGCGAAACTTACTAAATAATTGTATATTTGGTTAATCTGTCGTTAATATAATAAAGAATCAAAAACCCAAAATCATAAACCACTGAATTTAAACAATTTAATATTTGGTATAAGGCTTGCTTTGAAATAACTAGCAACCATAAAAGGATAATTTAAATGTCTGTTAAGATTGAAGACCGCCCTATTGAGCAAGTTCGTGAGCAAGTGATTGATCAGCTCATTTATAATTACAGCCATGGTGTTATTTCTGTTGAAGCATTTGAAAGGCGCTTAGACGACGCGATGGCAGCGAGTGACAATAAAGCACTTATGGATCTCGTTGAAGATTTAACCTTAAATACTGACCAGCAATATAAGGCGCAAAAGCACTCTCAGTTTGCACCTAATTATAGCGCGCAGCATGAGACTGATGAAGAGCCACTTACATTAAGAAGCATTCTTGGTTCAAGTGAACGAAGCGGCCAATGGGTAGTTCCTCAAAACATTTATATAGAAAACTACATGGGGTCAATCAATCTTGATTTTACGGATGCTATTTTTACCCACCAACATGTCACTATTCACGTTAATTGTTACTTTGGCAGCGAAGAAATATATGTACCAGAGCACGTTAATGTAGTTTCTAAAATGTTTTGTATTTTAGGCAGTTTTGAAAATAAAACAGTGTCACTTAATAAGCGCCAAGGGCCAACGATTCACATTGAAGGAAAAACTGTTTTAGGCTCTGTGGAAGTTAAAGTTAAGCGCACTATTAAAGAAAAATTTATTAGCTTTGCAAATGATCTAAAAACTCAACTTGGCATAAATGGTAAACATTATTAAATATGCTAAACATTGAATGAAGCCATAATCGTTGGCTTCATTCATATTATAAGTCGTTATTTCGCTCACTAGGTACATCACTCATGTACTCTACAAACTCAACTTCAAACCCTGCAGGGTCAATATAATAAATGTTTTTTCTAAATGGATTTACAGCACCTTCTTTACTTATTGCAAAGCCCGCATGTTTTAGGCGCGCTATTACTGCATTTAAGTTATTGGTTACATAGGCAAAGTGTGCCAAACCAATTTGATGTCCTGATAGGTCGCGGTTTTTCCCTTCACCGTGATCGCTTATAGCAATATATTGATCGTTATCACCAAAATGTACCCAGCGCCTTGCTTTACCATACCAAGTTCCTTCCCCCTCACTTCTAATTGACCAATAGGGAAACGCTGCTTGGTAAAACTTAAGCATGGCGTTTATGTCACTAACAACTAAATTTACGTGTTCTAATTTCATAACTTTCTTCCTATTAATTGAATATAGAACATCATAAAACCTCAAGTTAACTTTAGGTAAAGCGCTAATTTACAAATTTATTGTCTGTTTTTATTCCGATAAATATATTGAAAGATCATGCCTGTACAAAAAACACTCACAAGTATTTAGGCTTTATGGTTTACTTTATGGCAAAAACCGCTAAAATACGCCGGCTTAAATATATAAACGTTCTTTTACAACCCAAAGGTAATACCATGCATCCAATGTTAAACATTGCGGTTCGCGCTGCGCGTAACGCAGGCAAGCTTATTCTTCGTGCAAGTGAAGACTTATCAAAAGTTGAAGTGCAACAAAAAGGCACTAATGATTTAGTTACGAACATTGATAAAGAAGCCGAAGCCGTAATTCGTGACACTATTTTACGTTCTTACCCTGATCACTGCATCGTTGGTGAAGAGTTAGGCGAACACAAAGGTAAGGATGCTGATTACCAATGGATTGTTGACCCACTTGATGGCACAACTAACTTCATCAAGGGTATCCCTCATTTCGCAGTATCAATTGCACTTAAAGTTAAAGGTCGTTTAGACCAAGCCGTAATTTACGATCCAATTCGAGGCGAACTTTTCACCGCTTCTCGTGGTCAAGGCGCACAGTTAAACAGCAAACGTTTACGTGTATCTAAAACGGTTGAACTTGCCGGTTCTGTTCTTGCAACAGGTTTCCCTTTCAAACAAAAACACCACTTAGATGCCTATTCTGAAGCGTTTAAAGCATTATTCGTACATACCGCTGATATTCGTCGTGCAGGCTCTGCAGCACTTGATATGGCGTATGTTGCAGCGGGTCGTGTTGATGGTTTCTTTGAAATTGGTTTAAAACCGTGGGATACAGCAGCAGGCGAGCTATTAGTTAAAGAAGCTGGCGGCATGGTTGTTGATTTTGCTGGCGGTAATAACTACAACGTGAGCGGTAACGTTATTTGTGGTGCACCTAAGCTAACACAAGCGATTGTTCGTGAAATGCGCCCAGTATTATCTGAGTCGTTATTACGTTAATCGTAATACCGCACTAAAAAAAGGAGCCGAGGCTCCTTTTTTGCTTTTTGTTAGCCACTTTTTTTACTATTGGATAAACGCACAACAGCGGGTGCAGGCCTTCTTCGATTACAAATAAATAAGTAGCTGTGACGATAACGTTTTGCTTCTTTTTTAGCATCTGTGGCTAATGCCGCTACTTGATGGCTATTTTTACACTGCTGCAGATCCGGCTCAACTAAACCTATCGATAATGTAAGTAGAGGTACAAACTGCTTTTCGCCCTCTCGATTAGTTGCCCAATACCCTTTTCCAGCAATATGCTCTGGCGTAAAAAATACGCGTGACTGCAATTCAAATTGCGTGATAATGGTATTACAAACCTCCACCGCATCTTTTTTTTCAAACACCACCATAAAGTCATCGCCACCAATATGCCCGACAAAGTTAGCGCTGTGCGCACACGCTTTTACAGTCACATCGGCCAGAAGTTTTATCACGCTGTCCCCACTGGCATAACCATACAGATCGTTAAATTGTTTAAAATGATTTAAATCGATATAAGCTAGTGAAAATGGCTGTTTATGTTGCAGACGCTGCTCTATTACTTCACTAATTGCCACATTACCCGGTAACATGGTTAGAGGGTTAGCATGTTGGGCGTGGCGGATTTTTTCAGCGGTAATGTGCTTTAATATGTCCCTGAGCGGTGCCAAACCTAAATATTTATTATTACTTGTGATAACAATATGGCGACGAATATCAAAGTCTTGCTCTGTTATTTGCTGAGAGACAATATCAAGCATTTGATTTTCATCAACCACCAAAGGCTGTTTATCCATTAACTCAGTGACTTCACATTTATCATAAAGTGCATGCCCGTATGGCGCGGCAAACACTTCTGTTAGCTGATCTTTGTGTAACAGCCCTATTGGCTGCTGATTGCTATTTAAAACGGGTAAGCTAATTATGCGCTTGTCTTGCTCAAAAAGCGCATGAGCTTCTTTACAACGCGTGTGACTGCTAATGGCAGGCTGAGCAACAGCAAGCACCCCGATAGCCATTGATTGTTCAAACTTTGAACCTGCTTGAGTCGATGTAAATGCTTGTAACTGCTTACAGTTATAGTCATAGCTTGGTTGTTGGCTGGGCCTTTCTAACAAAAATCCCTGAACATGACTTATGCCTATACTTTTAACTAAATCGAGTTCTTCAGTACGCTCAATTCCCTCAGCAATCACCGCTGTATTTGTTGCCCGCGCTAACACCACAATTGATTTTAGAAATTCTTTTTTAACTTCGCTTTGATCGCAATGATCAATAAAGTAACGATCAATTTTTACAATATCTGGGCATAACTGCGACCATTGCTTTAGACCGGAATAACCTGCACCAAGATCGTCAATAGCAATAGTGAAGCCTAGCTCTCGATAATGAGCAATGGTTTTTAACAGTAAAAAGCCATCATCTACTTTTTCTTGTTCGGTGACTTCAATCACCACACGATTAGCCGCAAGACCAAACTGTTCAATTAAATGTAAGGTTTCGCCTTTAGGGTGGCTCGGATCGAGTAGAATTTTTGGGCTGACATTTAAAAATAACTTCCCTTGTAGATTTAGTTTTACAAAGTTTTCTATGGCGCGAGAACGGCATAAAAGCTCAAGCTCTGAGATCAATTGATATTTATGAGCCGTTTCGAATAGCTTATTTGGCATCGCTAATGGGCTATTTTTAGGGCCTCGACTCAGCGCTTCATACCCAATAATAGATTGCTTAGTTATATCAAAAATAGGTTGAAACAAGGTTGTTATTGCCCCTTGTTGTAAAATTGACTCTAAGGCTTTACGTTGCTCAGTCACTACTAGCTCTGATCAAAATTAAATAAGAGTGATAAAATATCAAGCTCGTATGACAATTATATGTCTTACACGCTAAGCAATAAAAAACCGCTCACAAGGAGCGGTTTTTTTTAAAAAGGATAATTTAATCTCAATTAAGGCATTGAGTCTAAATCGGCACCTTCTTTTTCAATCACCTCTGGTATTAAATCTTCTTTACTTACGCCCATGGCAATAGCCACCGAGCTGGCAACGTAAACTGAAGAATAAGTACCAATAAATACACCAAATAATAGTGCGGTAGCAAAGCCATGAATAGTTTGGCCGCCCCATACAAAGAGTGCAATCAATACTAAAATAGTGGTAATTGATGTAACTAAAGTACGATTAAGTGTTTGCGTAAGTGACAGGTCAATAATTTCAATGGTGTCGTCAATACGTACTTTACGGAAGTTTTCACGGATACGGTCTGATACAACAATGGTATCGTTTAGTGAGTAACCTATCACGGCGAGTATTGCAGCCAAAATAGTTAGGTCAAACTCTAAACCAAGCACCGAGAATAAACCAATCGTAATGATTACATCGTGTAATAGTGCCCCCACCGCACCCACAGCAAAGCGCCATTCAAAGCGAAATGCTACGTAAATTAAGATACATATAAGCGCAGTTAACATGGCAAGGCCACCCTGCTCTTTTAAGTCTTCACCTACGCTTGGGCCTACAAACTCAATACGGCGCATTACTACGCTATCATCAGCTTGTTTAAGGGCAGCAATTACTTGGTTACCAATTACTTCTGCTTTTACATCATCACCGCGAGGGGCTAAACGGACCAGTATTTCTTGGCTTGAGCCAAAAAGCTGTACCGATGCATCAGCAAAGTCGTTTTCAGCCAGTACATTACGTACTTTTTTCAGATCGGCAGGTTGTGAAAAACCTACCTCAACTGCTGTACCGCCGGTAAAATCTAAACCGAAATTTAAGCCTTTAACAAAAAGTGACGCCAGCGACGCTATGATTAATAACGTAGAAAAGCCCATTGCCACTTTTCGAAGAGACATGAAACGAAGGGTTTTTCCGCCCAATCTTAAAATTTGCATGTCTGCTCCTTAAATTGAAAGTTTATCAACACGTTTACCACCAATAAATAGGTTGATCACCGCACGGGTACCTACAATTGCTGTAAACATAGAGGTTAAAATACCAATTGCTAGGGTTACCGCAAAGCCTGCAACAGGACCGGTACCAACAGCAAACAAGATAATCGCCGCAATTAATGTGGTGATATTGGCATCAAAAATAGTACTAAAGGCACTATCGTAACCAAAATGAACCGCTTGTTGAGGGCTGCGGCCATCAGCGAGCTCTTCACGAATACGCTCAAATATAAGTACGTTCGCATCAACAGCCATACCCACGGTTAGTACAATACCTGCGATACCCGGCAGGGTAAGCGTTGCACCTGGAATTAACGACATTACACCAATAATAAGTACTAAGTTGGCAGCCAGTGCGATATTCGCAACAAGACCAAAACCTTTGTAGTAAATAAGCATAAAGGCCAGTACAAACGCAAAACCTAAGGCTACAGCGGTCATACCTGCTTCAATGTTTTCTTGACCTAGGCTTGGCCCAACCGTACGTTCTTCTACTATTTGAATAGGCGCAACCAGTGCACCCGCGCGAAGTAGTAAACTTAAGTTATGTGCTTCAGCGGGGTTATCAATACCAGTAATACGGAATGAACGGTCAAGACGCGCTTGAATGGTTGCTACGTTAATCACTTCTTCCACTTTAATCGGTGGCAGTGCTTTACCTTCGCTATCTTTTTTACCCGATGGCTTGTACTCAATAAATACGGTAGCCATACGTTTACCAATAGCACGTTTGGTGAAGGCATTCATTTTTGCCCCACCTTTACTATCGAGTTTAATGCTTACTTGTGGACGCTGGTACTCATCTGCACCTGACTGCGCGCCAGTAATATGGCTACCTTCAAGAATAATGCGCTTTTTTAGTACCACAGGATAACCATCACGGCTCATGATCATTTCAGTACCCGGTGGGATACGACCTTGAGCAGCGGCGCTTATGTCAGCATTTTCGTCAACTTCACGAAACTCAAGCGTGGCCGTAGCACCTAAAATCTCTTTAGCCCGAGCGGTATCTTGAATCCCTGGTAATTGCACAATAATACGTTCAGCACCTTGGCGCTGTACGTTTGGCTCTGCAACGCCAATTTGGTTGATACGGTTACGAATAATCGTTTCGTTTTGCTTGATGGCATAGTCACGAATTTCTTTTAGCTTTAGCTCACTCATAGTGGCAAAGAATGCGTTATCGTTACTGCTATCATCAATGTAAACGTTTAATGGGTAACGGCTTTCTAAAAAGCGCTCTGCGGCTTCTTTGTCTTCTTCGTTACGCATTTCTACACGCATACGCTCTGAGCCTGCTACACGGCGCACACTACGATAACGTAGTTTTTCTTCGCGCAGGTCGCTACGAAAATCTTGCTCCATTTGCTCAAGCTGATTATCAACCGCAGTGACCATATCGATTTCCATGGTGAAATGTACACCACCACTTAAATCTAGGCCTAACTTCATAGGATTACCGCCAAGCGACTTTAACCAAGCCGGTTGTGCCGGTGCCATATTAATCGCTGAGATATAATCGTCACTAAGTGAGTTACGCAATAAGTCTTGCGCTTTTAGTTGGTCTTCAACGTTTTTAAAACGAACAAGAATTTGCCCGTCTTCGAGTTTCGTCGATTTAGCGCTGACGTTATCTTTTTTGAGGATTGCGTTTACTTTGTCTACAACACTGAGGTCGACATCGGTGCCTTTAGCGCCAGAAACTTGTATGGCCGGATCGCGGCCATACAAGTTTGGTGAAGCATATAAAAGGCCAATGGCTAACACAGCTAAAACAAGTAAATACTTCCAAATTGGAAACTTGTTTAACACGGGGCCGTCCTTATTATTTTTATAGCGACTTCATTGTGCCTTTAGGCAGTACAGCAGATACTGCTGATTTTTGTACAGTTACTTCTGCTTGCTCATTTAATGAGATCACGATGAAGTCTTTATCTTCAGCAATTTTTACGATTTTACCCACTAAACCACCTTGGGTTAGCACTTCATCGCCTTTTGCCATCGCGCTCATTAAGCTTTTATGCTCTTTTACGCGCTTTGCTTGCGGGCGGTAAATTAAAAAGTAAAAAACCAAACCAAAAATCGCTAACATAATTAGCATTTCCATACCGCCGCCTGCTGCAGGTGCGCCAGCGCTTGCATGTGCGTTTGAAATAAATAAACTCATAATACTTCCTCTTTAATTTTTAAATTTTAATTTGTTGTATCAGCTAGCTCTGGCACTTCTTGGCCTCGGCGAGCGTAAAAATCGTGTACAAATGTCTCTAGTTGACCTTCGCTAATAGCATTACGCAAACCTTCCATAACACGTTGATAGTATCGTAAGTTATGGATAGTGTTTAGTCGTGCGCCAAGAATTTCGTTACATTTGTCTAAATGATGCAAATAAGCACGCGAATAATTCTTACAGGTATGGCAATCACACTCTGGATCAAGTGGGCCAGTATCTGTTTTATGCACTGCGTTACGGATTTTTATGATGCCAGTAGTAATAAATAAGTGACCGTTACGTGCATTGCGCGTTGGCATTACACAGTCAAACATATCTATACCACGGCGAACCGATTCAACTAAGTCTTCTGGCTTGCCAACACCCATTAGGTAACGCGGTTTGTTTTCTGGCATTTTATAAGCACAATGATCAAGAATATTAATCATTTCATGTTTAGGCTCACCCACCGATAAACCACCGAGTGCATAACCATCAAAACCAATCTCTTCAAGGCCCGCTTGTGATTGTGCACGAAGCTCAGGATACATACCGCCTTGAATAATACCAAACAATGCTGATGGGTTGTCGCCATGCCCTTCTTTTGAACGCTTAGCCCAACGAAGAGAAAGCTCCATAGAGTCTTTGGCTTCTTTTTCGGTGGCAGGATATGGCGTACATTCGTCAAATATCATCACGATATCTGAGCCAAGATCACGCTGCACTTCCATTGATTTTTCTGGCGACATCATAATTTGGTCACCATTTACAGGCGATTGGAACATCACGCCTTCTTCAGTGATTTTACGCATTGCACCAAGGCTAAATACTTGGAAACCGCCTGAATCAGTTAAAATTGGGAAGTCCCAATTCATAAAGTCGTGTAAATCACCATGCTGTTTAATGATTTCAGTACCAGGGCGCAACATTAAGTGAAATGTATTGCCCAAACAAATTTGTGCACCCGTTGCTTTTACTTCATCAGGTGTCATACCCTTAACCGTGCCGTAAGTACCTACAGGCATAAACGCCGGTGTTTCTATTACACCTCGGTCAAAAATCAAGCGGCCGCGGCGCGCTTTACCATCAGTGCAGTCTAATTCAAATTTCATAATATCCTCTGTGTCGGAAAAACAGTCCAACAAGCTATAATTTAACCGCTCGATTCTACCCTTTTTACCACCCTATTACTATTAGCAGTGAGAAATTCACTATACCTAGGAGTAAATAAAAACCGATGACGCTGTAAATTATTTACGGGTCAAAAACATCGCATCGCCATAGCTAAAAAAGCGATACTGTTGTTCAATCGCCGTATTGTAAGCGCCCATAATGTTGTCTTGCCCTGCAAAGGCACTAACTAACATGATCAGAGTTGATTCGGGTAAATGGAAGTTAGTTACCATGGCATCAACAACGTTAAATTGATAACCCGGAAAAATAAAGATATCGGTATCGCCAAAGTAAGTATCTAGCTTGCCGCCATGTATTTTTGCTGCAGACTCAAGTGAGCGTACTGAAGTTGTACCTATAGCAATTACTCGCCCGCCTTTGGCTTTGGTGCTTGCAACCGCATCAACCACATCTTGTGGCACTTCAATATATTCAGAGTGCATGATGTGCTCATCAACACTCTCAACTCTTACAGGCTGAAAGGTGCCAGCACCAACGTGCAAGGTTACAAACGCCATTTGCACGCCTTTATCTTTGAGCGCAGCCATGAGTTTATCGTCAAAATGAAGACCTGCCGTAGGTGCAGCAACAGCGCCTGGCTTTTCGCCATATACCGTTTGGTAACGCTCACGGTCGGCTTCGTTATCTGGGCGGTCAATATAAGGAGGAAGCGGCATGTGGCCCACATCATTTAAAATGTCGAGCACATTTTCACTGCGGTCAAACTCAAGCTCAAATAAGGTATCATGGCGTGCCACCATAATAGCTTTTGCTTTGTCCTCTAAAATGAGTACATTACCTGGCTTTGGGGATTTACTCGCACGAATATGCGCAAGTACGCGGTGTTCGTCTAATACGCGTTCAACGAGTACCTCAACTTTACCACCAGACTCTTTTTGACCAAACATACGCGCAGGTATAACCTTGGTATTATTAAAAACCAGTAAATCGTTTTCGTTTACAAGTTCAAGTATGTCACTAAATATTTTATGCTCAATCTCACCAGTTGGCCCGTTTAGGCTCAATAAACGGCTACTCGTTCTATCTGCTTTAGGAAAACGAGCAATTAATTCATCAGGTAAGTCAAAGCTAAAATCAGCTACGCGCATTGTTAGAATTCCACATCATTTAAAATCGCGCCAAGTGTATTACTATTACTAATGAAGCTCAAGATAACCCCTATATTCTCCCTAATTTCTATTACTAATGAAGCTCAAGATATCCCCTATATTCTCCCTAATTAGCCACCAATGAACTACATTTAAAATAGCGGTTAAATACGCTTGTTCTTATCGCTAAATATCATTACTCTTACTGTTTTATGATCTGCATCTCTCGGAGTGGTACCTACGTGGCAAAACAGCTTAAATTGCTAATATTGAATGCAAGTAATGATGAGCGCCAGACTATTCGTGCCACGTTAGAGAGGCTTAATGTGTTTGAGTTCATTGAAGCATCAGACAGCCAAGACGCCCTAAAAATATTAAAAAATCAAAGCGTAAATATAATCATAACCGGCTTAGATGTAGGTAAAATTGATGGTTGGCGGTTTTCCCGTATGATCCGCTCTGGATTACTAAACACGCCTAAAAACACGCCTATTTTGCTAATTCCGCCGATTTATTGTGAGCGAATCGCCGAAACTACCGCACGTAGCTATGGCATAGATGCGGTACTGCCTTTTGAGCGCCAAGATATTCTGCCGCAAATACTCGCAAATGTGTTGTCGAGCCATTTAGAAAAAAGTAGTCGCTTAAACCTGTTGTTATTAGAACCCTTTGCCAGCAGGGCAAATGATATGAGTGAACAATTAAAGCTAAACTTTGCTATTACCCATGTTACAACTGAGAAAGCGGCGCTAAGTGCTTATAATCAGCAGCCTTTTGCTATCGTGCTACTGGATGCCACAGCGGCACAAGCAGAAAGCTCAAATCAATTAGTCGAAAAAATTCTGCAGCATAACCCTCAGCAAGCCATTGTTACTATTATTGACAAAAACGATGCCGATTACGCCGAGCAGTTATTACTTTCAGGCGTTACCGACTTTATTCGCGCCCCTTACGACCCCTCATTTTTAAATAAAGTCTGTGACCACGCAGCTCGTCGTGAAGACTTTATGGTCAGCTATGCTGAGTTTGCTAATAAGGTACAGCAGCTAAGTATTAGTGAAGTAAAGTATCGCGACCTGTTTTCAGCACATCAACGTATTTTATTGCACCTAAATACCGTGGTGCTTGAGCTAGACCAGCAAGGCAATATTCGCTTTATAAACCCTGCATGGGAGTCTTTGAGTGGTTTTGGGGTTAAATCGACCTTGAAACAGCCATTAACTGCATTTTGTACCAAAGAGTATAAACAGTCATTACAATCCACTATTGATGACATTTTACAAGGTGGCGCAAATAAACAAAAAATAGAAGTTAAACTGCAACAAAAAAACGGCAATTCGGTGTGGGTTGAATGCCGCCTCCAGCTAATAAAAAATAGCAGTAATAACGCGACCATTACCGCCACACTCGATAATATTCATGAGCGTAAGCAAGCTGAGCTTCAATTACGCCATTTAGCATTGCATGACACGTTAACCGGCCTACATAATCGTTATTACTTCGACCAACAACTTAACTATATTTGCCAAAGCGAAAATACCTATGCAAATATTGAGCATGCGCTTATTTATATCGATCTTGATCACTTTAAAATAATCAACGACAGTAAAGGCCACCAACAAGGCGATATTGTTTTAAAAGAAGTGGCACAACTGTTTATTGCCAATATTAGTAATGAGCACCTGATCTGCCGTGTGGGTGGCGATGAGTTTGCGGTGATCCTTAAAAACACCAATTTATTAGATGCACATTTAATCGCAGAGGGGATTTGTAGTGCCATTGAGGGCAATCAATTTAAGTCAGAAGATCAAGTGTATTCAATTAGCTGCTCTATTGGCTTAACACAAATTACTGCTGATAACTGCGACCCTAATGAATGTTTAAAGCAATCAGATATTGCGTTATATATTGCTAAAAATTTAGGCCGTAACTTAGTACATTGTTATTCAAAACAAGATGGTGAAAACAATGCGCTGCAAACGGGCTTAGAATGGGGTCATGGTGTACGCCAAGCTCTACAACAAGACAGTATAGAACTTCATTATCAACCCATTTGGGATTTTAAAACTAATCAGGTTGCTTACTTTGAAGTACTACTGAGATTAAAGCTCGACGACGAACTTATTTACCCAAATCAATTTATTCCCTCATTGGAAATGCTTAACGACACCTTTTTAATGGATCAATGTGTTATTCGTAACAGTATTGCGAGTGTTGCTGCGCACCCAGAGCTTCTTCAGGTTGCAATAAATTTATCGGCACAATCATTTTTAGATGAGCGTTTACTGCCGTTAATAGAGTCGAGCCTCGAAAAATATCAAGTGCCTCCGTCAAAAATTATTTTTGAAATAACCGAATCGGCTAGCATTAATAATTTGGCTGCCACTCGTAAAATGATTGAACGGTTAAATAATTTAGGCTGCCACTTTTCGATTGATGACTTTGGTACCGGATTTAGTACCTTTAATTATCTTAAACAATTACCAGCCCAACATGTGAAAATTGACGGCTCATTTGTCCGCGATATGCTTAACGACTCCATTGATTTAGCGCTAGTAAAAGCTATAAACGACATCAGTCGGTCACTAGATAAGCGCTCTGTGGCTGAATATGTGGAAACCGCTGAAGTATTTTTTGCACTCAAAGAAATAGGCGTAGACTACGGGCAAGGCTATTTTATTGCTCGCCCTGTCCCTATCAACAAGGTACTGATTGAATTAGAAAAAATAAAGAACAACCCTATTTTTTATCAAGATACCCTCACATCACTATAAACATTAATAAACAAATTTAAGCAATTTATTACTACCAAAATTGCCCATCTAACCTATACTTTGCTTATCGGCAGCACAATGTCATGAAAATTAAGTGATTACCTTGATTTTACATGACATCTTTATTTCTTATCGTCTAGATGTCTATACTCTTAAAGATGGACATTTGGTCATAAGGAGGATGTTTATGACGCAACTAATCACGTTATTATTGTTTATACACTTTGCTATTGCGCTTCAATGTTACAAGTATGCTCAGATTAAAGGCTACCCTGTAAAAACCTTTACAGTGCTTGGACTGGTGCCTTACTTCAATGTTGTTGTGTGGGTTTACTTATTGTTTTTACCGCCTCTAGAGAGCTACAATGGCCAGCACAAGCAGCCACTTTAATTCCCTGTGTTATTGAGCGTATTATCTCTAATACGCTTTTTTTTACGTTACTTAAAATCAACACTGCACTGCTTTTTCAAAAAGACCTCTAACTGTTGGCTAAACAATTTAAAGTCACGAATCCGCCCCGTTGTTTTGCGCCACAGTACACCAATATCACGATAGGCATCACCTTGTGATGGCGTAGCAAGCATGTTTTTGTTTTCTAAAATACCCGCGTTAATCGCCATTTGCGGTAAAAAAGTCACGCCAAGTTTATACTCAACCATACTCAATAAAGTATGTAAGCTAGCTGCCTCAAAGGGATTTATACAGCTAGAGCGGTTTAAATGGCACGCACTGAGCGCATGCCCTGTCATACAGTGCTCTCGCTCAAGTAAAAATACACTCGCTTCTGGTAGTAAATTGAAGTCTTCAATGCCTTTAGCTGGTGTGTAGTCTTTATGGTGCACTAAGCTAAAATGATCTTGTGCAAGTACTTGAGTATGAAATTTATCGGTTTCGTAGGGCAGCGCTAATAGTGCCAAGTCAATTTGCCCATGCTCTAACTTATCAAGTAGCTTGTCGCTGGTATCCTCCACTAAAACTAACTCTAAGTCAGCAAACGTTTGCTGACAAAAGTGATAAAGAGGCGCTGCAATAAAGCTCGCAATCGTGGGAATAACACCTACCGTTAATGTGCCGCTAAGCGGCGTTAAAAAGCTTTTAGTAAGCTCTTTTAAGCTAATAGTGTCGTTAATGATTTTTCTTGAACGCTCAACAACCTCTTCACCAATGGTGGTAAACATAAGACTGCGATTTTCTCGTTCTATAAGCTGACACCCTAAGGTCTCTTCTAAGTTTTGAATTGCGGTGCTCAGCGTTGACTGGCCAATAAAGCAGGCACTTGCTGCGCGGCCAAAATGTTGATGCTGATGCACAGCTAATAAATACTGTAGCTGCTTTATACTAGGGAGATTGGTCATTTTTCTTTCCACAAATAAAAAGACCCCAACACCAAGGGCGTTGAGATCTTTTCAAGCTAAAAGTCTTTTAAGTACTTTTTATTAAACCCCAAAAGCGGTTCTTAGTACGTAGAAAATAACAATAGCAAGGGCAGCACCAACTGGCAATGTAATTACCCAAGAAACTACAATATTTCTTATTACACCCATATTAAGTGCGGCAATACCACGTGCCATACCTACACCCAACACGGCACCCACTAGGGTTTGTGTGGTTGAGATAGGTAAGCCTGTGCCCGATGCAATAACAACGGTAGATGCAGCGGCTAATTCAGCAGCAAAACCACGGCTTGGTGTTAAATGTGTAATTCCTTCACCAATGGTTTTAATTACTTTTTTGCCTAAAATAGCAAGACCGGCAACAATACCTAAACCACCCAGTGGTAATATCCACCAAGCAATAGCCGCTTTCTTCGCGATTTCACCATTATTTTCAACAATGTTTACAACTGCAGCTAGTGGTCCAATTGCATTAGCAACATCATTAGAACCATGAGCAAATGCCATACAACAGGCTGTTAGCACCATAAGTACTGCAAACACTTTTTCTACATTGTTAAACTGCATTTCTCTATCCGCTTTAGGATCGATATTTAAACGAGAAATCGCAATTTTACCAATAACAGCAACTAGTACCGCTATACCTATAGAAATAGCAAAACCTTCAAAGGTACCTAAATTAATACCAATGTGCTTTAAGCCTTTTTTAATGGTCACAAGTGCCATAATAAAGCCAGCTAAACCCATGTATATTGGTACAAAGCGCTTGGCATTTTTAAGTGGAGCGTCTGTATCAAATATCAGCTTTTGCGCACTCATAAATATTAAGTACGCTATAAAACCTGATATCGCCGGCGTTACAATCCAGCTACCTACGATACCGGCAACCTTACCCCATTGAATAGCCTCTGTGCCTACTGCAACCAGAGCAAAGCCAATAATAGCGCCAATGATTGAATGAGTCGTCGATACCGGCCAGCCTAAAAACGAGGCCATTAATAACCAACTGCCCGCGGCAAATAAAGAGGCGATCATACCTAAAATCATCAATTCAGGAATGTCGGCAAATGGGGCCGCATCAATAATCCCTTTACGAATTGTTGATGTTACTTCACCACCGGCTAAATAAGCACCTGCAAACTCAAAAATCATCGCGATAAAAATCGCTTGTTTAATGGTAAGTGCTTTTGAACCTACTGATGTACCCATCGCGTTGGCAACGTCATTTGCGCCAATACCATAAGCCATAAAAAAGCCGACTGCTGCGGCAATTAAAATTAATACCGTGCCGTAAGATGCAATGATATCCATTGTGTAACCTTAATCTTTCGTGTTTGAACTGATTTTAAATTAACGAGCTAACATCAGCTCAAGACGTGATCCTACGCGCTCTGCAATATCTGCAAGCTCGCCAACCCATTCAATGATTTTGTATAAAAACATTACATCTACTGGATTTAGCTCACTTTCTACTTTACGTAGTTGGCGGCGTATTCTAATTTGCATTTCATCCGTGTCTTGTTCTATGGCATCCAATTCTACGAGCATTTTTTCAACCAGAGTAACTTCTCTGCCTTTAAAGCCCGTTTCTAACAATTCTTCTAATTCATTAATCGCTTTAGATGCTTGTTTTGTTGCATCAACACAACGAGTTACATACGCCAAAAAGTCTTCTTGAATCTCTTTTGGTATGATCATCTCACGACCAATTACACGCCCAGCAATGTCTTTTGCCTTATTAGCAATTTTGTCTTGTTGGGTTACTAATTCGAGAAGGTCTGTACGCTCTACCGGCATGAATAATCCGCCAGGTAGTTGTAAGCGTATAGTTCTTTTCATTTCATCGGCTTCACGTTCTAAATTACGAATAGTTAAACGTAGCTCTTCAGCTTGTTGCCATTCTTCTTTAAAAACATGATTAAAAAAAGGTATCAAACTTTCGCTTGCTTGATGCGCTTTTCTGATGTGTTCTTCTATTGGTTTTATAGGTGATTTTGCAAAAACACCTAAAAAATTTGTTGGCATAACTGACCCTTTAATCAATTCAATATGCTGTTCAGCGTGAATTTTACAGCATTAAGCTAGATTGTGAACGCTTTTTCTCATTCAATTATTTACAAAAAATAAAAAAGGCAGTGTATTACTGCCTTTCTTATTTTCTAGTTATTCGTATCACTACAGTGATTTTTCAATATCTTCTTGAGATGTATGACGAATATCTTTACCGTTTACAAAATAAATGACATATTCAGCGATGTTTTGACAACGATCACCGATACGCTCTAATGAGCGAACAGACCATACTAAATCCATGATTTTTGGAATTGAGCGCGGATCTTCCATCATGTACGTCATTATTTGACGGGTGATAGCTTCATACTCTCTATCTACTTTAGCATCCTCTTTATGCACTTCAAATGCACGTTGCACATCCATACGTGCAAATGCATCTAAAACGTCATGCAGCATTTTAGATACTTGGCGACCCATATTTTCAATATTTACTAATAAATCTTGTTGATCCTTAGTAAATGAGTCTAGTGCAACTTTAGCAATTCGCTTAGCTTCATCACCAATTCGCTCTAAATCAGCAATGGTTTTTGCTATTGCAATTACTAAACGTAAATCACTGGCTGCCGGTTGGCGCTTAGCAATAATACGGGTGCAATCTTCATCAATACTGACTTCCATTGCATTAACTTTGTAGTCGTTTTCACGTACTTTTTGTGCCAATACCGCATCGTTTTTGCTAACTGCATCAAGCGCGCTATTAAGTTGTTGCTCAACCAAACCACCCATACTCAGTACATGGTTTCGCACATCTTCTAACTCTTGGTTAAAACGACCAGAAATATGTTTATTAATGTTGTGTTCCATAATGACCTTCTTTAATAATTCATTGTTTTAGCGTTTTAACCCGACTAGCCGTAGCGTCCGGTAATATAATCTTCAGTTTTTTTCTTCGTTGGTGTGGTAAATAACGTATTGGTATCTGAATACTCAATGAGCTCACCCATATACATAAACGCGGTTTGATCAGATACCCGCGCTGCTTGTTGCATGTTATGAGTAACAATAACCACAGTAAATTTATTCTTTAAATCATTAATTAGTTCTTCAATCACTAAAGTTGAAATCGGATCGAGTGCTGATGTTGGTTCATCAAGTAATAATACTTCTGGTTCTATCGCAATTGAGCGAGCAATAACTAAACGCTGCTGCTGACCGCCCGATAAACCAAATGCGCTATCGTGAAGTCTGTCTTTTACTTCATCCCAAAGAGCCGCACCACGCAATGATTGTTCGACCACTTCATCAAGCTTACGCTTTTCTTTGATCCCTTGCAGGCGAAGACCGTAAACCACATTCTCGTAGATTGATTTAGGAAACGGGTTTGGACGCTGAAACACCATGCCAACATTACGACGAAGCGCAGCAACATCTACGCTTTTGTCGTAAATATTTTGCCCGTGCAGCATTATTTCGCCTTCTATGCGACAAATATCAACCAAGTCATTCATACGGTTAATACAACGCAGCAAAGTTGACTTACCACAACCCGACGGACCGATAAATGCCGTTACTTGGCCTTTCGGAATGTTCATATTTACTTTACTCAGTGCTTGTTTATCACCGTAGTAAAGGTCGAGATCTTTAATTTCTAGCGCTTTTTGTTCGTCTGTTAAATTATTTAAATCTAACTTCAAGCTTGGCTTTGCTTGGTTTACTTTTGGAGCGACTGTAATCATGTTTGTTACCTATACTAAATTAATGCTCAAGCGATCTGAATTTTTCACGTAAATGGTTGCGTATACCAATGGCGGTGATGTTAAGGGTAATAATAACCGACACTAACAAAAAGGCCGTTGCATATACCAGCGGACGCGCCGCTTCAACGTTAGGGCTTTGAAAGCCAACATCGTAAATATGAAAACCTAAGTGCATGAACTTTCTATCTAAGTGTATGTAAGGGAAGTTACCATCAAGCGGCAACGTTGGTGCCATTTTTACCACACCCACCAGCATAAGCGGTGCAACTTCACCCGCAGCACGAGCAACCGCTAAAATTAACCCCGTCATAATAGCAGGGCTGGCCATAGGAATAATGATTCGCCATAACGTTTCTACCTTAGTCGCGCCCAGTGCTAATGAACCATCACGTACTGTGCTTGGAATACGAGATAAACCTTCCTCGGTTGACACAATTACCACAGGCAGAGTTAATATAGCTAAGGTGAGTGCCGACCACATCACACCGGGTGTACCAAATACAGGCGTAGGCGATGACTCTGGGTAAAATAGTTGGTCAACACTGCCACCTACCATATACACAAAGAAACCTAGACCGAATACACCATATACAATTGACGGAACACCCGCTAAGTTAATAACCGCAATACGGATCATTTTAGTAATTGCGTTTTTAGCTGCATATTCATGCAAATAAATGGCGGCAACCACACCAAATGGTGTCACAATCACAGCCATTAACATCACCATGAATACCGTACCAAAGATAGCAGGAAATACACCGCCTTCGGTATTGGCTTCACGTGGGTCATCTGAAACAAACTTGCCTAACTGCACAAAGTAATGGCCTAGTTTAGCAAAAAAGCCCATGTCGTTTGGAAACCATACATCCAACACTTGATAAAGCGGGATAGTAACAATCTCACCACGCATATCTTTCACAGTTACTTGGTCACGCTTAGCTTGGTTACGCAGTGCAAATAACTCTTTTTCAAGCTGACCATATTGCGCACGTAAATCAGCACGGGCTTGAGCAAGTTCAGCTACGCGCTCATCAGTTAGCTTGTTATCAAGCAAATAGGCTTTTTCCTGCAAACGTAAACGCTCTAACTCGTAGTTTATATGACCAATATCACCATTTTGTAAATCCAGTGCTTCGTCATTTAAATCAACCGCACGCTCTACAAGATCATGTAATGTTTCAACTTTATCTGTAGTTATTGTTTCACCATCTTTAATTACTGATTCTACATAACCGTAAAAGTTACCGTTTTTGCTACGCTCAAATACCGCGAGTGCTTTTGGTGCTGAGCTTTGTGTAATATCAGTTTCAAGTATCCAGCGAAAGTCTAAATCTACATACTCACGGTTACCGGTTTTAATTAGTAAACGCTCAACCTCGTCTTTTTCAAATTTAGAAACATCAATACCGGTTGCCGCTAAACGCGACTTAGGTACTAATTCACGGTCGTAAATTTCACCAATAACGGTTTGTTTAGTAATCGAGCCTTCAAGCTCATATTGCATAACTTGAGATGGCCAAAAAAAGCTTAATCCCTTCCATGCAATCATGGCGAGTAAACCAATTACTGAAATTAAACTGATGCTGACGGCACCACCGGTCATCCAAATCCAAGGAGAACCAGACCTAAACCACTGCTTTACCATGTCGTGTTTCTCCACTTACATTGAGCTATATTTTTCACGCAGCTGCTGACGAACAAATTCAGCAACGGTGTTGAAAATAAAGGTAAATATGAATAATACAAAGGCGGCTAAGAATAGAATTCGATAATGCGAACTCCCCACTTCCGACTCTGGCATTTCGACGGCAATATTAGCGGCTAAGGTACGCATACCTTGGAAAATACTCCAATCCATAATCGGCGTATTACCGGTTGCCATCAGTACAATCATGGTTTCGCCTACGGCGCGACCTAACCCCATCATGACCGCAGAGAAAATACCTGGGCTAGCCGTTAGTAACACCACGCGAATTAGCGTTTGCCACTGCGTTGCACCTAATGCTAACGATCCATTGGATAAATGCTTAGGAACGCTGAATACCGCATCTTCCGCAATTGAGAAGATAGTGGGAATAACCGCAAAGCCCATCGCAATACCAACCACAAGCGAGTTACGCTGATCGAAAGTCATACCAAGCTCATTGGTTAAGTATTGACGCACATTGCCATCAAACATCCACAGTTCAATACTTTCGCTCATCGCAAATGACAACCAACCAATAAATAACACCACAGGAATTAATAAAATTGAATGTGAGCCTTCAGGAATTTTATGGCGAATAGCTGCAGGTAATTTAGTCCAACCTAAAGCGGTTGCTAAAATACCTAATGGCAGTAATACGAGTAATCCAACAATAGCCGGCAGGTGCTCTTCAATTAAAGGCGCTAACCACAAGCCAGCTAAAAAGCCGAGTATTACCGTTGGCAAAGCTTCCATTATTTCAACGGTCGGCTTAACCACGCGACGTAATTCGCTCGACATAAAGTAAGCGGTGTAAATAGCGGCTGAAATAGCAATAGGCACAGCAAATAACATTGCATACATAGCAGCCTTTAAAGTACCAAATGAAATGGGTACCAGTGAGAACTTAGATTCAAAATCATCACTTGCAGACGTTGATTGCCAAATATAACCCGGCTCAGGGTAACCCTCGTACCATACTTCTTGCCAAAGCGCTGACCACGTTACTTCTGGGTGTTCGTTATGAATTTCTAATACCGTTAGCTTGTTATCAGCCAAAATCAGCGCGGCATTTGAACGCGGAGCAATAGCAAACTGTTCAATTGCACCTTCACTGACTTTACCTTGCCACAACTTTGCTTCACTGGTTGTGTAATAAACACCTAGCTCACCATTTTGACCGGTTGTAAAAAAGGTGCGACGGTAAAACTCAGTAAAAATATTTAACTTACTTTGCTTGGTGGTTTCAAACGAACGAATTTTTTGAAACTCGCGACCTGAGTCAGTGTTTACTTCAAACCACTGCGATATTTCACCATTATCATTGGCCAGCATCAGGGAGTTAGCACCAGCTAATAATTGTGATGACACAATATTAGCGTTTTCTTCGTTGGCAGATAATAATTGGATTTGCTCTACTTCACTTGGGTAGCGAGTATCGAATACGTAAATTTGATTAGCAGAGCGAACAAATGTGCGGGTGGTATCAGGCGACATTAATAACTCATCTACGCGACCATCAACGTTCAATTCGGTACGTTCAACTTGCCATTCGACTTCACCGGTAAACATATTTTCTTCGGCTACAAAGCTGCTAAATACCACACGTTTATCGGCGGTAAGTGCCACAACGGCTGTTTTGTCCTCATAATGGCTAAAGGCAAAACGCTTAATAGCAGCACCTTGTTCATCAACTTCTAACGCCATCTCACCCAATGGATAACCTAAACGCGGGCTTAATTTACGTTCATTATTAGGGAAGGTGACTAAAAACTTAGGCGCAACAATAGTTACGGTGCCATTTTCTAAGCCATACGCATAATGACCTTGAAAAGGGGCACTATTTGCAAAGCTGGTTACCTTCGCAGGTAAAGTGGCATTAAGTGTTTTTAGTTTTTTACCAAAGTTTGCTTTATCAACACTATAGAAGTTAACTTGACCTTGATTATCAAGTAAGTAAGCAACCTCAGTTTGTTCTTCAACACCAAGCCCAACTATTTGCTCAGCATTAGCAACATTAAAGCTAGCGCGCTTTTCAACTTTAGCTGACTCGAAAATAGGCTGCACTACATAAAGAAGGTAAAAAAAGATCAATAGCAGTGCTATTAATACCATTATACCGCCTGCGGTTATGCCAAACTTAGCAAACCGGTCTTTAAATAGACGGCTTCGATCCGTATTAAAAGTCGGTTTATTCGGATTTGAAGTCATCAAAACACCCTTATATCTTAACGTTGGGCGCATTATATTTCATCAAAGTGACAGTAATGTTACAGTCGTAATAATTCTTTACTGGAACCACAAAATAATATTAAAGTATTGTTTTATTAAATAATTGTATTTATTTATGTGTTATTAACAAACTAAATCAATTATTAATTGGACAAACTATTTATCCAAGACAATACTCAATGGGCATCTAATATAACAATAATAAAGTAACCTATTAAGATATAACAATCCTTTTGTGGTTAGCTTTTACATACATTAAGAATCACATACATTAGATCGCATCACTTAATGCCTATGCATTTATTTTTTCATTTGGGCTTAAAAAGAGAACTATTATGAAGCAGTTGGTAATAACCATTTTAGGGGAAGATCGCCCCGGTTTAGTAGAAAGTATTTCATCGGTTATATTGGAAAACCACGGTAATTGGTTAAGCAGTAATTTAAGTCATTTGCTTGGCCACTTTGCTGGCATTATACAAGTTGAGGTGGCTGAAGAGCATTTACAGGCATTTCAAGATGCGCTTAATGGGCTTCCTAAATTAGATGTCCGTATTGAAAAAGGCAACACCGAAATTGAGCCTGTTGAACTCGAGCAGCTTAATTTTGTGATCACCGGGAACGATCGTCCCGGTATTGTCCAGGAGTTGGCAAGTGTTATTCGTCATAAAGGCGCTAATATTACGAACTTAAACTCAAGGCAGCAAAGTGCGCCAAACTGGGGGGTGCCAATTTTTAGTGCCGTTGCCACCGTTACCCTGCCTAATGGGCTTAACAAAGACGAAGTAATTAACGCTCTTGAGTCGATTACGAGTGACTTAGTGGTTGATGTAGAGCAAAGTTAAATGTGCTCTATTATTTTACATACGAAAAAGGCGCTTATTACAGCGCCTTTTTTATGCGTAACACTTGTTGCTACATATCTGCATGACGATTAATGCTTTGTATCATTTGCTTTAATCCTTGCTCTTCAAGTTGCAACAGCTCACTTAGTTTTTCTTGAGCCTCAGGTGATTGTGCTTTATCAGCCAAATAACTATATGCGTTCAATACTTTTTGATGCTGCTTTGATAAATATTCTTGAATTACTTGCTCATCTAACTGGTTACTGCGATCTAAATCAGTAAAGTTAATAATTTCTGAGTGCTCTGAAAAATATTCATAACAATACGTATCTAATGTGTTTATTTGCGTGATGGCTTTAAAGCCAATTAAATCCTCAGCGAGCTTTTTTTCATACTCAACACAATAATCAATTAGCTGTTTGTTATGCTCCCCGAGTAGGTCCTTTACACTAAAAAAATTAGCGGCCATTTGTGTGTGAAATTGAACGGTCCAATCGAACACTTCTTGGATTGTTTTAACTTGCATGTGCGTTCCTTACTATTTAACCCTAATGATTAAATAGATGCGTGAATCATGCCAATAAAAAACACAATAAAATCAGCAGGTAAAGTAAAGCTGGGTAACTTGCACTGATTTTTTACAGTACAAGTTACACAACCAGTGTAAAAATTATAGGTTTCGCTTTCGCCATAATAAATACACCGCGGGTAACACCAGCAATGTTAAAACAATGGCGCTAAACATACCGCCAACCATGGGGGCGGCTATTCGACTCATTACTTCACTCCCCGTGCCTGTGCCATATAACACCGGTAACAGACCAATCACTATGGTTGCTACCGTCATCATTACAGGGCGAACGCGCAAACCAGCGCCTTCTAATATCGCCTGTTTAAGCTGCTCAATACTTATGCTTTTTCCTAATTGAGCGGCGGCCTCTACTTGCGCTTTATACGCTTGGTTTAAATACACCAACATAATAACGCCTATTTCTACGGCCACCCCAGCAAGGGCAATAAAGCCGACCCCCACAGCAACAGAGAAATTAAAGCCTTCTAAGTACATGAGCCAAATACCCCCTATCATCGCCAGTGGTAATGTCGCCATAATAATAAAGACTTCAGTGAAGCTTCTAAAATTCAGGTAAAGCAGTACCACAATAATGGCTAAGGTAAGCGGCAACACATAACTCAGTTTGGCTTTGGCACGCTCCATATATTCGTATTGCCCTGCCCAAGTTATAGAATACCCTGCGGGTAAAATTAGCTGCTCGTTTAGTAACTGCTGAGCACTTTCTACGTAGCTGCCAATGTCAGTATCTTTAATATCAATAAAGCTCCAACCATTTAAACGGGCATTTTCACTTTTTATGCCAGGAGGGCCATCGCTAATGTATACATCAGCCACGTCGGCAAGTGCAATGCGTTGCCCAGCTGGGGTCACAATAGGCAGCAGCATTAACTCCTCTGGTGAATCACGATACGCTTGCGGATAACGAATATTAACCGGGTATCGCTCTTGACCCTCAACCGTTTCAGTCACGTTCATCCCGCCAATAGCGGTTGCGACCACTTGCTGCACATCTGCAATATTTAAACTATAACGCGCTGCTTTTTCGCGGTTAATATCGACCTTGATATAACGCCCACCTGCCACTCGCTCTGAGTAAACCGACGCCGTACCGGGAAAGTCTTTAAGCAGTGCCTCTATTTGTTGACCTATTTTTTGAATTTCATTCAAATTAGGCCCCGCGACTTTTATACCCACTGGGGTTTTAATCCCTGTAGCCAGCATATCTATTCGCGTTTTGATAGGCATTACCCAAGCGTTTGTGAGTCCTGGGAACTTTACTAAAGCATCCAGCTCTTGTTTGAGCTTTTCGGTGGTCATGCCCTCGCGCCACTGATCTTTAGGCTTAAACTGTATAAAAGTTTCAATCATGGTCAGTGGTGCCGGATCGGTTGCCGTTTCCGCTCGTCCAATTTTACCAAATACGGTTTTCACCTCGGGCACAGTGGCAATCAGCTTATCGGTTTGCTGTAATAGCTCGCGCGCTTTACCAATTGAAATTCCTGGGTAAGTAGTCGGCATATACATTAAATCCCCCTCATCAAGAGGTGGAATAAACTCACTGCCTATTTTATTTACCGGATAAAAGCCCACTAAAGTAATAATCAGTGCCACCAACAAGGTGCTTTTGGGGAATTTTAAGACTGTGTTTAACAGTGGCTTATAACTATTTACTAGTAAACGGTTTACCGGATTTTTATTTTCAGATATCACCTTACCGCGAATAAAGTACCCCATCAGTACGGGTACTAAGGTAATTGCTAAGCCGGCAGATGCCGCCATTGCATAGGTTTTTGTGTAAGCCAATGGCGCAAACATTCGCCCTTCTTGAGCTTCTAAAATAAACACCGGCATAAAGCTAACTGTAATGATTAATAAGCTAAAAAATAATGCAGGCCCTACTTCACTGGCAGAATCAATCACCACTTGCCAACGATTTTCATCGGTCAGCGGTTTTTTCTCCATGTGTTTATGCATGTTTTCAATCATCACAATCGCACCATCGGTCATGGCACCTATCGCTATAGCAATGCCCCCTAACGACATAATGTTGGCATTAATCCCTTGCCAATACATAATAATAAAGGCGGTGAGTATGCCTAAGGGCAAGGTAATAATAGCCACCAGCGATGAGCGTACATGGAATAAAAACACCACACACACTAAAGCCACTACAATAAGTTCTTCCGTCAATTTAGAGGTGAGGTTATCAACTGCGTCTTTTATTAAGTGAGAGCGATCGTACACAGGTACAATTTCAACCCCCTCAGGCAGGCCTTTTTTAAGTGACTCCAATTTAGCTTTGACGAGCTCTATAGTTTTTTGCGCGTTTTCACCAAAGCGCATCACTACTACGCCACCAGCCACCTCGCCTTCGCCGTTAAGCTCGGCAACACCACGGCGCATTTGAGGACCTAAACGCACATTAGCAACATCACGTAACTGCAGTGCAGTACCGTTAGCGTTTATACCTAGAGGAATCGCTTCTAAATCAGCCACACTTTTTACATAGCCAGTGCTGGTAACCATGTATTCGGCTTCTGCCATTTCAACAACTGATGCCCCCATTTCTTGGTTACCTTGCTTAATGGCAGTTTGAATAAGGCTTAGCGGAATACCATAGGCACGTAACTTATCGGGCTGTACGTTAACTTGGTATTGTTTCACCATGCCACCTACCGATGCTACTTCGGATACACCGGGCACAGTTTGCAGTTCAAACTTTAAAAACCAATCTTGTAAACTGCGTAGTTGGCTTATGTCATGCTTACCTGTGGTATCAGTGAGTGCATATAAATACACCCAACCAACTCCTGTGGCATCCGGGCCTAGCTCTGCAATTGCCGTATTGGGTAAACGCGCAGATACTTGACTTAAATATTCTTGAACACGACTTCGTGCCCAGTATAAATCGGTGTCTTCGTCAAAAATAACGTACACGTAGGAGTCACCAAAAAACGAAAAACCGCGTACTGTTTGCGCCCCTGGTACCGATAACATCGCCGTGGTTATAGGAAATGTGACCTGATCTTGCACTACTTGCGGCGCTTGCCCAGGGTAAGATGTTTTAACAATAACCTGTACATCAGATAAATCGGGTAAGGCATCTACTGGGGTGTTTTTTACAGCATACAAGCCGCCACCAATAAGTATTGCGGTCAGTAACAGTACAAAAAAACGATTAACAACAGACCAGCGAATAATTGCAGTAATCATAACCACTCCTACTCGTGCTGACTGTGCATAGCATGCACAGAAGTCATTGTATGGATCACAAACTCACCTTGCTCAATACTAAAGGTAAATGTAACTTCATCATTTAGCTTAAACGCCTCAATGGTTACATTTTTTGCTAACACAAAGTCCATAGTTGCAGGTCCGCGCCCCCACTTTTCAATCGCCTCACGGCTAATATTCATAACCCGCGTGCTAGGGTCAATGCTGTTGATAACCCCATTCACAGTAGCCATGCTTGGGTCACTATCACTCATTGCCATTGTGCTGTGCGAAGGGGCTTGCATACGCTTAAAGTCAGAGCTTTTACTCGACTCTGAATCAATTAAAAACTGTGCTGAAGTAACCACTTCATCTTCAGCCATAACACCCGATAAAATCTCAGTATGAGTCGCATCGCTTCGCCCTAAGGTTACTTCAACCGATTTAAAACGCCCCTCACCAAGCGCAATTACAATGCGGTTTTGGCTACCAGTGCGAATAACCGCCTCTTTAGGCACAATTAACTGCTTTTCAGCTTTTTGGCTATGAATACTCACTTGCGCAAACATATTTGGTTTTAACTGATGACCTTCGTTATTAAAGCGCAAACGCACTCGTAAAGTACGATTTTTAGCATCTAAAGTAGGGTAAATATAATCCACTTGCCCTTGCCAACGTTGACCACTTAAATAATCGAGTGTCATGGTTACCGGTAAGCCAACACGGATCAGCTCAGCTTGGCGTTCAAATACCTCAGCCTCAACCCACACTTCGTCAAGCTGAGCAATACTCATCATTGATGTATCTGGTTTAACGTAAAACCCTTCACGAATATTAAGCTCATCAACAACGCCACCTTGGCGAGAATAAAAAGTAATATTTTGTAGCACTTGCTGACTTTTTTGTAAGCGTGAAATAAAACCCTCAGACACATTAAGCGATTTTAAACGTGCTTTAGCCGCCCGAATTAACACCGGATTATTGCGCTTTAACGCTAAAACAAACTCTTCTTGGGCATTGACTAATTGCGGTGAATACAAGGTATAAAGTGGCTCATCTTGTTTAACCTGATCGCCTGCGGCCTTCACATATAATGTCTCTACCCAGCCCTCCACCCGCGGATGAATATGAATGAGCTGGTCTTGGTTATACTGTACATAGCCTACCGTGTTGACTTCATTTTCCAGCGCTGCAAACTCCACCGGTGCCGTGCGTACACCTAAGTTGTTGATCACGGTAGGTGAAATTTTAACACTGCCGGGGCCTTCATTTGCATCACTGTCTGACTCTTCATAAACAGGCACTAAATCCATACCCATAGGTGATAAACCCGGTTCATCACGACGATAATTACTGTCCATTGGTGCCACCCAATAAAGCGGCTCTTTTTTACTACTGGTTTTGTCATTGCTTGGCATAGTGTGCTCAGCTGGCAAGCTCAATAACACCCCGGCCGTCAGCGCTGCACTGCATATAGCCACCAATGACAATTTTAAATTAGTATTCATAGGTTAGCTCCTGCTGTGATAAGTTTTTTAAGCTGGCGTCATCAGCACTGGCGTAATAATTTAACCGTGCAATAATAATTTTTTGATCAACATGAATATTAAGTGCGTCTATTTTGGCATTTAATTCGCTGATCCGCGCTTGCATCACATCCGAAAAATTACCATCATCGCGAGTATAAGCATTCAGGGTCGCTTGGGATTGCTCGGCCATTTGCGGCAATAATTTAGTTTTATAGAGCGCTGCTCGCTGACTTAATCGTGTTAGTTGGCTGACTTCCTTAAAGTACATTCCTTGTAGCTTTTTAAGGGCAATTAATTTTTGTGTTTTTGCCTCTTCGCTATCAGCAATCGCGGCATTAACGAGTTGATCTTGGCGATTATCGGTAAATAGCGGTAAATCGATACTCACTCCCACAGAGAAAAGGTCTGCTCGCGAGCCCCCCATTGGCATATCATCACGATAACCATATCCCATATTCACACCAATTTGCGGTTTATAGCCTTGCTCAGCCACACTGATTTGAGTTTGCTTTGCCTCTATTGCATTATCAATCGCCATAATAGCGGGGTGCTTTAATAACAATGCCATTAATTGCTGAAACTCTAACTCCGTGTAGTTTTTTAACGCTGCAAGCGCTGAAAAGTCCTCACCAACAGGCTGGCTTAGCATGTCGATGGGCAACCATTGTGTTAACCGCTTTTTAGCACCTTGAAGCTGTTGATCAAGTTGCATTAGTTTATCTTCAAGGCGGGTTAGCTCTAATTGCGCACGAATAATATCTTGTTGGCGTGTTTTACCCACCGAGCTTACATAACTTGATTCGGTAATATCGATTAACTGAGTAAACAAGGCTTTGTCCTGCTCAATAAGTGCAATAGTTCGCTGCGCTCTGAACGCATTGAGCCATGACTCGGTCACTGTGGTTTTTACCTGCGCGAGTCTATCTTTACGAAGCCAAGGCTCTGCCGCAGCCGACTGAGACAGTGCTTTTTGCTGCAATGCTAAACTATCGCCTCGGCTTAACGATTGGCTAATTCCTACTTTAAATTGGGTCATATTTTCTTGATCAAAAGCAAAACCATTAGTGGGTAAGTTCATTAACCCTAGCGTGAGTACCGGATCAGGTAAGGTACCTGCGGCAATACTTTTTGCTTCAATTGATGTTTGTTTTTGTTTGCTGGCTTTAAGCCAAGGCTCATGGTTTAAGGCATAGTTAATTGCCTCATTTAAACTCAGTTCAGCACTGTGTACAGAGACACTAATGCTCAATAAGCTGCTCACACAAACGGCTTTTAATACTGCGAAGTGATTCATCACTTGCTCCACTTAAATTTAAAAAATAAAAAACGATTAAATTTTTAAGCAGATAGATGACAAAAAGCTAAATGGCTAGATTTTGAATACACCTATCCTGCGGTTATGCAGGCATAGGAGGACGATAAAGAGATCGTGCAAAATTAGGTTGGCGCTGCATGACAGCAAGGTGCACTTTTTCAGAGGGTAATTTGGAAGCTATAAATAGCGAGTTTACATGCAAGGCCGAATGCGAATTACAAGCACTCATCGGGCAACTGCAATCTTGGGTTAACGTGCTTTGCTCACTACAGCAATCCATAGACATGGTTGTTGTATCAGCGTCGTCACTCATTGCCATTTCACTATGCTGCATCGGTGCATGGGTTGCCATGTTCATATGCGGCACATCACATACCATAGATACAGACGCAACGGCTTGACCCACAAAAGTGAGTAACAAAGTTAGCGTGAGTAAAATACAGTAAATACGTTGCAATGAAATAACCTAAAAGTAAATAGACGCTAAAAGTTTATGGTAACTGGCTTTAAAACTCAATCATTAACTGGTTTTTACCATTGGCTTTATCAAGCTACTAGCCGCAATAGCGAACAGGCAATAGCCGGTAAAATACCAAAAACCAGTACCAAACTCAGCATGCATATTAAGTAAGTCTTCTGAGTTCGCGTTTGCATTACCAGCCATGTAAGCCACGATTAATGCAATAACAAACACATCCACCATACTCCATTTACTTAAGCCAATTATCACTTTACCAAGCTTGTACTTAAACGAAGTCTCCTTCAGTGCACAATAAAAAAATTGAAGCAGCAGCTTAATTGTTGGGATCACTATTGAAAAAAACGCCACTAATATCGCCACTAAGTAGTTTTTGTTATCGGCCAGTTCGTTAACGGTGCCCCAAATACTACGCGTTTTTTGATAAGCGCGGATCTCGCCTTCAAGTTTGTCTAATCCCAACATACTCGAGATCATCATTAGCATATTACGGGTGTTTTGATTTCCTTCATCTGCCAGCATTTCAATACCGGCTTGAGCAAGTTTAGATTTATCAATTTTGCCTTCCATACTCAACACCGGCTGTGTCACCCCGGGGATCAATAAAGCTAAGGCAATTAAAATAGTCGTGATAGGTAAAAGTAAACGCATGGTGTAATACTAAGTAAAATCAATATGTGCCAATCATACCCAAACGTTTTGCGTTAGTCTTGTTCAATAATGGTGGCTAATAACTCATCCGCATATTGGCGCGCATCTAACATGGCTGTATACACCAGCTCTATATCTGATGCAGGGCGAATAGTCTCTAGCAACTTTTTAGCCAATTGCCAGTTATCTTCTTCTACTGCTTTTATTAAATGTAATGAGTTCCCCATCATGCCATCAAAACTTAAAAGTGCACCAGATAACTCAGCCCCTAAACTAAACTCTTTGGCAATAGCTTCCAGTTCCATATCTAAAATAGCATCAAGCACCGACATCAAGCCGACTAAATAGCCTTGCTCTGCAATAATCTTTCCGCCGGGCTCTAAAATCAATTGCATAAACTGCGCTCTACATAAACCTAAACGAGTAAGTTCACTAGGCTTGTCTGAGCCAAGTTCGCTCAGCGCCAGTACTCGTACAAACTTTCTAATAGAATCTTCCCCTAAATACACAACCGCTTGTGGAATTGACGTAATCACTAAATTTTTATTAGCAGAGCGAGCATTAACTAGTTTGAGAACACGTGCGGTTAACCCCACATCTTTAGAAATACGTTGATTAATTTCGTTAAAATCCAAGTCAGGACGAGATGTGCAGCGCAATAAATCAAAAACCGCCATTTTTAACGGCTCAACATTACCGTAACTGAGCATTTCTGGCCGTGCAAAAAAGAATCCTTGAAAGTAATCGCATCCAGCTTCTTTAAGCTGCCTAAATTCGTCATAGGTTTCAATTCGCTCTACCACTATTTTAACCTCAGGGTAATTGCGTTTGAGCTTTTTAAGTAGCATGGTGGTTTTTATTATAGGCTCTTCTACTTCAAGCTTTATATAATCAACCAAACTGAGCAAAGGTTGCCATTTTTCATGCGCGTCATAATCATCTAACGCAAATACATACCCTGCTTTTTTTAGCTCAGTTACTCGTTGAGTAACAAGCTCGATATTTTCAGTACGCTCAACAATTTCAATTACAGTATTTTCAGGCTGCAATAATGTAGGTAAATCCTCTAAAAGTCCTTCACTAGATAGGTTTATAAACACGGTCTGATTAAGCGCCAGCTTTTCCACCCCAACCAGCATTAACGCATTAAAAAAAAGTCGCCCAGTGGCCTGCCCGTCGGTTGTTCCCGCAGGAAAGGCATTATTAACTGAATCGCGATAAAGTAACTCAAAGGCAAAAATGCTTCTATCAGCATGAAAAATGGGTTGCCTAGCAATATATTGAGTGACCAAAATAGATGAATTTTTTACGTCTGGATTATTTGGCATTACCCTTCCTGTTTTGCAGTGATGTGAGCGTTATTTTTATTGTTATACCTAACCAGTATAGTGAAACTTTAAAGACTTGCTGCAATTTTAATTCGAATAAAAAACAAGCGACTAAGCCTAAATTTATATTCTTAAAATAAAAACCTTTATTAACCTTATTTTTTATAAGGTTTTGCTGCTATCAGCCGCTCTGAGCATACCCAAAGGTTATGGTTATAAGGTATAATGCTCTTATATATTTTTTATAAACTCACAAGAGCCCCTAATATGAGCATTGAACAAGCCTTAATAGAGCGTAGCAACAACCAATGTGAACTCTGCGCAGCAACAGATAACTTAACTGTATACGAAGTACCTCCAGTTACCGAAGCTCATTCAGATAAATGCATTTACACCTGTCAAACATGTAAAGATCAAATTGAGGGCACCCGCGATTTAACTCCTACTCATTGGCATTGTTTAAATGACAGCATGTGGAGCCAAACACCGGCGGTACAAGTTGTTGCTTATCGCATGCTGACACGACTAGCAGCCGATAATGGCTGGGCACAAGACGCACTTGATATGATTTACCTTGAAGAAGACACATTAACATGGGCTCAGCAAGCGCTTGCTGAAGATGATGATATTAAACACATTGATAG
This sequence comes from Pseudoalteromonas sp. DSM 26666, assembly GCF_900116475.1. Classification (NCBI taxonomy): domain Bacteria; kingdom Pseudomonadati; phylum Pseudomonadota; class Gammaproteobacteria; order Alteromonadales; family Pseudoalteromonadaceae; genus Pseudoalteromonas; species Pseudoalteromonas sp. DSM 26666. The sequence goes on along the minus strand of NZ_FPAR01000003.1, from coordinate 43,698 downwards.
TAATGGCGTAGTGCTACAAGCTGGCGATACCGTCACCTTAATAAAAGACTTAGATGTGAAAGGTAGCAGCTTAACGGCAAAGCGCGGTACTGCTGTGCGCAATATTGGCTTAACCAGCAACCCAGAACATATTGAAGGGCGTGTTGATGGACAACGTATTGTAATTTTAACTAAATACGTTAAAAAATAAGTAACGAATCAAGGCGCCTAGCGTCTTTTTTTATATCTCAACTTTCTGTATTGGCTGTATTTACAAGTTAAGCGATGATTAAGTAACTTAGCCGTATGCTATTGCTTATATCCGTAATTATATCTAGGAACTGTTATGTTCTCACCAAAGCCAAACTCAATCTTAAAGTCGGTTGCAGGCCTATGTTTTTTAGCAAGTGGCACACTTATGCTTAGCGCATGTAACGATGATACCACACAGCAAAATAGCGCTGTGAAACAAACAACAGCTACCTTACCGGTACAAGTTAGCTACTTAGATCGCAGCCTATTAGCGCCTAATTCACAGCTAACCGTTACCTTGGTTGATGTGTCAAAAATGGATGTAGCAGCAACCGTTATTTCTGAGCAGGTAATTGATTTAGTAGGCGCACCGCCGTATAAAGTAGAGCTTGAATACAACCTTGAAAAAATTGATCCAGCCCATCGCTACAGCGTGCGCGCAACCATTAATAATCAAGGAAACTTACTATACACCAGCACAACAAGTAACTCGCCTTTTGCTAATACGGCCTCATCAGAGCCTTTAGAAATTATTGTTTCAAAAGTAGCGCCAAAGCCAGACGTTGACTTAGTAAATACCTACTTCAAAGCCGTTTCAATTGACGGCAATCCCGTTGAAGTGAATACTAAAGAGCCATTTATTCAATTTAATAGTGACAACACTGTGCACGGTTTTTTAGGGTGCAATAACTTTAATGGCGGTTATGAAGTATCGAAGCAAACGGTTACTTTTACGCAGTTAGCTACCACGCAAAAAATGTGTCATGAAAATATGGAACAAGAAAGCGCCATGGCGGGTGTGCTGCAAGCAGCAACGCAATGGCAAATTAACGGTGAAAAATTAGTATTACAAAATGAGGCAGGCAAGCAACTTGCTACCTTTAACGCTGTTTACTTTTAATTAAGCGTAACAATACTCCGCATCTAAGCAGAACAGTATAAAGCCCAGTTAAACTAGGGGCTGTTGATCTTTCAAGGTTAAATTTGCAGCAGTCTGTTTGGTATTTAGGCAAGGCAGAGCCTATGTGGTGTGGTTATTCCCCATAAATAGGCGATAACGCAGCATCAATGCCAAACAGGCGCTGCCCGAAGAGTTCTGCTTAGGGGCGATTTACTCTTTGTTGCCTACATGGATGTAGGTAAGGGGCGTGAGCAGGACGCGGAAGCTTTGCTCGGTTTTTACTTAGCCCACTAGGTTACAAACCTCGCGCCGCGATTAAACCGCCCCTAGTTTGAACAAATTTTAATCCGCAAAGGTCAACAGACCCTAGGCTTATTTATTTTTATTCGGCAACTAACTGCTCGCTGCGATAAAAGCCACTTGGCTTACTCAACAAGCTTACTAGTTCAGGTAACACGTCATCCATAGTTTGTTTCAGCTTCCAGGGTGGATTTATCACTATCATTCCAGAGGCGGTCATACCATGTACTTCTGTATCTGCTTCAGTACCTAATTCAAATAATTGAATATTTTTAATGCCCGCGTCAATTAAACCCTGCTCCATATTATCAATACGTTCTCTGTCCACAACCGGATACCAGATCATGTAAGTCCCTGTTGCAAAGCGTTGATGTGCTTTAACAATGGTTTGTACCACCGTATTGTAATCGTCTTTTATTTCATATGGCGGGTCTATTAACACACAGGCTCTGCGTGAGGCTGGTGGTAGCAGACCAATTAAGCCTGCAAACCCATTTTCGCCGCGTACACGAATAGAGCGCTTACCTTGCATGTTTTCTTCAAGTAAGACTAAATCTCGCGGATGTAGCTCAAAAAACCAGCCCTTATCTTGACGGCGTAAAAAGTGCTCGGCTATTTTTGGTGAGCCTGGGTAAAACGCCAACGATGCGCTCTCATTAAATGATTTTATTAGCTCAATGTAGTCATTTAAGGCACTGTGTTGGCTAGTATGTTGCCACAGTTTTTCAATGCCATCTTGGTACTCTTGGTTTTTTTGCGCGTCAGGCGCAGCAAGCTCAAAAAAACCAGCCCCCGAATGCGTATCAATATAGTCAAGCGGCTTATCTTTAATTGTTTGATAACCCAGTACTTGCGCTAACACTAAATGTTTAAGTACATCGGCAGGGTTACCCGCATGAAAGGAGTGTCTGTAACTAAGCATTATTTATTTTCACCATACGCTATTTAATAAAATCAGTGAACCATAAGCACACTACTTTGACAATCGATACCAGCAAAAGCGGGGGTTTACGTGAACCGCTTCTGAATGAAAAAGCCAATAGCGTGAATTATCCCTTAACATAGAATAAAAATCACCTAAAACCAGCGTAAATGCTGGCAAATAAACACACTTTGCTTTACATTTGCATGACATTAATTACAGTTATATGAGCGCATTTATGAACAACAACACTCTTCAACAACTCGAACAACTGATCGACCAACTAATTACCCGTAATAATCAGTTACAAACTGATATTTCAGAGCTTAAAGAGCAAAACAGCAAGCTACTTGATGAAAATGAGTTATTGCAGTTAGAAGCCCTTGAAAATGAAGAAAAACAAAAAGATGCAAGTACCACCTTGTCATCATTGTTAGATAAATTACAAAGCGCGCAACAGGCAAGCTAATGTCTGAGCTGCAAAACCAGCGAGTCACTGTTGAATTGCTTGGTAAAGAGCAGCAATTTGCTTGTCCTGCGGGGCAAGAAGAGGCACTAAAAGCGGCCGCCAAAAATCTGAATGATTTAGTTGAACAAATGAAACAACGTTCAACAGTCAGAAACGATCAAAAAGCATTACTTATGGCTGCCTTAAATTTAAGCCACGAATTGCTTGAAGCGAAAACTCAAAAATCAGTTGAGCTTGAATATCAAGATCAACTGATTGATAAATTGAGTCAGTACTTAAGCTCGAACTCTGAGCACACTAAATAGAAGCGCATTTTGCGCTTTTATTGTTTTTACCGTCAAAAATACAGCTAGAGATAAAGATGCAACCATTTTTAAGTAAAGCTCAAAAAATAGGTAAGTGCTTACTGCCTTTAATTTGCTTGTTTATGCAAACAAAAAGCGAGGCGGCAATTGAGTGGCAACCGTTGTCAGCTAATATTCAATTTCTTAAGCAACCTGAAAGACTTCGTTTTTACGACTCTAACCAAGTATTAATTGAAGGCAGTGAATGTGCATTACTCGTTGATGCCAGTGGTAACTTTGCGGCGGTAGAACAACTGGTAACTGAGCTAAAACAACGTCTAAAGACGCCTTTGTGTTATTTAGTTGCAACCCACTTTCATGACGATCACTTACTGGGGATGGCGGTTATGCAGCATTACTTCCCAGACGCAAAACTTATTACTCACCAACAAGTCGCTAACGACTTTTCGCTTTACCAGCAAGCCTTAACAGACAAGCTAGAGGGATTCGAGAAAAGCATTGAGCTGAGCTATCAACGATTAGCCACCTTACCCGATGCTGAGCAAGTTCAATGGCGAGAAAAGCTTACCCGCGCTAAAAAGCGCTTATTTCGCTGGCAAGACTATCAATTAACACCACCAAAAATGAGTATTAGTGAATCTAAAACGTTAGATTTAGGTGGCTATACACTCACTATAAACTCGCATCAGGCACATACTAATGGCGATTTAACACTACTTGCCGACAAAGGTAAAACCTTAATTGGTGGTGATATCATCGATTGGTTACCTTACCCTGGGCATGGCGAGCTTAAGCAATGGCAACGCTTATTAAAAAAATATATAAATAATAATACGCTGTCACTTTTTATTCCTGGACATGGCGATTTAGTCGATAAAGTTAAACTAAAACAGTCACTCACGTTTTTAGAAGCGATTACGGAGCATGCTAAAAATAACCCTGAAGCCAGTATTGAGCAATTACAAAAAAACTTCCCTAGTGAGGCACTAAAACCTTATCAACAAGAACCACTTGATATAAAATCAAGTCACTTATTTTTGCAATCGGGATTACTTCGCGCTAAAAACAGTCAATAACTGAACACAATGGATTGTGTTAAAATATGGAAATATATTTTTTAAAAAGGAACAAAATGCGTCACTTGATCTTATGCTTTGCCATTGTATTGCTATGCAGCTGTAAAACCACCCGGCCAGAGATCATTGCGCCTGCAGTTCCCACACCTGTAGAGTCAAAACCGGCACTATCAAATACGCCGACCTCTATAAACACTCACAAAGTCATTAATAAAAAAGCCACCCCCAAAGCCCCTGAAATAGCTCAACCCACAGAGTTATGGGCACATATTGCTGATAACTTACATTTACCGGTTGAGCAAAATCAGGCGTTAAAAAAACGCATTAACTGGTATTTAAAACAGCCTAATTATTTAAAAATAGTGTCTCGACGTGCAGCGCCTTTTTTATACCATATTGTAAAAAAAGTTGAGCAAAAGCGCTTGCCGATGGAGCTCGCCTTGTTACCGTTTGTAGAAAGTGGCTTTAGACCTACCGCACGCTCAAGCGAACACGCTGTGGGTGTGTGGCAACTCGTTGCAGCAACCGCGCATCATTTTGGGGTTAAATCAGATCAATGGTACGACGGACGCCAGGATGTATTAGCCTCAACCGATGCGGCACTTGATTACTTGAGCTATTTACATAAACGTTTTGATGGTAATTGGCTACATGCACTTGCGGCCTATAACACCGGTGAAGGCCGAGTTAAGCGCGCTATAAAACGCAATCAAAAACGAGGTAAATCAACTGACTTTTGGGCACTAACACTGCCAAAAGAAACCGCTGACTATGTACCAAAACTATTAGCACTGAGCTATTTAGTGAAACACCCTAAGGCAAATTTTAAACGGCCAAAGCTTCCTTATAAAGCACTGACTACCTCGCTAAATGTGGCAAAACAGTTTGATTTTTCAGTTATGGCCAAGCTCTCTGGCATGGGCGCCAAACAACTGCATGCCCTTAATCGGGGTTATTTAAAAAATCAAAGCTCTCCCCATGGACCGCACACTCTGTTATTACCTATAGAGCAACAAGCTTTATTAAAAAACCGCTTTTTTAAAGCCAATTTTGCAGGCGAATACATCGTTAAGAAAAATGACACGCTGTACGGTATTGCTAGGCATTTTGGCTTGCCTTTAGAAGTATTAAAACAGCTCAATAATAAGCAAAATAACTTTATTGGCGTTGGCGAAAAGCTTATTTTAGGGGAGCCGCAAACTTTGCCTGAGTCGCTCACTATTAACTATAAAATAAGCCCTTATCTAGAACAAAAAGAGCAAATCATTCCAACCATCGAGGTAGATTACCACGTAAAACCCGGTGATAACCTTTGGAATATAAGTCAGTTATACGGCGTTGCTCATAGCGATTTAGCGCGTTGGAATAAATTATCTGCCTCAAGCGTATTAAAACCTGGGACTCAGTTGGTTTTATTTATACCTCAAGCCGCTACGCCAAAAACTACACCGGCGAAAAAAGACCTGTTACTCGACTTACAAAATACATTAAATCATCCACGTTAAGTTTCTAAAGCGCAGTATTTCGCGTAAAATTGCCTTTAATTAATTTAAAACTCAAAGAGACAAGCATGCAAATCAGTAAAAATTCGGCCGTTGAATTTCATTACACCCTAAGCGAAGCGGGTGAACAAATCGAAAGCAGCCTAAACGACGCGCCATTAAGTTATATTCACGGCAGCGAAGGCATGCTTTTAGGTTTAGAAACCGCACTTGAAGGTAAAACCGCTGGTGATAAATTTAGCGTTACGTTATCTCCAAGTGAATCATACGGTGAGCGTGTTGATGACTTAATTCAGCGCATTCCGCTTAAGCACCTTCAAGGTGATGTAAAAGTATGGAAACCAGGCATGACTGCTATGGTGCAATCAAACCAAGGTCGCCACCAAGTAACCATTGTAAAAGTAGGCCGCTTTAATGCTGATTGTGATTTAAACCACCCATTTGCTGGTAAAACGCTGACTTTTGATGTTGAGGTTGTCTCAGTTCGAGAAGCAACAAACGAAGAGATTTCTCACGGCCATGTTCATGCTGAAGGTGGTTGCGGCCACGCACATTAATTGCTAATTAAAGGAACAAGTATGTCAAAAGTTGCAATAGTAACCGGTGGCTCTAAAGGCATTGGCTTTGCTGTGGTTCAGCGATTATTAACGAGCGGCTATCAGGTTCATAACCTAGATATTGAACCCAGTGAGAGTGGTGTTTTTCATCAATGTGATGTTAGTAATGTAACCGCCGTACGCCAGTGTATACAGGCTATTATTGAAAAAACACAACGCATTGATGTACTTGTTTCAAATGCTGGCAAGCACCTAAGTGCCACAATTGAGCAAACCGATGAAGCGACATTCGATGCGTTAATGGCACTGAATGTTAAAGGTGCGTACGCGGCTATACAAAGCGTATTACCAGCCATGAAAGCACAACAAGATGGCGCTATTGTGTTAATTGCCTCAGATCAGGCCATTATTGGCAAACAAAACTCATTTGCTTATAACCTGACTAAACATGCATTGGCTTCGATGGCTAAAACCACCGCCTTAGATTACGCAAGCTTTAATATTCGCACTAATGCCGTGTGTCCTGGCACCATAGAAACGCCATTATTTCATAATGCGATTGATGCATACTGCAAAAAAAGTGGCGCAAATAAGGCAGATATTGTTGCCGAAGAAGCTGCTTTACAACCACTTAATCGTTTAGGCCAAGCCGATGAAGTTGCAGCACTGGTAAACTTTTTAGTAAGTCCAGAAGCCAGCTTTATTACCGGCAGTTTGCAACGCATTGATGGCGGTTACACAGCGCAATGAGTACTAAAATTATTGACCCGCATGTGCATTTTTTTAATTTGCTGGAGGGTCAATACACCTGGCTGCAAGGTGCTAACCCACCCGCTTGGCCTAACTTAGATAAAATAAAACAACCGATTAGCGTTGCTAAACTAATCAAAAGTACGGACTTTGAACTCGTTGGTTTAGTGCATATAGAAGCTGGCTTTGATAATGAGCAACCTATTAATGAATTAAACTGGTTAGCAAAGCATATAAAAAGGCTACCTTACAAAGCGATTAGCTTTGCAACAATTAACCAACCAAATAACGCATTTAAACTAGCACTTAAACATCTAAAACATTCATCCCTTGTCGGCATTAGAGATATCACTGAAGGTCATGATGCCACGCGCTTATTGAACCCTCATTGTCTCGATAACCTGCGCCACTTGTGCCACTTAAAACTGCATTTTGAAGCGCAATTTGAAATAGAAAACCTCAACATCACCGAGCAACTTATTTCTTATGCCAACCAAGTTAGTGACTTACAAATCATCATTAATCACGCAGGGCTTGCACACAACCTTGCTAACTGGCAACGCGCCATTGAATTACTCGCACAACAGCCTAATGTTGCGATGAAGTTTTCAGGCTTTGAATTACTCATGCTTAATAGCGAGCAGCAAACCCTATGTTTTACACATATTTTAAAGCATTTTGGTATGCAAAGAGTGATGTTTGCCAGCAACTTCCCCGTGTGCCAAATTAACATTAACTACAATGAGTTATGGCAACATTATCGAAGCCTATGTAGCGATGATCTTACATGGCAACATTTGAGTTACAAAAATGCTGCGCGCCTCTATCAACTCTAAATGAAAACCGCTATATTTAGCTCAACAGTTTAAAAAACGAGCATGCGTATGGCCATTCTTAATTCATCTTCTCTCAAATACACATTACTCCCTTTTTCGCTAGCCGCTTTATTAACAGGTTGTGGCGGTGGAGGTAGCGACAATGCGACTAACCCAACAACAGACAATAGCGGCTGGGCTTCTGGTGTATTTGCTAGCTCAGGGCAATTTAAAGGTCAATGCCAAGCAATTAATGAAAAAAACTGGCTACGCTCTTGGAGTAACGAAACCTACTTATGGTACGACGAAATTATTGATACTAATCCGGCATTAACGTCAGGCGTCATTGATTACTTTAATACTTTAAAAACGGAGCAACTGACTGAGTCGGGTGCGAAAAAAGATAACTTTCACTTTAGTTTGCCAACCGATGAGTGGCAAAGACAAAATCAATCAGGCCTAAGCTTTGGTTATGGCTTTAATATAAAAATAATCGCTGGTAGTGCGCCGCGCCAAGCAATTGTTAGCTATACCGAGCCAAATACCCCTGCTAGTAATCAAAATATTATTAGGGGCTTTGAGCTTTTAGAAGTTGATGGTGTTGATTTTATTAACACGACCTCATCAAGCGAGGTAGCTATTATTAACGCAGGTTTATTCCCAGAACAAACAGGTAAAGTTACCGAATTTGTATTTAGGGATATCAGCACTAATGAAAATCGCATTGTTACGCTCACATCTCAAAATATCGAGTCGCAACCAGTAATGAACGTACGTACTGATTTAGCAAACGGCGATGTGGGTTACTTTCAATTTAATAGCCACAACGCGATAGCCGAAACGCAGCTTTACAACGCCTTTAACCAACTCGCTGCCAGCAGCATTAAAGATTTAGTCATTGATGTGCGCTATAACGGCGGTGGTTTGTTACAAATGGCCAGCCAAGTAGGCTACATGGTGGCAGGTAGCAATACCCAAGGCAAAATATTTGAACGCACTATTTTTAACGATAAATATCCCAATACCAACCCTATCACAGGGCAAACACTGACCCCCATGCCCTTTACAAATCGTTTTGTCGGGTTTGAAAATAACCCTGCAATAGCTGCAGGCACCCCATTACCAACGTTAAATTTAGATCGGGTATTTGTACTCACCACCAGCAGCACCTGCTCAGCCAGTGAGGCTATAATTAACGGGCTGCGCGGAGCCGATGTTGAAATCATTCAGATAGGGGCTGGCACCTGTGGTAAACCGTATGGCTTTTACCCAACCGATAACTGCGACACTACTTATTTTACCATTCAATTTACTGGCGAAAATAACAAAGGTTTTGGTGAATATTCAGATGGCTTTGCACCGCAAAATACCATTGATAATGCGCGCCAGCCCGTACTTATTGCAGGCTGTGCTGTTGCCGATGACTTTAGCAAACGCTTAGGTGATGCAAGTGAAGGCTTACTTAATACCGCACTTAGTTATAGAGCAACCGGCAGTTGCCCAGCCCCAAGCTCAATAAATAGTGTTCTCGGTTTTGCGCCCACTATCGCCACCGATATGCCTGAAGTAAAAGACGCGCGAATTCAGACTGTACTTAAACAGAATATTATTCTTAGCGATAACATGAGATAAGCAATGAAGATTTTATTAGCAATAACTGCAATTTCGCTATTTTTAAGTGGGTGCTTAGCACAAAGCTCAGAGCCCACACCTAAATTGCAACATGCGTTACTAATTGAGCCTAATAGCGCTAAAGTAGCCGACGCAATTGCGCAGCTGCTGCATAGCTCGCAGGTTCAATTAGCAGACGATGTTTTTGTCACCTCAAGCACAGTTACCCTTGAGCAACTTAATCATAAAGATCCTCAGGGCAACCCTATTTTGGGCAAGCAACTTAATATGCCAGATCAATTTGAGCTCGTGACTAAGGGAGAGCGCTGTTTTGTTCGCCACCTTGATAGCAAAGCAACCATTGAACTAAAACAAGTACTTTGTAAAATAAACCCATAGCGATAAAAAAGCCGGTAAGTGATAACTCACTTACCGGCTATTCCTCAACAGAGTAAACTATTTTATTTCTACGCGTTGTGAGCGCATTACAATTTCATCGTTAAGCTCAATCCCAAGACCTGGCTCTTCAGATACTTCAAAAAAACCATTTTTTGGTTGTGGATCTTGTAAGCATAGCTCTCTATTCCACTTTTTAATCGCGTAAGTATGATGCTCGTGAATTAAAAAGTTAGGGATCGCTGTTTCTAAGTGCAATGATGCCGCCGTTGCAACCGGCCCTCCACATACGTGTGCCTGAATACGCACATCAAAAATATCAGCGTAATCACATACTTTTTTAGTTTCGGTAAAGCCACCACATAAGCCGATATCTGGCTGTAGTACATCAATACTTTGATCTTCTAAATAAGGACGTACACCCCAGCGGTTATACAAGCGCTCGCCGCCTGCAATAGGCACAGCCACTTTGTCAGCCACTTTTGCATGTAATGAATGGTTTAGGTAATTCACCGGCTCTTCAAAATACATACAGTCAAATTCTTCTGCAATTTCACCAATTTGAATTGCCGATGTCGCCCCTGGTAAGCTATGACATTCAAAAATAATATCTACTTCGTCACCCACGGCTTCACGAATAGCCTGCATACGAGCGCGGTATAGTTTCATTTCTGGACGAGAAATAATATTTGTGCGGTCGTAATAGGTGTTGCCGTCTTTATCGTATTGAATTGGATCGACCTTTACCGCATCGTAACCTTCCGCCACCGCTTTTAGTGCCGCTTCTGCATATTCTTGTGGCTGTACCAGCGCTTTAAATTCACTGTCCCAGTCAAACTGCAGCTGTGATGCATAAGTACGCAGCTTGTCGTTAACTTTACCGCCAAGCAACTGATAAACCGGTAAACCTAATGCTTTACCTTTTATATCCCAAAGTGCCGTATCAATCGCACTCATTGCTGCGTAAACCACCGGCCCACCGCCTAGACCCCAAAAACTTTCACGCAACATGCGCGACCATAGTTTTTCAGTTTGAAACGGGTCATGGCCAATTAAAAAGGCATCGGCCATTTCTTTGATCATCGCAGCAGCTGCACTGTGGCCTAAATCGTATGCAAGACCTGCTTCACCCACACCGCTAATACCTTCATCGGTATGAATTCGAACAAATACCGGCGTCCATGCAGGACGATCAGGGCAATGAATATCAAAGACTTCAACGCGATTTACTTTCATAAAAATTCCTTATTAACCTTCAGTGGGTTATTTTGCAAAACTAGGATCAAGACGATACGCTTTTCGTAACATGGCAGGCCATGCTAGCTGGCCCCCTGTACTGCCGCTGTGAACGACGTTCGCTTGGTTATAAATGTTATCAATAATAGCTTGAGGCACAGCCACCGCTTCTTGCGCACTTGATTGAATGGCTAACTGTATTTCACAGGCACGCTGAAGGTCATAAAAGCGCATAAACGCATCGCCTACCGTTGGGCCTACTGTTAAACCGCCGTGGTTGACCAATAGCATATGATTGGTGGTGCCTAAATCTGTTTGCAGGCGTTTACGCTCATCGTCATTCACCGCTAAACCTTCATAGCCATGGTAAGACAGAGACGGCAATGAAAACATCGAATACTGACTTAGCGGTAACAGCCCTTCTTTTTGTGTTGCAACCGCAATCGTTTCTTTGGTGTGCAGGTGTATAACGCAATGGGCATCCTCACGTACTTCGTGAATGGCACTGTGAATAGTGAACCCTGCAGGGTTAATATTAAAGGGTGTATCGTCAATAATGCGGCCATTTAAATCTACTTTGACTAAGTTAGATGCAGTGATCTCATCAAACGTTAAGCCAAAGGCATTCACTAAATAATGATCAGTGCCCGGTAGGCGAGCAGAAAGGTGCGTATAAATTAAATCCCCCCAACGAAAATGGTCAACTAATCGATAACATGCGGCTAAATCAACACGTAGTTGCCACTCTTGTTCTGATACTTTATTTTTTAAATTGAGCTGGGGTAAATCAAACATAACAAGCCTTTTAAAACACAGCATAGCGCTAGTGATTGTAGATGTTTAGAAGTCTAAATGAGTATTAGCATGATGGCAATCACCAAATAAAAAAGCCACACATAGGTGTGGCTCTTTTTAATTAGCGTTAACGGTTATTGTACTTTTGATAGGTAATCGGCAATCGCTTCAAATTCTTCATCAGTCACAGTCGCAACCATCGCTTTCATCGCCATAGACATACCGTTGTTACGAGCGCCTGACTTGATGTCTTTCATTTGCGCTACTAAATATTCTTTGTTTTGACCATTTAGTTTAGGGTACATCGCCATAATAGGTGCTTTACCTTCTGCACCATGACATGTTTGACAATTTTTAGCTGTGTAAAGTGCAGCGCCATCTGCAGCGGCTGCTGAAAATGAAAAACTTGCGGCTAAACCAATACCCGCGCCTAATAAAAGTGTTTTTATCTTGCTCATTGTATTTACTCTTCTTTTTACGGTTAAAAAAAACGGTTGTGATTATTGTAGTCAATAAATCTTTAAAAAGCATACGTCCTTGGTAAGGTTTGACGATCAATCAGAACAAATACGTGTATCCCTCATAAAACACATACTAGCTTGCTTTAACTGAGCAGATACTTAATAGGCTTACCAAATAAGATCGTCTGGCACTTCAAAATCAGCATACGGATCGTCTTCATCTTTGGCTTTATTTTCAGGCTCAACATGAAACACAATATACTTTTCATCCACCTCAGCCACTTTACGCGCAGGCTCATCTTCTAATACGTAAAACTGACCTTCTAACACACAAATAGCTAAACGCCCGCCCGAGAGCGCCTTTTGCGTTTGCTCATTCACATCAAGCCCTTTCACTTTGTTTTCATAAGTGAAGTTAAAGGTACGCTCACCGCGAATTGACTCTTGATTATGATGCTCTAAAATTTGCTTAACACGGGCTACTTGTTCGCGCTGCTTTAATTCTTCTTGGCGCGCTTTATTGAGCTCTTCAGCTTTTTGCTGCTGCTCCAACTTAGTTTGCTGAATATGCTTTTGTAAATCGTTCGGGTTGCTCGTCGCTCCCTTCTTTTGCTTTTTCTGTTGCTTGCGCTTTTCTGATTTAGCAACTTTAGCTTTATGTGATGTTGTTAAACCAGCTTGGAGCAATTGCTCTTGTAGTGACCCCATGGCGTGTTCCCACTAAAAACGAATATTAATGCTATTTTAATCACCAACGAGCGTAAATAACAGCGCTATTGGTATTAATCTAACAAACTACTGAAAACAAAGCATGATTTAGCGCAATAAAGGTTAATTTATGAAAACCCTAGCAGTTTTGTATATAATGCAGCTCAACTAATAAGCAATGTATATGGCAGTTAATGCGCTTACCTCACCTACTCATCTGTTCAGTTTTCATTTTTTTTGTTTTATACGCACCACAGCCATTATTAAGTTTATTTGCTACTGAATTTAATGTTGCTCCTGCTGTTGCAGGCAGCTTAATGACGGCCACTATGTTGCCTTTAGCTATTGCCCCTTTGGTGTATGGACTGTTTTTAGCTAAGCGAAACCCTTTATTGATATTACGCTTCGCTATGTTGTTACTGGGTGTGGGTTGTATCTTATTTATTTATGCCCCGAGTTTTGAATTACTTCTACTGGTAAGGTTTTTACAAGGACTGACTTTACCTGCCGCATTGACTGCCATGACCAGCTTTATTGGTATGAGCTATCAAGCCGATACATTACAAAAAAATATGACGCTATATATAGGTAGTACGATTGTCGGTGGTTATTTTGGTCGTGTATTGGCTGCGCTCTTTAGCGATGTTTGGTCGTGGCAGAGTTTTTATTACCTAATAGCAGCCATGCTGATTATTCTAGCGTTAAGTATTCCCCATAAACGTTTTAATCTCGTTAAATCAACCGAGGTTTTATCACCATTAGATTATATAAAACAACTTAAAGAGGGCTCTGCACTTAAGCTCTATGGTGCCATTTTTTGTATGTTTTTTTGCTTTGCAGCATTATTAAACTACTTGCCTTTTATTTTAAAAAATACCTTTTTAATTAATAACACGCGCGACATTGGCTTTGTTTATAGTGGCTATTTGGTGGGTGCTTTGGCTTCTATTTTCACTCCTTGGCTATTAAAAAAAATGACTTCAGCCTGGCGATTGTTGGCCGCGGTATTCGTGTTTTATAACCTCAGTATTGTGTTATTAATGAGTCATTCACTGTTGTTGTTTTTAATTGCATTCACACTCTTTTGCGGCGCTATGTTTGTGATTCATTCCACAGCGGCACCACTGGTTAATAAAATCAGTCACGCACCGCCAAGCGTTACCAACGGGTGCTATGTATCATTTTATTACAGCGGCGGCGCACTGGGCTCGTTATTACCAGGGGTGGTTTATCAAACTCATGGACAAACGGCGTTTATGGCAACATTACTCGCTGTATGTTTGTGTGGACTGGGGCTTATTTTGTGGGCTCAGCGCGATGGCAAAAACATCACCCGCGGCTGATGCTCAGTAAAGTCAAAAAAACGCAGTAAATCAGGCTTAGTTAATAACCATGTTTGGGTATTTTCAAACGGGTGGCAATGAAATAAATCGCCAAACCAAATATCTTGGTCAAGCCAAAGCGTTACATCTCGTTGTTTGTCGTTCATTAAGCTGAGCATTGACACGCAACCCGGTGCAACCTTTAAGTACTTAGCCAAGCGCTCATTAGAGGCGAAGCCTAAGCGCGATAGCCCTTGCTGTTTAGCAAGTAACTTTAAATCCAACTGTTTATCATGCGCGGTGATCACTAAAAAATGACGCTTACCTTCGTTGTCTCGCAAAAATAGGTTTTTTAAGCGTGTTCCTGGGCGATTTACCATCAGTTCATCGGCATCTAAACTGCCATGTAGCGCTGGATGTTCTATTACGTCATATTCTATATTTAGTTGGGCTAACACTGCCGCTAGTTTTTGTTTATCCGCTAACATACTACAAACAACGCCCTCTTAATTGCACACTTAAATCACGCCATAGTACTTCGTTTATTTCATGCTTATCTGCACAATAGTTACGCTGTGCTAGTTCTTTATTAAGAAACTCTACCGCTTGATCTTCTAATTGTAATTTTAAAACACTCGACTCTTCAAAATGCTCTTGCTCAGCAAAACGCTGAACATCACTGCGAGTTAGTTTTTTATTGATATTAATTTGCTCACGACTTTTAGCCTTTACAGAAACCACATAAGCAAAAAGCTTGTTACCTTGCTCATCAAGGGTGTCATAAAATTGTTTATTATTAATTTCGTAGGGCGGTTCATCTACTGAACTGGCACAACCAAAAAGGAAAATCATGAAAACTAACGCGTATTTTTTCATTATGTATTGTCGTTTTAGTAAATATTGAGCTCGAGTTTAACAAAAATTAGTTAAAACGGAAAAATTTGTGAAAAAATACTTGACCAAAATCGTAAAAATATTTAAAGTTCACCCCGCTTGAGACTCAGCACTTAAGCATTTACATTGTATGTAAATTAGGAATGTGGGGCTATAGCTCAGCTGGGAGAGCGCCTGCCTTGCACGCAGGAGGTCAGCAGTTCGATCCTGCTTAGCTCCACCACTTTCCTACTCTCTCCCTTAAGTAATATCCTTATTTTTATATTCTAAATAAATTTCTCTGTTAATAATTTTTTGCCCTGTTTTAATCTTTATGTTTGCTTAGTTGTTTGATTTTGCTAAATTGAGATCAAAAATGCCGAGCAAAAGCTCGGCATTTTATCGTTTATTAGGTTGGGTAAGTTATTCGCGAACTTGACCAACACCATTAACTAAATATTTCTCAGTCGTTAGTGACTCAAGCCCCATTGGACCATAAGCATGCAGCTTAGTCGTTGCAATACCAATCTCGGCACCTAAACCTAGTTGTGAGCCATCAGAGAAACGTGATGACGCATTAACCATAACAACCGATGCATCCACACTACGTTGGAATAACTCTGCCGCAGCATCGTTTTTAGTACAGATAACTTCGGTATGATTTGAGCCAAATTGAGCAATGTGCTCAACGGCTGCATCAAAGCTTGGCACTATACGAATAGCAATTTCTAAATCTAAATATTCTTCACCAAATTCGTTATCTGCAAGCACAGTGGCATTATCAAAATACTCAGCCGCTTTGGCGTCAGCATTTATTTTTACGCCTTCTTGGCGAAGCACTACCGCGCAAAGGTTTAAAAACTCATCAGCAACATCTTGGTGAACTACTAACCCTTCTAAGGCATTACATACGCCAGTACGTTGAGTTTTACCGTTAAGTAGTAGATTAAGTGCCACTTCTAAGTCTGCATCTTTATCTACGTATAAATGACACACGCCTTTAAAGTGCTGAATAACAGGAATTGTACTGTTTTCTGTTACATAGTTAATAAGCCCTTCACCGCCACGTGGAATAATTAAATCAATACTGTCGCGTTGCTGCATTAATTCCATTAGTAAAGCACGGTCAGGATCTGGAATAACTGAAATTAGCGCCGTTGGCAAACCATGTTTAGTAAGCACGCTGTGCATTACACTAGCAATGGCTTGTGAGCTTTTAAGCGCTTCTTTACCACCGCGCAAAATAACACCATTACCCGACTTAAAGCACAATGCGCCAGCATCAGCCGTTACATTAGGTCGTGCTTCGTAAATCATACATACCACGCCCAGTGGTACACGCATTTTTCGAATTTTAATGCCATTTGGACGTTCAGTGATATCACGTAACTGGCCAACCGGATCATCAAGTGAAACAATCACTTCGATACCTTCAGCCATCGCTTCAATGCGCTCATCATTCAATGTTAAACGGTCTATCATTGACGCTGCTAAATTATTGTCACGCGCAGCGCTTAGGTCACTTTCGTTTTCTTTGATTATAAATTCTTTTTGATCTCTTAATGCCGCTGCCATATCGGTTAACACGTTGTTTTTAGTCTCGGTATCGAGTAAAGCAAGTGTATGTGCAGCTTTTGCTGCTTGGCGTGATATATCCGTAATTAAACTCATGACTTCTCCAATAATGCGATATCTTTTTCTGAAATAATTGGTCCAATTGAATCCTGCATTTTTTCGCTGAATTCACTCTGCTCGTTGTCTGCAATAAAGTTTAACAAGCAGCTACTGTAATTTGCTGTGGCTTTAGCTAAACGCGTACCATCTTCACTGCGAACTAAGATAGTATCGCCCACAGCAAACTCGCCATGTACTTCCTTGATCTCATCGCCTCGTAAACAGCCGTCTTCGCCTTCTAGCGAATCATCAAATGACCCATCGACAACCACTTCACCTTGTTCATTTGCGGTATGTGTCATCCAGTGAATAGAGTCTTGCATTGGTTTTTCATAAGGCAAGAACACACTACCTGGATTTTCGCCCGCTAATAAACGAGTAAAGGTCTCTTCTTTAAAGCCATTAATAATATACGTTGCAATACCATGTGATGTGGCTTTTTCTGCCGCTTCAATCTTGGTTTTCATACCACCGGTGCCTACTGCACTGGTAGCACATCCTGCCATAGCATAAATAGAATCATCAATTGATTTTATTTCAGGCAATAATACGGCATCGTCATGCAGATTTGGATTTTTGTCATACAGCCCATCTACATCTGAAAAAATCATTAATGCGTCAGCGTCAGCGGCAGCTGCCACCATAGCTGATAAGTTATCGTTATCACCCACTTTTAAATCATCTGTTGTTACCGCATCATTTTCATTAATGATAGGTAGCACACCGTGCTCTAGCAATGTAAATACGGTTTCACGGATACTCTGGTAACGCTCACGGTCACGTAAGTCACCATGAGTTAATAATAGCTGCGCTGATGGAAAATCAAAGAAACGATCCCACATGGCCATCATTTCTGTTTGCCCTGCTGCTGCCATGGCTTTTTTCATAACAACTGAGCGCGGCTTCTCTGATGGAAATAAATGCGAGCCTGCCGCTACAGAGCCTGATGACACTAAAATAACCTCTATACCACGTGCGCGACAGTGAACGATAAACTGTGCGATGGTTAACAAGTAGCGTGAACGACAGCCATCTTGATCGGGTGCAATTAAGGCACTGCCCACTTTAAGTACGATACGTCGCCAATTTAACTTTTGCATAAATGCTCAACTTTCCATTTTATTTGTATTCATCACACTGATGAATGAAACCAGGTCGCTATGTTTAAAACATAACGTCGAATTTGTTTATCATTGCCCACACTTTTTTTACACACGCGTACACCGTCTCTAAAACCATTGTTTTAAATTGAGATGCAAAAAATAAATAGTATTAACCCAATAAAATTGGATTGTACTAACTAAAAAAATATAAAGTGTTGTTTATGTATCGCTGTAAAAAGCTGTGTGCGGCTTTTTTATTAACAACATACATAGAGCCTCTTAAGTCTGGTACACCAACAGATAGGGTGATGACTTAAGGACCGAGATTTAACCGCCACGATGGGGATTAAATATTGAAAGGTAATAATTCAACTCAAACTTTAATTTATATGCGTTAAGCAAATAAACACCTTGAGCAAAACTATACCAAAGAGTTCGGTAAATGATATTTTATGTTCGAACATTATAAAACATCGCTGAAACAATCACTAAGAGAGTTAAGATGTTTATATCTAATACGTTTACTTACTTAAATAACAAACTTTATTAGATAACTAATTATTCGAACACGAAGTATAATACGTTAAAATAGCCGCTTAGATCAAGGCTAAAATTAAAGCTAAATAGGTCATAACAGACAAGGCATGCACATTTTGCAATAGATATCATAAAGTTAGACTACTATAAATAGTAATTATAGAGACTATAACTTTGATAACACTCTCACAAAAGACGTTAACACTAAATAAATAAACATTATTTATTAGCTAAATTTAATTTACACGTGTATACCCACTGTATTACTGATTGGTAACCGTTATACTTTTAAACATTATTAAAATTAAGGAGTTTTTACTCTATGTCAGCAATTTATATAGCCGGTATTGCACTGTGTTCAGTGTTAGCCCAATGGGTCGCTTGGGCGTTTAGAGTACCCGCTATTCTGTTTTTATTGCTTACAGGGCTTTTATTAGGGCCATTTAGTGGCGTATTAGACCCTGATGCATTATTAGGTGATTTACTTTTTCCTGTGGTCTCTTTGAGTGTCGCTGTGATTTTATTTGAAGGGTCCTTAACTTTACATTTTCGAGAACTTAAAGGGATCAGTAAAGTCGTCAGAAACCTCTGCTCTATTGGTATGCTTACAACTTGTATTGTTATTAGTTTTAGCGCCTATTGGTTACTCGAGTTAAATTGGCGAGTTGCTGCAGTACTTGGCGCAGTGCTTGTTGTTACGGGGCCAACCGTTATTGCTCCATTACTTAACTCGATGCGACCTACCCAGGATATCGATCGTATTTTACGCTGGGAAGGCATAGTAATAGACCCCATTGGCGCTTTATTTGCAGTACTAGTGTTTGAAGCCGTAATGCTGGTTGGTCAGGGTGAAGTACTTAGCCACACTATCGTTGCACTGGTTAAAACCGTTGGCGTTGGTTTAAGTATTGGTGTGGTTTCGGGTTGGATCACGACGCAACTAATGCGCCGAGAATGGCTGCCATTTGAGCTACATAAGTTTGGTATTTTAGCGTTAGTGTTAATTAGCTTTTCTATTTCAAACCACATAAGCCATGAGTCAGGCTTACTGGCTGTGACGGTGTTTGGCATTTGGTTAGCTAATCAAGATGACTTGGAAATAGATTCGGTACTCGAGTTTAAAGAAGATTTGTCGATGATTTTAATCTCAACTTTATTTATTTTATTGGCCGCAAGACTACAACTCTCTGATTTAATGATGCTCGACAGCGACGTATTTATATTTTTAGCTATTGTGCTATTTATTGCGCGCCCATTGTGTATTGCTATTTCAACCTTTGGTACAGACTTACCGATGAAATCACGCCTAGTACTTGCTTGGATTGCACCTCGCGGTATTGTTGCAGCAGCCGTTGGTTCAGTATTTGCGCTGAGTATGATGGAAGCGGGAGTGGCCGATGCCGAAAAAATGGTGCCACTCATATTTACTGTTATTATTGTTACTGTGGTACTGCAAAGCTTAACGGCTATCCCTGTTGCGAAACTACTTGGAGTGCGTCAACCATCCCCTAATACTATTTTAATCATTGGTGCAAACCATGTATCGCGTGCAATTGCACGTGGCTTAAAAGAGCAAAATATTCCTGTTCATCTATCAGATCCTGCTTGGGAGAACTGTAGAATGGCGCGTATGGATGGCCTGCCTTGTTATTACGGTAACCCGCAATCGGAGCATGCTGAACGTTATTTACCTTTAACCACGATTCGCAGTGTTTTAGCGCTTTCACCTAATCGCCACCACAACGCATTAGGGGTGCAGTACTTCTCTCATTTATTAAATGAAAAAAATGTATTTTCACTACGTTCCTCTTCTTCGCACGCCAAAGCAAATAAAGACAGTGCGACGTTTTTATCACGACAAATTCTGTTTGGTGAGAACGGCGCATATGCACGCTTAAGCAGTGTTATTGCCAAAGGCGGTAAAGTGAGTGCAACACGTATATCTGAAGAGTTTAGCTGGCAGCAGTATTTAGAAATGAATCCTGAAGCGATCCCACTGTTTATTCTCAAAGGGGATAAAGACAGTGATGAAGATGCACCAGTGAAAATGAGGCCTTTTACCAGTGATATGGAAAAGCCACCACAAGAGGGTGAACGAGTAGTTGCATTGCAACCGCCTAAAATATCGCTATTAAAAGATCCGGCCAATAACAAAGCCAAAGACAATAAAAAAGACGAGTAATAACTAAAAAGCGAGAGTGCTAAAAAAAGCACTCTCGCTTTTTTATTTACAAACCTAAACTCTGATTAAGGGATTTACTAACATATTAAATCATAGTCATAATTAGGTTTATTTTCTCTAGCCAGAGTTTAGGTTACATAGGTAAGCGCGCGCGGGTAACGACACTAGCTGGCATT
This sequence comes from Pseudoalteromonas sp. DSM 26666, assembly GCF_900116475.1. Taxonomy (NCBI): domain Bacteria; kingdom Pseudomonadati; phylum Pseudomonadota; class Gammaproteobacteria; order Alteromonadales; family Pseudoalteromonadaceae; genus Pseudoalteromonas; species Pseudoalteromonas sp. DSM 26666. The sequence continues at coordinate 22,796 of NZ_FPAR01000003.1, read as the reverse complement.
TTTTCAGCAAGTTTAGTTAATGCTCGCTCTATTTTTTTATGTGTCGCTTTATCGGCTACCGTGGTGTTAAACAGCCAACGATAAGCATCTTCAAAGTCTCTTGGACTACCATAGCCTTGATTAAACAAGCCCACTAATCGTAATTGCGCTTTTAAGTTACCTTGCGCTGAGGCCTCACGGAGGTAGGTTATTGCCATGGCTTTGTCTTTTTGGACTAACTGCCCAACATCGTAGTAGCGACCTAGTTGCTCTAATGCTGCCGCTAAGCCCTGCTCAGCCGCTTTTTTCATGTAATACACACCTAAAGCTACATCACGCTCAACACACACCTTGTAGGCGAGCATATCACCGTATAAAAATTGATACGACGGCAATGCCATTTTATTGGCTCGTGCTTCTATATCTTGCACTAACTGGCAATTATCTGCCTTCACGCGGGCTAGATGAGTGTTCTCATTAATTAAAGCTATTAACTCAGATTCGGTATACAGCGGCACAGCTGCAGGGCTTTCTTCAGCTAAGCTATTGCTTATATTAAATAAAGAAAGTGTAAGTAGTGATAATGACCACACTGAGCAACGAGAAGATAAACGCATATTAACCACTTTAAAAATAAACTTACCAAATAATATACAAAGATCGTTCCACTATTAATAGGTATGCTTTTTTATAGACATAAAAAAAGCTGCACATGGCAGCTTCTTTTCAACATAAACCCAATTATGCAAATGGGCTACGAAGTATCATGGTTTCAACACGATCTGGACCTGTAGAGATAATATCAACAGGGACGCCCGTGATTTCTTCAATACGTTTAATGTAATCAATTGCTGCTTTAGGTAAACCTTCAAGCGATGTTACACCCACGGTATTTTCAGACCAACCAGGCATTTCTTCGTATACTGGTGTTACTTTATCGTAACCTTCAGCCGCTAATGGCGTAACGTTAGTCACAGTACCATCTTCAAGCTTATAACCCGTACAGATTTTAAGTGTTTCTAAACCGTCTAAAACGTCAAGTTTAGTTAAACAAAATCCTGAAATGCTGTTAATTTGAACTGCACGGCGCATAGCCACTGCATCTAACCAGCCAGTACGACGTAAACGACCAGTAGTAGCACCAAACTCATGACCTTTGTCACCTAAATGCTTACCTACTGGGTCTTGTTTTTCAAGGCCATCGTAAAGCTCTGTAGGAAAAGGACCTGAACCTACACGTGTTGTGTACGCTTTAATGATACCTAGTACATAATCAAGGTGTAATGGGCCAAAACCCGCACCTGTAGCAACGCCACCAGCAGTAGTGTTTGAAGATGTAACATAAGGGTAAGTACCGTGATCGATATCAAGTAATGTACCTTGTGCACCTTCAAATAAGATGTTGTCACCGGCTTTACGCGTTTGATCTAAAAGCTCAGTTACATCAACTACCATTGCTTTTAAGATGTCAGCAACAGCCATTGCGTCATCAAACGTTTTTTGAAAATCTACTGCATCTACTTTGTAGTAGTTCACTAATGTGAAGTTGTGGTATTCCAATACTTCTTTTAACTTAGTAGCAAATAGTTCAGGATTGAATAAATCGCCAACACGTAAACCACGACGTGCTACTTTATCTTCATACGCTGGACCGATACCACGACCCGTTGTACCGATTGGTTTATCGCCACGCGCTGTTTCGCGAGCTACATCTAATGCAACATGGAAAGGCAATATTAGCGGACATGCTTCACTGATTAAAAGACGTTCGCGTACTGGTACGCCACGCTCTTCAAGCATGCCAATTTCTTTCATTAGCGCTTCTGGTGATAAAACAACACCATTACCAATCACACATTTAACATTGTCACGTAATACACCCGATGGAATAAGGTGTAGAACTGTCTTTTCACCGTCGATCACTAAGGTATGGCCAGCGTTATGACCACCTTGATAACGAACTACTAAAGATGCTTTATCTGTAAGGAGGTCAACTACCTTACCCTTACCTTCGTCACCCCATTGGGTGCCTAGTACAACAACGTTTTTACCCATTGCAAATTCACTTAGAGAAAATTAGGACGAGATTTTACCAGAAAACTAAAGCAAAGTTCACCCCGTTTAGCTTATTTTTTCCTCGTGCCCTTAGTAAACATCAGTGTTTAGCTAATAATCACATAAATAACAGTGATTTATAAGATTAAAATTCAGATAACAAAAAGCCCTGCAATTGCAGGGCTTTTTAAATTTAACTAAAGCTGTGATTACTGAGCTTTCGCGCCTTTCATGTATTGGAAGAAGTCGCTATCCGGTGATAACACCATCACGTCTTGCTTTCCTTTGAAAGTTTGCTTGTAAGCTTCTAAAGAGCGAACAAAGCTAAAGAACTCAGGGTCTTTATTATAAGCACTAGCGTAAATCGCAGCAGCATCAGCATCGCCTTGACCACGAACAGAACGCGCATTACGTTCTGCATCAGCAAGCATTACTGTTACACGGCGGTCAACACCTGCACGAATCGTTTCTGCTTTTTCCTGACCTTCAGAGCGGTGCTCTTTAGCAACGGCAGTACGCTCAGCACGCATACGTTGGTAAATAGAGCTACTCACCTCTTGAGGTAAGTTAATTTGCTTAACACGTACATCAAGTACTTCAATACCCAGCTCACTAGCACTTTCAGAGGCTTGTACTAACGCTTCTTCCATCAGCTCGCTACGTTCACCCGATACAATTTCACGAATAGTACGAGTACCAAAGTTAGTACGTAGGCCATTATTTACTTTTTGCTTAAGCAGTGTTTCAGCGTATTGCTTATCACCACGTGCACGCAGGTAAAAAGAGCTAAAGTCGTTAACACGCCATTTTACAAACGAATCAACAATTAAGTCTTTTTTCTCGCTAGTTACAAAGCGATCCGGTGTGCCATCTAGCGTTTGAATACGCGCATCAATGCGGCGCACTTGGCTAAAAAATGGCACTTTTAGATGTAGACCTGGACCATAAACTACCGCTTGATCATCACTGTCTTTTTGTACTTTACTAAATAAAAGTACAATCGCCTTTTGGCCTTCAGAAACCACAAATACTGACGAGAAACACATTACAATGGCAGCTAATAGGATTACTAAACTAAAGTTTTTCATTATGCTTATCTCCCGTCGTTGAAGCGATCATTGTTAAAGCGATCGTTACCACTATTAACAGTGCTGTTACGTGACGTATTTACCTTGTTACGTAAATCGTTAATATCGCTTGAGCTAGGTAAAGCAACGCGTGTTGATGAACCCTGTTTTTCCATGATTTTATCAAGTGGTAAATACATCATGTTGTTACCGCCCTTAACGTCAACCAATATTTTAGAGCTATTACCTAATACTTCTTGCATTGCGTCTATGTATAAACGCTCGCGTGTTACTTCTTTAGCTGCTTGGTATTCTGGAAGTAATTTCTCAAAACGAGCCACTTCACCTTGCGCTTCTAAAGTAATACGCTCTTGGTAACCTTCAGCCTCTTGCGTCATACGCGTTACTTGACCACGCGCACGCGGTTCAATTTCACGGGCATACGCTTCGGCTTCACGAATAAAGCGTTGTTCATCCTCTTGGGCTGCAATTGCATCATCAAACGCATCTTTAACTTCCATTGGCGGACGTGAATCCTTGAAGTTAACGTCAGTTACGATTAAACCTAAATTATAAGGTTCGATGATTTGATTTAGCTCATCCCAGGTATTTTGACGCACAACTTCACGGCCGTTAGTCAGTACTTGGTCCATTTTTGAATGGCCAACAACATAACGCAGCGCACTATCTAATGCTTCTTCAAGGCTGCTGTCAGCGTTAGTGACACTAAACTTGTATAAGTATGGGTCGATTACTCGATACTGTACTTCAAACTCAACGCTTACTACGTTTTCATCTTCAGTTAGCATAAAACCTGATGCTGATAACGAACGAACAGCTTCGATATCGACTGGAATAACCGTCTCAACAAAGGTCATCTTCCAACGCAAGCCTGGATCTGCAATTCGGTCAAACTTACCAAATTGAAGAACGACACCGCGCTCAGCTTCTTTCACCGTATAAATACCGCTTAACGCCCACACAATGGCAGCGATAATAAGTACAAATGAAATACCGGCTCCGCCAAGTCCACCGCCGCTACCATTGCCGGATTTTTTACCGCCAAATAAGCCGTTAAACTTGTTACTGAATTTACGGAACACCTCGTCTAAATCAGGTGGGCCTTGATCACGTCCGCCTTTGTTATTCCACGGATCTTTGTCATTGCCATTATTACCCGGTTCATTCCAGGCCATAGCTATACTCCATTGTTATCTAAATAAATTCGGAAATTGTGTTAAATCTAACAAATCTTATGCATTTCTTATACTAAAACCGACATTAATCTTTCAGTTTTTAGTCGCAGCTAATAAAACTTTCAATCTCTGGGCCAAAATCTTTAATCAAACGATTCCACTCAATCATAGGTAATCGCACATCTAGCAACCAATTACCTTGCTCATCAAAACGTTCGTTATGTACTGCACTTAAGTTAAATAAAGATGCTCTTAAACGTCCATACTGAGGAGCCAGTAGTAAAGTTTCACTCAACATCTTTTTAGCTAGTAGGTCACTAATAGCCTCACTTAGCAGCTCGCAACCTTCACCTGTTTTTGCTGATAACCATACCCTTATAGGTTGACCTTCGTCATCGCGATCAATACGTGGGGTTACATCATCCAGCGCATCAATTTTGTTGTATACAAGTAATTGCGGTACATCATCAGCTTCAATTTCTTTGAGTACTTCTTGTACCTGTTCAATATTTTCTTTTCGACGAGGGTCGGCTACATCTATCACGTGTAATTGTAAATCAGCCTCTCGCGTTTCTGTCAGCGTTGCTTTAAATGCAGCCACTAAGTCATGCGGTAAGTGGCGAATAAACCCTACAGTATCGGCTAAAATAACCGAACCAACATCGCCAATATCTAATTTGCGTAAGGTTGGGTCTAGTGTTGCAAACAACTGATCAGCGGCATATACATCAGAATTTGTAATACGGTTAAATAAGGTTGATTTACCCGCATTAGTATAACCCACTAAAGAAACCGTTGGGATCTCATTACGAGTACGTGCTCGTCTACCTTGCTCACGTTGTACGCCAACTTTAGCCAAACGGGCGCGTATATTTTTAATACGTGCACGTAATAAACGTCGATCGGTTTCTAACTGCGTTTCACCAGGACCACGTAAACCAATACCGCCTTTTTGGCGTTCAAGGTGGGTCCAACCTCGGATTAAACGAGTCGACATATGACGAAGCTGCGCTAACTCAACTTGAAGTTTACCTTCGTGAGTACGTGCGCGCTGAGCAAAAATATCAAGGATAAGTGTGGTTCTATCAAGCACCCGACATTGGCAAACACGCTCTAAATTACGTTCTTGAGACGGACTTAACTGATGGTTAAAAATGACAACATCGGCATTGTGGATTTTGACAATTTCAGCTATTTCTTCTGCTTTGCCGGTACCGACAAATAGCTTCGGATGTGGTGCTTGACGGCTGCCTTGCACAACCGCCAAACTACTAACACCAGCAGAAGATACCAACATTTCTAATTCGTGGAGATCTTCACGATCCCCCTCTTTAGGTAAGTCGATATGGACTAAAATTGCCTGTTCGCCAGATTCATAGCGGTCAAACAAGCATTACGCTCCTAATTTAAAAGTTTCCAGCTTCAGGTTCTTCAGTGTCTTCATTTCCCTGAACACCTTGGAAGTTGACTGCGCGTGCAGGTACAACTGTAGAAATTGCATGTTTATACACCATTTGGTTAACAGTGTTTTCCAGCAAAATTACAAATTGGTCAAATGACTGAATTTTACCTTGTAATTTTATGCCATTTACCAAAAAAATTGATACTGGAATGCGCTCACGGCGTAGTGCATTTAAAAATGGGTCTTGTAACGATTGGCCTTTTGCCATGTTATTATTCCTTCGTTCTAGGTGTTATTATAATTAAGTGGCTGAACTGATTTAACAAAGATAAATTTTGTCCAACTACTACTAGCTTAGCGAACTTACTACACGATGCAAGTTTTCTTCATCACCTGTTGTTAACCATGTAACATCAGGCCAGCTTCTTAACCACGTTAATTGACGTTTAGCCAATTGACGTGTGGCTGCAATGCCGCGAAAAATCATTTCATCATGATCAATTTCACCCGCAAGGTAATCCCACATCTGTCTATAACCTACACAACGAATAGAAGGCATATTGGGATGTAAATCCTCACGTAGATATAGGGTCAAAACTTCTTTTTCAAACCCCTGTTCAATCATTATTTTAAACCTTTCTTCAATTCGATGATGTAATTCACTTCGATCATCGGGTGCAATTGCAAATTGATGAAAAGTATAGGGTAATGCTGGCTGTTTTTGCTTTTGCAATTCAGTCATCGTTTTACCTGTTATACGGTAAACTTCCAAAGCACGATTAATTCGCTGCGAATCATTTTCACTCATCTTTTGTGCGGCTTGCGGATCAACTTTAACCAGCTCTTTGTATAAATAAGGCCAGCCATGCTCTTTAGCTTGTGTTTCTAGTTCGGCTCTAACGTTTGCATCGGCCTCAGGTAATGGCGACAACCCATCAATTAGCGCTTTGAAGTACATCATTGTACCTCCAACCAATACAGGCACTTTACCTTGTTGATGAAATTTATCAATTTTTTCTATAGCATCACGTCTAAAATCAGCAACCGAATACGTTTCACTCGGATCAAGTAAGTCAATTAAATGATGTGGGGCACGAGCTAATTCGTCGGCATCAGGCTTAGCCGTACCAATATCCATACCTTTATAAACAAGCGCAGAATCAACGCTAATAATCTCAGTATTTAAATACTCACACAGTGAAATTGCCAATGCTGTTTTACCAGCAGCGGTTGGGCCCATTAAAAATATGACCGGTAAATTACTCAACACGAATACCTTAATTAAATTGCGTTAGATAAGAGTTTAGATCTATTTTAACTGCTTTTTCTCGCAAGCGTTCAATTGTTTGCGGATTATTTTGTAAGCGCGTTTGCTGCTCTAAAAAGGCATTGCTCGCATAGAACCGTGCGGGAATTATATTTACCTGCCATTGTAGCCATTCATCAATACTTGCTAACTGAGCCTTACATCCCTCAAGCAATGCATCTATTGCAGCACTTACATCTAATAAGTACAGACTTGTAGGCAGCTTCTTTACCATAACAAACTGCTTTTCTATTAATAACTCAAAACCTAGTAAGGTAAACCAAGACTGCTGAGCAGCAAGAAGCGCCGTGTCTTGTTTTGATACGTTGACACGCACAGGCAATAGGAGTGCTTTACCTTCAAGGCTGCCATGCTCTTTTATTTGTGTATGCCAATCATCCGCTAATGCGTATTTAAAGTGTGAACAATAAAGTTGATTTTCATTATTGAACACGCAAACGCCCTTTTCAATGCTTATTATATCGACAGTGCGCAGTGCTGTATCTGATACTTGCGTCTCATTAGATTGTACAAATGCTGCCGCAGTATCAAAGTGCTGCGCTTGTTGCTCATTCACGCCCTGATAAAACGCATTCACATCATGGTAATTTTGGCTTTCAGTACGCACCTGTCTACCCCCACCTTGACGACTGCCACCATAAGAGGCACTACTTGTGGATGGCGAATGACTTGGTTGTAATGACGACTTAGGATAATCAAAAAGTTCACTATTGGTCGTGTGTTCTTGGTTAAACGATGTAACCGGTGATTGATGCGTGTGAGCGGCTGGCGAATTAACAAACTCAGCTTGAAGTGGCACCACAACTTGTTTAATAGCTTGTAAAATAAAGTCATGTACCAAACGACCTTGATGAAAACGTACCTCATGCTTTGCCGGGTGCACGTTAACATCCACTTGGCGTGGGTCTATATCAATGTAAATCACAAATCCGGGAAGTTCCTGCTCGCCACTGACCTCTTCAAATGCTTGACGAATAGCATGCAGAATAAGTTTGTCGCGCATCATACGATTATTTACATAGGTATACTGAGTAGTATTAGCCGATCCAACTGGCAATACCCAACCGTGTAGTTGCAACCCAGCCTCACCCGATTGAATATGCAATCCTTGCTCAGCAAACGCTTTACCCGCCACTTGTGCGACTCGCGTAATCGCTTGAGCGGGATCAGTTTTAGCGCGATACTGGCGCACCACTTTTTCATTATGGGTTAATGTAATTGATACATCAAAACGGCTCAGCGCAATACGCTTAATAAGCTCATCAATATGACTAAATTCGGTTTTTTCAGTGCGTAAAAACTTACGTCTTGCTGGGGTGTTAAAAAATAAATCTTTAACTTCAATTGTGGTACCGCTAGGGTGAGCAACCGGCTTTACCTCTACGGCCATATCTCGGCCTTGTGCAAAGGCTTGCCACGCAGCTTCTTGATTTTCGGGTTTAGAGCTTAAGGTTAAGCGAGATACCGAACTAATAGATGCTAAGGCTTCCCCCCTAAAACCAAGAGAACAAATATTTTCTAGGTCGTCTAAGGACTTTAGTTTACTGGTTGCATGGCGAGAGAGCGCTAATGTGAGCTCATCCTTTGCAATACCCGCTCCATTGTCGCGAATACGAATTAACTTGTGGCCCCCGCGTTCAATATCTATTTGAATACGTGTCGCGCCTGCATCAAGGCTGTTTTCTACTAACTCTTTAACCACCGATGCGGGACGCTCAACAACTTCACCCGCCGCAATTTGGTTTGCTAAGCGCGCAGGTAATATTTCAATACTCATAACAACCTTAAATATGTGCGCTTTTAAAATTAACTCTGAGGAATATCAAGTTCCTGACCAATAAATAGCGTATTTGAACTGAGCTTATTAACTTGTTTTATTTTACTGATACTCACGCCATATCGACCTGCCAACATGCTCAGTGACTCACCAGGACGTACTTTATGTTTTGTTGGGTATTGAGACTTTAATGACGCAAACAGTGAGTCGTCAGGCGGGTTACGTAAATAGTAATTTTTAATTGAGGTAAACATGGCTTTAGCTAAGCGCTCTTGATGATTGGCACTTTTAAGCAGTCGCTCTTCACGTGGATTAGAGATAAACCCAGTTTCAACCAAAATAGACGGAATATCTGGCGACTTTAATACTGCAAGGCTGGCATGTTGCGGCTCTTTTTTATGAAGTTTAGCCACCTTTCGTAGCTCTTTAACTACTTCCTCAGCCACGTTTAAACCGGTTTTCATGGAGTGATCCATCGACATATCAAGCAAGGCTTGCGCTAAGTACTTTTCATTTGCAGCATCTTTAATTACATCGGCAGCACCGCCAAGTAACTCAGAGTGTTTTTCTTTATCCTCAATCCATTTACCAATTTCTGAATTGGCACGTCGCAGCGACAACACCCATACAGAAGCACCATTTGGCCCAGGGCTGGTAAACGCATCTGCATGAATAGAAACAAAAAAGTCTGCTTTTTTCTGACGTGCGCGGTTGGTACGTGTATTGAGTTTTACAAAGTAATCGCCACTGCGAACCATACGCGAAATCATGCCTCGCTCAGCATCAATCATCCGCTCTAAACGCTTGGCAATTTGCAGTGTAATGTCTTTTTCGTAAGTGCCTGATGGGCCAATGGAGCCAGGGTCTTCACCGCCATGCCCTGCATCAATAGCAATTACAATATCGCGCTCTTGGCTTAATTGGCGTTTTTTTGCCGCCGTTTGCGCAGGGGTAATTGCACTTTTAGCTTGGCTTTTATCGTATAAATCGACCACCAATCTATTTTTATAAGGGCCTGTGGGGGCTAGTGCAAATATAACCGGTTTAACTGGCCCATTTAATTCAAACACTAAACGCACGCTGTGTTTATTTTTAGGTTTTGAGTAACGTAACTTACTAACAATTTGGTGTTTTGGTGGCACACCTGGCAATGTTTTCAACTCATCAGTGTTTTCTAAATCAACCACTAAACGGCTTGGGTTTTTTAGCATAAAGTAGCTGAAGTCAGGTTTATCGTCGAGATCAAACACCACCCGAGTGCTATCAGGGGATGGCCAGACACGCACACTATTAATAGTGTTTTGCGCCCACAATGGCAAGCTCACTGTAAAAACCATGAGGTAAATAAAAAGTTTAACTAAACCACGACTCATTTTGATAATCACTGCCTTAACTATTTTATTATCTATTATTTAGTTTTTCGACAATTGCTACACCACGCTCACTAGCACTGTTAATAACAATTTTACGCTCATCACCTACATAACTTAGCGTAGCATTTAGATCGGGAACAGGAATAAATTCTCCGCCTTTTTCCGGCCACTCAACAATACAAGTTGCCGTTTCTGAAAAATAATCACGAATTCCCATAAATTCAAGCTCTTCTGGGTCACCTAATCGGTATAAGTCAAAATGATAGACATTGCCACGCACAAGCTCGTAAGGTTCAACAAGTGTATAAGTGGGACTTTTAACCTTACCTGTATGACCAAAACCTTGCACTATACCGCGAGTAAATGTCGTTTTACCGGCCCCCAAATCACCATGCAAATAAATAACTGCGCCCTGTTCTATTATGGCAGCTAATTTATTACCCATAGCAACAGTGGCATTTTCATCGACTAAATGAAAATCAAAACTACACGACATGATTACCTCAAAATTTACGAAAAGCGCATATTTGTTAATCATACCAGATTATTTATTTAAGGTGATACTGCCTCTTTTTTAAAGATAAAAAAACCGGCCTGAGCCGGTTTTTAATTAGCATAGACTTTACAGCCCTAATTTCTTCTCAAGGTAGTGGATATTTGTACCACCGTTTTTGAAGTTTTCATCTGCAAGAATGCGTTTATGCAATGGCGTATTCGTTTTAATACCGTCGATTACCAGCTCATTGAGTGCATTACGAGCACGGGCAATAGCAACATCACGGTTTTCACCGTAAGTGATCAGCTTACCAATCATAGAATCGTAATGTGGCGGTACCGTGTAATCAGCATAAATATGGCTGTCCCAACGAATACCTAAACCACCAGCTGGATGAAAGCGGGTGATTTTACCTGGCGATGGAATAAAGGTTTCAGGGTCTTCAGCATTAATACGACACTCAATAGCGTGGCCACGAATAACAACGTCGTCTTGAGTGAATGATAATGGCTGACCAGCGGCAATTTTTAGCTGCTCTTTGATTAAATCCACACCGGTAACCATTTCAGTCACTGGGTGTTCAACCTGAATACGGGTATTCATTTCAATGAAGTAAAACTCGCCGTTTTCGTATAAAAACTCAAACGTACCTGCACCACGATAACCAATTTCGATACACGCACGAGTACAACGCTCACCAATGAACTTACGTACTTCTGCAGTAATCCCTGGTGCTGGCGCCTCTTCCACTACTTTTTGGTGGCGACGTTGCATTGAACAATCACGCTCACCTAGATGAACCGCGTTACCTTGACCATCGGCCAATACTTGCACTTCAATGTGGCGTGGGTTTTCAAGGAATTTTTCCATGTAAACCATGCTGTTGCCAAAGAACTGCTTAGCTTCTTGCTGCGTAAGCGCAATCGAGTTGATTAACTCAGCCTCGTTGCGTACAACACGCATACCACGACCACCGCCGCCGCCAGCTGCTTTAATAATTACCGGGTAACCAATACGCTTAGCAATTTGCATGTTGCGTTCTTTATCATCCGATACCGGACCATCAGAACCTGGCACACATGGAACACCGGCTTTACGCATCGCTTCGATAGCTGATACTTTGTCGCCCATTAGGCGAATAGTGTCGCCACGAGGACCAATAAATACAAAGCCACTTTGCTCAACTTGGTCGGCAAAGTCGGCATTTTCAGCAAGAAAACCATAACCTGGGTGAATAGCGACCGCATCAGTTATTTCAGCTGCGGCAATAATGCGTGGAATGTCTAAGTAACTTTCAGTTGCTGCTGGTTTACCAATACAGATGGTTTCATCTGCTAGTAATACGTGCTTAAGATCGCGATCCGCCGTTGAATGCACAGCAACCGTTTTGATCCCAAGCTCTTTGCAGGCGCGCAATATACGAAGTGCAATTTCACCTCGGTTTGCAATGACTACTTTATCTAACATGAGAGTTGGCCTTTTACGTTGCGCTATTATTCAATGATGAATAAAGGTTGATCAAATTCTACTGGCTCGCCGTTTTCTACTAAAATAGCTTTTACTGTACCGGCTTTATCTGACTCAATTTGGTTCATCATTTTCATTGCTTCAACGATACATAATGTGTCGCCAACTTTAACCTGTGAACCGACTTCAACATATGCTGGCGCTTCTGGAGAAGCTGCTGCGTAAAAAGAACCTACCATAGGTGATTTAACTTGGTGTCCTGTAGGACCTGCCGCTGGTGCTTCAGACTCTGCTACAGGTGCTGCTGGTGCAGCCGCAGGAGCGGGTGCTGGAGCATATTGCTGTGGAGCAAATTGCGCGTACGCAGGACCGGCACTCATGTTGTTACGGTTAATACGTACTGATTCTTCACCTTCAGTGATTTCTAGTTCTGCAATACCTGATTCTTCTACTAATTCAATTAGTTTTTTGATCTTGCGAATATCCATAAACGACCCGCCTATTAGTTTGTTAGTTTAAATTTAGTTTGAGTTTTGCAATCGGCTCACCGCTGCATGTAAAGCAGCGTGATAGCCCATTGCACCTAATCCACAAATAACGCCTTGCGCCACATCAGAAAAATAAGAATGATGGCGAAACGTTTCACGTGCATGCACATTACTTAAGTGCACTTCAAAAAACGGAATATCAACGCTTAGCAATGCATCACGTAATGCGACGCTTGTGTGCGTAAATGCTGCAGGGTTAATAATGATGTAATCAACCGCTTGCCAAGCATCATGAATGCGTTCAATGAGCGCTTGCTCACTATTACTTTGAAAATGCGTTAACGCCACATCTAAACTATTAGCAGCGCTGTTTAACTCGCTCATAATATGCTCTAAAGAGTGCGAACCGTACTTATCGGGCTCACGCTTTCCTAGCATGTTTAAATTTGGGCCATTTATAACTAAAATCTTTAATTTTGCAGCCATAATACGCGATATATCCTATAAGTAATGAGTTAAGCGGTTACTAACTAATTTTTCACTAAAAAGTAAGCTGAAAAAAGTAAGATAGCAACAATTTCTCACGTTAACCAACTATTATAGTGATTTCGAAGTAAATAGCAGCAAAATACTGGTCTAATCTCTATTTTGGGGACGAATCTTGAGGGGGAATAATGGCACAACATTAACAATCATGTTGTGCCATATAGAATGGTTATTCAGCGCTGGCACGCACTGCAGCAAGGTGCTTAGCGAAATCATCCGCATTTAAAAAGCCAGTAACACGTTGTGCACTTAGCTCTTCACCTTGAGTATTGAAGAATAAAATACTCGGTAAACCAAACACTGAATATGCTTCCATTAGCTCAATTGTTTCATTATCGCTTTGGGTTAAGTCAATTTGAATCAGTTGGTAATGGCTAAACTCACTTTGTACTTGCGGGTCGGGAAAGGTGTAATGCTCAAACTCTTTACACGCTACACACCAGTCAGCGTATAAGTCCACCATAACCATGCGCCCTTCGCTATTTGCTTGTGATACGGCTTGTTTAAGCTCAGCTAAATTGGCAACATGTTTAAACTCATTGTTTTGCGAGGTTGTTTGTAAACTCACGGCTTGTGTTGGCCAAAAATAGTTTTTGGTTAAATTAAAGCCAGTAAGCATCAATAAAACAGCCATAAACCACAATAAGGTTTTTAATTTGCCTTGAGTTTGGGCGCTTTGCCAATAATGGAAATAAAGCGCTGTGGCGATAGCTAATAAGCCTGCCATAAGCATAATAATTTCAATATCTATAATGCGCTCTAGCAAAATAAGTGGCACAACTAACATAATAAAACCAAATAAGGTTTTAACTTGTTCCATCCAGCCGCCAGCTTTCGGTAATAGCTTACCTCCCGATGTACCTAATAATAACAGCGGTAGCCCCATACCTAAACTCAGTACGTAAAGTGTTAGCCCGCCTACTAGGTAATCGCCGCTTTGTGCCACAAATAATAATGCGGCTGATAAAGGCGCTGTAGTGCAAGGAGATGCAATAAGCCCTGATAAAACCCCCATCAAGAACACCCCAATATAGTTACCGCCTTTTTGGTTGTTGCTCACTTGGGTTAGCTTGTTCATCATGCCGCTGGGTAACTTTATTTCGTACCAACCAAACATCGACATAGCCAGCAGTACAAATAATAAGCTAAAGCTAATTAATACATATGGATGCTGTAAATAGCCTTGCACTTGCCCGCCTAACGCAGCAACCACAAGCCCTAATGCTGCATAGGTAACCGCCATGCCTTGAATATAAACAAATGATAGGGCAAATGCTTTTTTGGTAGATAGGTTCTTTTGACCCGCAATTAAGCTAGATAAAATAGGGAACATCGGAAATACACACGGTGTAAATGCCAAACCCACACCCACGGCAAAGAAAATGGCTAAGTTAACCATTAAGCTTTGGCTGGCTAACTGCTCTGTAAATGTGAGCTCTTTATCAGGTGTTGATGCAGTTGCTGGTTTTTCTGCAGATTGGCTAAGTGCTGCAAATGCACTGCTTGCTGCAGTATTGTCATTAGTATTAGTTTCACTTGCCAGTACACTTAATGGAATGCTGATGATTTCAGGTGGATAACACAGCCCTGCTTTTGCACAGCCTTGATAACGCACCTTAACAACGCCATCTTCACTCACATTACTTAGTTTGCTGATAACGCTAAGAGAATTAAAAAACACCTCAGTTTTGCCAAAAAATTCATCTTCAATTATTTCACCAGCGCCCAACTCAGGCACGTCAATGCTGGCACCTTTGGCAATAATTTCTATTTTATCTTTATATAGGTAATAGTCATCAGCGATATCCCAACCAACAAATAACGTACTTCCTTGCTGGTCAAAATCAAATACAAACGCTTCATTTACCGGTAAAAATGTGTGCTGAGTCGGTTTTAGAAAATCATCAAGGGTATTTTGTGCTGCCCAAGCAGGCGCCATTAATACGCTTAATAAAAAAAATAAAATAAAGCGCATTAATGAAGCACCTCGTCCATCCAATTAAAGTAAGCCAAGTTACCCGTTGCCACATCAACAACTTGTATTTCTGGTACTTCGTAGCTGTGAAGATCTTTTAAGGTTAAAAATACATCGTTCATTTTGTCAGCCTTAGTTTTAATTAGCAGCTTTACTTCAGTTGCTTCAGCTACTTCACCTTCCCATATGTAAATAGAAGTCATGGCCGGTAAAATATTTACACAAGCGGCTAATTTCTTTTCAATTAGCGCCATAGCCAATAAACGGGCTTCATCGTTATCTTTGCAAGTGGTAAAAATAAGTTTAAATTGCGTTGTCATAGTGAACCTTTACTTGTTTACGGGGGTCTAGCCCCATAGTAGCTGATAGCGGGTATAATGTGTAGACACGAACTCTGTCTGCATTTTGGGTCTTTGCAGTAAATTGATTTAAACCCGCTACCTTTAACTCAACTAACACTAAAGTTTATTACTTACTCTTATTAGCTTGAAAATAGACCCGACAACCCTCACTTATATTTCATTAGCACCTTAATAAGTGTCATTTTTTTAGAGAGTCTTATGTTTAGAATTTTATTTTTGCTGTTTATCATCATCCCTATTATTGAAATTGCCTTACTAATTCAGGTTAGTGACGTGATAGGTGGCTTTGCAACAATCGCTTTAGTGGTACTAACCGCCATTGTGGGTGCAAAAATGGTGAAACAGCAAGGAATGGGCGCACTACAAAACGTACAAATGCAAATGGCTCAAGGGCAAATGCCTGCTAAAGAATTGTTTACCGGTATTTGCGTAATTATTGCAGGGGTACTTTTATTAACACCCGGCATTATGACAGATGTATTTGGCTTACTACTCCTTACCCCTGCTATTCGAAACAAATTAGCTGCAGGACTTGCTAGTCAAGCAACTGTAAGAATGAGCGCCAGCATGCATCAAACTGGCACTTCAGGGTTTTCGCAAACTCATCAATCAATGCATCACGAGCAAGATGAAAACCGCCCTAAGACCATAGATGGTGAATACGAGCGAAAAGATTAAAAATTTATCATTTTTTCTCTTGGAATTTTTCACTCCACCCCCATTAATGAAAGCAAATTAGATACACTTTTTTCTGTACTGTTCAGAAACTGTTAGGAGAACTAAAAACATGAACATTCGTCCTTTACAAGATCGCGTAATCATCAAGCGTCTAGAAGAAGAAACCAAGTCTGCTGGCGGTATTGTATTAACTGGCTCTGCAGCTGAAAAATCAACTCGCGGAGAAGTTGTTGCCGTAGGTAATGGTCGCGTTTTAGAAAACGGTGACGTTCGAGCATTAGAAGTGAAAGCCGGTGACACTGTGTTATTTGGCTCATATGTTGAAAAAACAGAAAAGATCGAAGGTCAAGAGTACCTGATCATGCGTGAAGACAATATTTTAGGCATTGTAGGCTAAACCTACTTTTCGTTTAACACACATTTTAAGAATTTAGAGGAAATTAAACATGGCAGCAAAAGAAGTACTGTTTGCAGGCGACGCACGTGCAAAAATGCTAACAGGCGTAAATATTCTAGCAAATGCAGTAAAAGTAACATTAGGCCCTAAAGGTCGTAACGTTGTATTAGACAAATCATTTGGCTCTCCTGTGATCACCAAAGATGGTGTATCTGTAGCAAAAGAAATCGAACTTGAAGACAAGTTTGAAAATATGGGCGCACAAATGGTTAAAGAAGTAGCGTCTAAAGCAAATGATGCTGCTGGTGACGGTACCACTACCGCAACGGTGCTTGCTCAGTCTATTGTAAACGAAGGTCTTAAAGCGGTTGCTGCGGGTATGAACCCAATGGATCTTAAGCGCGGTATTGATAAAGCAATCATTGCTGCAGTTGCAGAACTTAAAGCGCTTTCTGTTCCATGTGCTGATACTAAAGCGATTGCACAAGTAGGTACTATTTCAGCTAACTCTGATAAAGAAATTGGTGAAATCATTGCTGATGCAATGGAAAAAGTAGGCCGTAACACAGGTGTTATTACGGTTGAAGAAGGGCAATCACTTGAAAACGAATTAGATGTTGTAGAAGGCATGCAGTTTGACCGTGGTTACTTATCTCCATACTTTATCAACAACGCTGAAAAAGGCGCGGTTGAGCTAGATAACCCATTTATCTTACTTGTAGATAAAAAAATATCTAACATCCGTGAATTATTACCTACATTAGAAGCGGTTGCTAAAGCAAGTAAACCTCTGCTCATCATCGCAGAAGACCTTGAAGGTGAAGCGTTAGCGACACTGGTAGTTAATAACATGCGTGGTATTGTAAAAGTATCAGCGGTTAAAGCACCTGGTTTTGGCGATCGTCGTAAAGCAATGCTACAAGATATCGCGGTTTTAACTGGCGGTACTGTGATTTCTGAAGAAATCGGCCTTGAGCTTGAAAAAGCAACAGTTGAAGACTTAGGGACTGCTAAACGCGTAGTAATCACTAAAGACGATACAACAATCATTGATGGTGCTGGTGAAGAAGACGGTATTAACGGCCGTGTTGCACAAATCAAAGCACAAATTGAAGAAGCGACTTCAGACTACGATAAAGAAAAGCTACAAGAGCGCATGGCTAAATTAGCTGGCGGTGTTGCAGTAATCAAAGTAGGTGCCGCTACTGAAATTGAAATGAAAGAGAAAAAAGACCGTGTTGAAGATGCATTACATGCAACTCGCGCAGCGGTTGAAGAAGGTGTTGTACCAGGTGGCGGTGTTGCCTTAGTGCGTGCTGCTAGCAAATTAGCAGACTTACTAGGCGATAACGAAGACCAAAACCACGGTATTAAAGTGGCACTTCGCGCGATGGAAGCACCACTTCGTCAAATCGTTACAAACGCAGGCGACGAAGCATCTGTTGTTATTAACGCAGTGAAAGGCGGTGAAGGTAACTACGGTTACAACGCAGCCACTGGCGAATACAACGACATGATTGAAATGGGTATCCTAGATCCAACGAAAGTAACCCGTTCTGCATTACAATTTGCAGGATCGATTGCCGGTCTAATGATCACCACAGAAGCAATGGTCGCTGAAATTCCTAAAGAAGAAGCGGGCGCTCCTGATATGGGTGGCATGGGTGGTATGGGTGGTATGGGCGGCATGATGTAATCATCCCCTAAACACTTAGCTCAAATAAAAACCCAGCTTCGGCTGGGTTTTTAGCAATAGAGATAAAATAAATTCACTAAGGCAACAATAAAATTATCTCAGTGTATTCCAATGCAACTGAGTTCCTGCAAGCTATACCCAGAGTAAATTTTATTTAACATGATTAAGGATATTAAGTTGAATACTAAACCTGAAATAATCATCTCATCACTGGATGCAGATCGATTGTATGCGCTAATGGAATCGTTACCTGCGAACAGTTTTGCGGGTGAAAAAGAACTTGAAGCAGAACTTGGTAGGGCTAACATCGTTGAGCCACACGAAGTTCCCTCAACCGTGGTAACCATGAATTCAACAGTGAACTTTGTTGTTGAATCTACAGGTGAGGAGTTTACTTTAACGCTTGTTTACCCGAAGAATATTGACTCAAGTGGCAACAAAATATCAATCTTAGCCCCTGTTGGTAGTGCATTACTTGGCCTTTCACAGGGAGATAAAATTGAATGGCCAAAGCCAGGCGGTGGGTTAATAACAGTAACTATTAAAGAGGTAACTTATCAACCAGAAAGAGCTGGCGAGCTTCATAGATAGACTTTTAAATCCTCATAATTTTAAATTAATAAACAAATTTATATAAAAAATCCAAGCAAGGCTTGGATTTTTTTTATTGAGTTACTGCTGACTAATGTCGTATAGCCTTTGTGCTTGGCTATTAGAGGCTTTACTTACTTCTCTAAAGTCTTCGGCATCAGCGGCATTTTGCCCTGATATTTCTCGGATGCGTTCCGCTAGTTTTTTAACATTGACGGTTACTTGAGCCTGTTCTTCAGTGGCTACGGCAATACTTGCTGAGCGCCCTTTAATGTCGTTAAATGCATCAACTATATTTTCATATTGCGTGCGTGTTGTATTTGAACGATCATTGACCACTTCTGAGAACTCTCGGCATTCTTGAATAACACTGACTCCTTTTGCAGCCGCTTGTTGTAACTGACTTATCATGGTTTCAATCTCACCAGCTGATTGTTGCGTTCTTTGTGCCAGTGTTCTAACTTCATCAGCAACGACCGCAAACCCCCTTCCAGAATCACCAGCACGAGCAGCCTCAATAGCAGCATTAAGCGCAAGCAAATTAGTTTGCTCAGAGATATTCATAATCACATCTAATACCGAACCAACCTGCTGTGAATCTTCAGAGATTTGTGATATTGCATTGGACGACTCAGTTAGTTTATTGAACAACAGCTGGATAGATTCTGCGTTTTGTTCAATAACATTAAATCCAGAGTTTACAAGATCTGATGACTTAGCGGTAATATCTGCAACGCCACCAATATCTTCTGATGCCGATGAAGCCGCTATCGACATTTCATTGATAGCCGTGGCTAACAGTTCATTTTCTTGCATTAGTTCATGTGCGCGTTGCTGACTATTACTACTCAAGTTATCAATAGATTCAGCATTGTTTTTTACTGAGGCCGCCTCTTCTTTAATCAGCCCAAGAATTTTAATAAGATGATCACCGTAATCATTAATAGCTTCGCAAAGATGACTCATTTCATCATCCCCTGATATTGGTAATTTAGAATCTGTTTGCCCTTGCATTAATGACCTAACTTGCGCCGAAGTCTGCTCTATTTGCTCAACTAATCGCTTACCAAATACTAATAATGCCGATATAAATATAACAATGAGTACAATGAATGAACCATACAAATAATATGTCAGCGTATTAGCTGCTTTTTTTGCAATCGCTGTTGGAATTATCACGCCAGAGCGCCACTTTTGCTCCGGCAGTGAGAATGTCACTAGAATTGAGCTATCCCCCTTTATGACACCTGAACTAAACTCAGCTACGAGTCTATCTTCATTTTTCAAGGCGTTAACTAAAGGCTGTAAAGAGCTATCTTTACTCACAACTTGTGAAAAATTTAGCATGGCTAAATTCGTATCTCTAAATGCAGGAATAGAAACAAACTGCTGCGCACTATCAATAATAAAACTGTAGGTACCGGTTGCTTGGTTTTCAGCAAGGAGTGACTTTTCAATATGAGAAAGCTCTATATCTAAAGTAGCGACTCCCCAAAACTGATTATTACGCTCAATTTTAACGGAACAAGTTACCATAGGCACATTCGAAACTGCATCAACATAAGCCTCAGACCAAACACATACGCCTGGTTGAGCGTTAGCAGCACTTGTATACCAGCTTTCTTGTTGATATGGACTGCTATCAGCTTGGTTGTAGTCATCTAATAAAGTGTATTGACCATTATCGCCCTTAGCCCAAAACAAAGATGCCCTTTGTGCTGATGCATCTAACATATTTGGCTCTGGCCATATTCCACCACCGGCAATACCTGTACCACTAGCAATTAACGGTGCCAAATTTTTAATAAATTGATCTTTATCAAGGGGAAGTGTTTGAGCAACAACAGATAAGCTTTTAGTTAATGCTGCACTTTTTCCTAAATCCTTAGCAAATGATTCTCCGATTACTTTAGCCTGTAACTTAGCTGCAGAAATAGCTTCATTTTTTATAATTGGCGTTATCACCCATTGCATAATTACGGTTAAAACGAGCAAAGAGAAAACGATAAGTAATAAGCTTCCCGCATACATTTTTTTCTGTATTAACATTTTTAACCTCAGTTACAACCAAACAGCGTTAACTAAGTATAAGAAGGTTAATGGATTTATCAAAAAAAGAACAAAATTAATATGAATGCTTTTATCTTATGGTTTTATATTATTAATTAACCGCCTCACTATACAAAACAGATCGCTAGGTAGCATACCTCGCTCTCCATTTTTTTGCCCAGCAATATCACCCGCTTTAGCATGCAGTGTAACACCATAGCAAGTCGCCTCAGCACAATCTAACCCTTGAGCAAGTAATGCCCCTATAATACCAGTAAGAACATCACCGCTACCGCCAACAGCAAGCGCAGGGCTTCCTTCTTCACAAACCCAAGTATGCTTACCATCGGCTATTAAAGTTCCTGCGCCTTTTAAAACACAAACTGCTGAGTAACGTTTAGCACATTGTTGAACATAGCTGAACCGATCAGACTCTATCTCCCCAGTCGACACCTTTAATAATCGAGAGGCTTCGCCCGGATGCGGGGTAAGTACACACCGCGTGGGCATTTTCGGTGAAGCTTGTTTAGCGAGTAAATTAAGTGCATCAGCATCAATAACTAAAGGCATATTATTACGTGTACAATACTCAATGACTTGATTAAAGGTATTTTGCGCCCATTCGTCTTGTCCAAGGCCTGGGCCAATAACAGCACAGCTTGCCCACTCCAATGCGTGTTGCAAGTTATTACTACTTACCATAAGCTCTGGTCGGCCAAAACTGACTGGCATAATTGAGCTTTCATGGGTATACACTCTGACCATTCCAGCACCAGCTCTAAGCGCAGCCTCGCTTGTTAACCTGATAGCACCTGCCGTTCCTTGATTCCCACCAATACACAGTAATTTTCCATAACTACCTTTATGACTATTCAGAGCACGTGAGCCTAGGCCATTAAAACTATTGATATTAATAAGCTTACCCGAAGGGCTTGCTAATTCTACGAATGACTCGCCAATAGCCAAGTCATCAAAGATAAGTTCACCAACATACTGTTTACCCGCAGCCGTTGTTAACCCTTGTTTTACCCCTACAAAAGTAATTGTTTTAGTGGCTTTAATTGCAATACCTAAAGGTTGGCCTGTATCAGCATTTATACCTGATGGCACATCAATACTGAGTATTGGTTTAGTGCTTTCATTCGCCGCTTTAATTATAGTGGCAACATTATCGCGTACCGTATTTTCAAGACCAGTGCCCAGTAATGCATCAATGATTACATCACACTCATCGAGTGCATCAGCGCTAAAGTTACAAATTTCACCATCGGCATCAATCCAGCGCTTTTGTGCTTTTGCAGCATCGCCGGTTAATTCTTTATTTTCATCTACGGCACACACCACTACATGTCTATCGGCTTGCTTAATAAGGCTAGCCGCAATATAGCCATCTCCTGCGTTATTGCCACTCCCTACGAGTACTAGAGTCTGCTGTGCATTGAATGATTTCCAATTTAAAAATGCGGCATGCCCCGCTCGTTCCATTAGGGTAAACAGATCACAACCACTGGCTTTTGCAGCATTACCCTCATGCTCTCTTATTTGCTGTGCTAAATATACGAATTGCTTAACGTTGGAAGATGAAGGTAATAACGACATGATAGGCTCTATAAAAATAAGTGTTGATTAAGTAGACTTTGGGCTCATTGGTTTTTTTTCAAGTAAGATCAGAAATGTATCATTCAAGAATAAGGGTGCAATCCCCTTATTTGAGTATTTATTACCAATTTATACCAATTCGCTTAATTAAGCGGTCTATTTTGAGGCAGGAAAAACGGGGTGATAGCTAGGCAAAAAATTCGCTATTTAGTTGTTCTAAATGAGAATTTTTTAACACAGGTAGCGGCACGTTTAGCCCCGCAAAATGATTGAGTA